>NZ_JBFTNH010000002.1:0-407568 GCF_056397385.1 Pseudomonas sp. 05N36 | reverse complement strand
CTTCAGACTAACAATGCAAACCTGCGTCGCTGCGCTCCGACTGCCTGTCCAAGTGGACGCGGATCAGGTGTCCAAGTGAGCGCGGAACGAGTGTCCAAATGATCGTGGGCTGAGTGTCCAAGTGTCGTGGAATCCGCAGCTTTTACCCAAGGAGCCCTGATTTTTTCGGCTTGAACCTTCGTAATGAATACAGAATTTGTATTGAGCCGAACGCCGGGCAAGTCGCAGAAAGCTGCTATCCGAGTATTTAGCTTGAAGCGAAACGCGGTTTCGTCGGAATAGCCACAGTCAATGATATTTGCAATCGTTTGGCGGCGATGGAAAGGTCTGAGGTGTCCCGTGAAGGTTTGCGGTATGCCCAGCTCAAATGCACTGTCCAAGACGAAGCCGTCAGTGTCTTCTTGCCGGTCCACTACGGTGTAATCGTCAACCCAATACATTGGTTGGGCGTTCAGCATACATGCGATGTGGATGTTGTTGTTCAAGACCTCATGGAGCACCAGCTTCGCTGAAACCTCGAAGGTCTCGCAGAAGTCTTGAATGCTGATTAACCCCGCTCCTGCCAGCAGAGGGCTGCCTTCAATCACCTTCTTCTCGTTCACTTTTTCTAGCTCACTTATGCATGATTGCCATTGCTCCGACAGGTGCAATGCTACAGCCTTCGCTTCGCGATGATCAGTGGTCCGGGTAGACGCGTGAATTTCTCTTTGACCGAATTGAACGCGATAGCGAGCCGGGACGGTGATGCGAAGGACATAGATTCCGCTCGAACGGCGGTAGAGGTTGTTGTGTTGCGTCACGTTGTAGGAGCCCTTTGTAGGAGGACTACGTGACTAGCTCGCTTTCTGCTCGGTAGATTTCAGTGAAATCAATGAGTTAGGAGAGAAGTGGAGCGGGTGAAGGGAATCGAACCCTCGTTATCAGCTTGGGAAGCTGGAGTAATGCCATTATACGACACCCGCTCAGAGCGGCTGACTTTTTACCAGATGTGGCCGGGGATTTGAAGTTTTTCTTTAGCGGATCTGTGTTTACGTGGTTTTTTGCAGGTTTTGGCAAGCAAGGCAATGCGTCGTCGGCGGCAGGTTCAGCGCTGGCGATTAGGGCGATACACAGGGTTTGAAACCGTGTTGCGGTCTGTCGCGGGCAAGCCTCGTTCCGGCAAGTAGTGTATGTGCCTAGGAAGACGAGGTTGCTCGCGAGGACGCTGTTTCAAATGGCCAATGCATGGTGGTCCTGGGTGAAGTGGGAACGCGTTCGGCCTTCATGATGAGCCGGTTTCAGGAACCCCAGCAGTGCGTGGCGGCTGTCTCGGCAGGCGGCTTTGTGCTCCATGTCGAGAAAGTGCCCGGTGGCCCGGATGGTGCTGAACGTGCTGTGTTGCACATGGCTGGCGAACAAGTGGGCATCGCTGGCGGCGGTGTACTCGTCCCATTCACCGTTCATGAACAGCACCGGCACGTCGATGTGCTTGGCCGCCTTGAGGTAGCACATGCGATCGCTGTTGAGTACCTGGCTGATGTGGAAGTGCATTTGCCCGTATTCGTGTTCGGCCAAGGTGCTGACGTGACGATAGTTGAAGCGTTTGAACAGCGATGGCAGGTGCTTGCCGATGGTGTTGTTGACCAGGTGGCCGACACGGTCGCGGTCGAGCTTGCCGAGGTAGTCGACACCGCGCTCCAGGTAGTCGCGCATGTGCTCGTTGACCACCGGCGAGAACGAGCTGATCACGGCTTTTTCGATCCGGCGCGGGCGCTGCGCCAGAGCGATCATGGTGGCTGCGCCACCCCACGAGAATGACATCACGTGTTCCGCGGCAAAATGGTCGATCAGCTCAAGGAGGATCTGCCCTTCGATTTCCTTGGTGAGCATTTTCTCATGCCGATTGTGGGCTTTTGACTTGCCCGCGTAAGGCTGGTCGTACAGCACCACGTTGAATTGCGGGTGCAGGTTTTTCACGGTTTGTGCAAACGATGCAGTCGTGGCCATCGAGCCGTTGACCAGAATAATGGTCTTCTCTGCGGCGTCTGCGCGATAGAACTCCGTGTAAACCCGGTACTGACCTTGTATATCCAGCACAGCGATTTCTGGCCTCATGTCGTAAGACTCCTGGCAAGCGGGTATGCGCGCAATGAGATTGCACGAGCTTTGTGACAGGTAGGCATACGCCTGGAATTTTTGAGCCCATGTCGATCCGGTGAGGCTGGTCGACGGGTATTGTTATTGGCGGGCAGTCTGTCGGGAGAGGTGGAATCTGCGAGGCGCTCTACCGACAAAAAGTTTCTTAGAAGTATGTTATGACTTGCCGGTCACATTTCGGCCGACGTCCTGATTCAAGCAGGGGAGTGGCCATCGCGCAAGTGCAGTTCGTAAATTGTTCGACAGCATCTGCTCAGCGGTCGCTTGCTTCAGATCAGCTGGATTTCTCTGGCGCTCAGCGGGCGGTACTCACCCGGCCTCAATGTGTCGTCGAGTAGCAGCGGCCCCATGCGTTCGCGGTGCAGGCGCAAGACCTTGTTATCGAAGTGGCCGAACATCCGCTTCACCTGGTGATAACGACCTTCGACAATGCTTAACCGTGCAGATTTTTCGCCCAGCAGCACCAGGTCGGCGGGCTGGGTGGTGAGATCTTCAAAGGCGAAGTACAGGCCTTGGGCGAAGGTCTGTGCGTACTCTGGCGTTATCGGCTGTTCGGTTTCGACGTAGTAGACCTTCGGCAGCTTGGTCTGCGGTTGGGTCAGGCGCCGCGACCAGGAACCGTCGTTGGTGATCAGCATCAGCCCGGTGGTGTTGTAGTCCAGACGCCCGGCGATGTGCAGGTCGTCCTTGTCAGGTTCAAGGAGCAGGTCGAGGACAGTCGGGTGTTGCGGGTCGCGCGTGGCGCTGACACAACCTAGCGGTTTGTGCAGCATGAAGTAGCGCGGTGGTTTGCCGGCTTGCAGTACTTCGTCGTCGCACTCGACACGGCTGAACTCGCGCACTTCACAATGCGGATCGCTGATGATCTGCCCGTCGACCTTGATCCGCCGTTCGACCAATAGCAGGCGCACCTGTTTGCGGTTGAAGCGGGGCAGGTTGCTGAGGAAACGGTCAACACGCATGACGGTCGGCAGATTGGAAAAGGGCGCGCATCTTACCCTATAGGGCTGCTTGCAGCTGCGACTCGACTTGAGCGCAGCTCGGGCACAGGCACGACTGGTCGCGCAGTTCGGCGGGCAACGCCAGCAGCACTGCCGGGTCGATAGTCACGGCGTAGCACCAGCAGGCCTGGTCGGCGGTTCGCGGATCGGCCAGGCTGCAATCGTTGCTGGCGCCGCAGGCCGGGCAGAGGTCAGGTTTATTCATCACTGGAGTGGGGCACTTCTGCGCAGGTTTGGTCAGGGTCGATAGGCTTGGCACGGTACATCGCCTGATCGTTGCGTGACAACAGGCTGTGCAAGTTGGGCGGGCCGCTGATTTCATGCCGGCTTCCAGCGGTTGAGAAGCGTTATTGGCTACGTGTGTAAATTTGTTTCTAAATCGCACCAGATTCCGATTTTGCTGTCAGATGTTTCGTCAGTCAGATGAATTGGCTGCCGCTGACCAGCGTCGCTGGTATGGCTCATTCGCGGTCCAGGAGGCCGCCATGTATCGTCGACTTCTTCTCATTGCTTCATTGGGTTTGACGCTTTCTGCTTGTGTTCCCTATTACGACGAAGGTCCCGGTAATTACAGCCGTGAGGTCTACACCTCGCCGGCGCCGGCTTATTACTACGGAGGTGGAACCTATTACTCCGCACCGCCTGCGCGTTACTACGAGCCAGCGCCGCGCTATTACCAGCCAGCGCCGCGTTACTACCAGGCACCACCGCGAGTCGAGTACCGCGTTTACCAGAGTCGTGGCTGGGATGACCGCGACCGCCATGGCTGGGGTCATCGCGAAGAGGGTGGCCATGGCCGCCGGGAATGGGATGACCGGGGGCATCGTGACGGGCGTGATCACGACAGACATGGTGACCGTGATGGTCGCGATGGTCGCGATGGCCGCCGCAATTGGGAGGGCCACCGTTAGGCCTTGCAACGATCAAGCGGCGCATTCAGCGCCGCTTTTTTTATGCCCGGATTTCAATAATCCGACAAATCCGCCAGCGGATGCCGACCTTCCCAGACCTTATGAAAATGCGCCTGGACCACCGCTTCAGGTATCGCGTTGATGTCCGGCCAATGCCAGTGCGGCTTCTGGTCCTTGTCGATCAAGCGGGCACGAACACCTTCACTGAATTCCGGGTGCCGGCAGCAGTTCAGGCTCATGGTGTATTCCATCTGGAATACCTCGGCCAATGACAGGTGCCGAGCACGCTGGATCTGCTCCCAGACCAAATGAGCAGTCAATGGGCAGCCCTCGTGCAGGGTTTTTGCCGCGCGGGCCAGCAGCAAGTCGCGGTGATCGCCCAACAGGCTGATGGCGCGCCAGGCACAGCGTACATCGCTGACATCCAGCAGCTCATCAATCTGCTGGCGTCGTGGCAACCATTGGGCCTCGGGCATTTGCCCGACGGCTTCTTGCTGCAAGGCCTTGAGCAGGCTGTTGAGCTGCATTGGCGTCTGTTCCTGCCAGTTCAGTTGCAGCAGACCTTCGATGAGCTCCTCCTGCTGTTCATCCAGCAAGAAGCGGTCAGCCAGGTCCAGGTCAATGGCGTCGCGTGCGTTCATCTGCGCGCCGGTCAAACCAAGAAACAGGCCGAGCTTGCCGGGCAATCGTGACAAAAACCAACTGGCGCCAACATCCGGGTACAGGCCGATACTGATTTCGGGCATGGCCAAGCGACTGCTCGGGGTGACGATGCGAATGCTCGCGCCTTGCAGCAACCCCAGGCCGCCACCGAGGACGTAACCGTGGCCCCAGCAGATCAGCGGTTTAGGGTAGGTGTGCAAGCGAAAATCAAGGCGATATTCCGCCGAGAAAAACTGTGCGGCCAAGGGCGGCACTTCACCGGGATGGGCTCGACAGGCTTCTACCAGGCTGCGCACTTCACCGCCGGCGCAGAACGCCTTGGCGCCATTACCGCGTAACAGCACGCAGACAATCTGCGGCTCTTTGGCCCAGGCCTCCAGTTGATCGCTCAAGGCCCTGATCATCGGCAGCGAGAGGGCGTTCAGGGATTTTTCGGCATCCAGGCTGGCGATGCCGATGCGTGCGCCGTCCGTGCCGGTGAGTTCTTCGAAGTGCAGATTCATTTTGACCTCGATGACTGAATTGAACGTTCAGTATGATCGCTGTACGAGAAAGTGCTGGATCTGCGTCAGATCAATTGACAAGCGCGGTGGGCTTTCCTAGGGTTCGCCCCATTGAATACTCGGGTGTAACCATGACTGCTGATGACCGTATCAAACTCGAACCGAGCTGGAAGGAAGCACTGCGTGCCGAATTCGACCAGCCTTACATGGCTGAGTTGCGCGAGTTTCTGCGGCAGGAAAACGCCGCAGGCAAGGAAATCTATCCGCCGGGGCCGATGATCTTCAACGCCCTCAATTCGACGCCGCTGGACAAGGTCAAAGTGGTGATCCTCGGCCAGGACCCGTACCACGGCCCGGGTCAGGCCCATGGCTTGTGCTTCTCGGTGCAACCGGGTGTGCCGGCGCCACCGTCGCTGGTGAACATCTATAAAGAGTTGAAGCGCGACCTGAACATCGACATCCCGAACCACGGTTACCTGCAAAGCTGGGCCGACCAGGGCGTGCTGATGCTCAACACCACCATGACCGTGGAGCGGGCCAATGCCAACGCCCATGCGGGCAAGGGCTGGCAGCACTTTACCGATCGGATTATCGAGGTGGTCAGCGAGCATCAGCCCCATCTGGTGTTTTTGCTATGGGGCGCTCATGCGCAGAGCAAACAGAAACTGATCGATGCCACCAAGCATCTGGTGCTGACCTCGGTGCACCCGTCGCCGCTGTCGGCTTACCGCGGATTCCTCGGTTGCGGGCACTTCAGCCGCACCAACAAGTATCTTGAACAGAATGGCGAGACGCCGATCGACTGGCGGTTGCCTCCAGTCTGAAAACCATCGCGAGCAGGCTCGCTCCCACAGGATTTCCGACACACAGGAGATCCAATGTGGGAGCGAGCCTGCTCGCGATGGGGGCACCTCGGTCTATCAGACGGAATCCGGCAACCGGTTCCAATACCTGAACAACGGCTCCGCCAGAAACAGCACAAACAACAGCCGCATCACCTGCATCGCCGTCACCAAAGGCACCGACAGTTGCAAGGTTTCAGCGGTCAGGCTCATTTCTGCAATGCCACCGGGCATCATGCCCAGGGTCAGTGAGCGCAGGTCCAGTTGGGTCAGCGCACTCAGCCCCAGCGCCGCCAGTGTGGCGATCAGCATGGTCAGCGCCGTACCGATCAGGGTCCGGCCCATGAACGATGGTGCGCGACGGAAGAACTGCCGATTGAAGTGACAGCCCAGGCCACTGCCGATCAGCCATTGGCCGATCTGACTGCCACCGTGGGGCAGGCCGATGTGCAAGTCCCAGCCGATGCTCACCGCCGCACTCACCAGCAACGGGCCGAACAGCCAGGGGTTGGGCTGGCGCAACCGTTGCCAGATCCAGGCGAGCAGGGCACCGGCCGGAAACAACACCGCCAGCCAGCGCCAATCGACGCTGGCCGGATGCAGTTGTGGAACGCCGTCCCCGAGCAGGTATTTGAAGGCTGCCGGTACACACAGCACCACCACCAGCACCCGAAGACTTTGCCCTGCCGCGACGCGGCTGAGCACGGCGCCATTGCGTGCGCCAAGGTTGACCATTTCACCGGAGCCGCCCGGCATGCTGGAGAAAAAGGCAGTGGCGCGATCCTCGCCGGTGCGCCGCAACAACCAGACCCCGACCACTGCCGACAGGCTGGTGACCAGCGCCCCGAAGAAGATCAGGCCAAAGTGGCGCATGACCTGCTCGATCACCAGCGGGGTGAAGTGCAGGCCAATGCCGATGCCGACAATCCACTGGCCGCATTTACGCCCGCCAGGGATTTCCGCCAATTGCCAGGGTGTCAGGCAGCGCACCAGGATGATCGCCAGCAACGAGCCGACCATCCATGGCAGCGGCCAGCCGATCTGGCTGGCGAGGTACCCGCCCAGCAGACCGACCAGCGGTGTTCCCCACCAGCTTTTGAACGGCCGATCAGACATCGGCGATTGCACGCCGCGCCACGGAGCGTTTGCGCCAGATGCGCAGGATCGGCATCAGCAACATGATCGCCGTCAGTACCCAGCAACCGAAGGTGATGGGGCTCGACCAGAGGATTTCCAGCGCACCGTTGGAAATCGACAGCGCACGTCGCAGGTTCTGCTCCATCAACCCGCCGAGAATGAACCCCAGCAACACCGGTGACAACGGGAAATCCAGCTTGCGCAGGATGTAGCCGAAGATGCCGATACCGATCATCAGGAACAGGTCGAAGGTCGTCGCATGCACGGCGTAGACGCCGATCCCGGTAATGATCGCGATCACCGGCACCAGTGCCCAGTTCGGCACGGCAAGGATGCGGGTGAAGATGCGGATCATCGGGATGTTGAGGATCACCAGCATGACGTTGGCGACGAACAACGAGGCGATCAGGCCCCAGACGATGTCCGGTTGCTGTTGGAACAACAGCGGCCCCGGGGTGATGTTGTACAGCGACAGGGCGCCGATCATCACCGCCGTGGTGCCCGAACCCGGTACGCCGAGGGTCAGCATCGGTACCAGTGCGCCGCAGGCTGCACCGCCGATGGCGGTTTCCGGTGCCGCGAGGCCACGTTTGTCGCCCTGGCCGAAGGTGCCGCTGGCGCCGGCAATGCGTTTCTCGGTCATGTAGGCAACGGCACTGGCCAGCGTCGCACCAGCACCCGGCAACACGCCCATGATGAACCCCAGAACGCCACAACGGATGTTCACCACGAACACCGAGGCGGCTTCCTTGAAGTTGAACATCATTCGCCCGGTGGCTTTCACGGCTTCCTGGCCATGATGGGTTTTTTCCAGCAGCAACAGGATTTCGCTGATGGAGAACAGGCCCAGCACCAACACCACGAACTGAATACCGTCGGTGAGGTGGATGTTGTCTCCGGTGAAACGGTACACGCCGCTGTTGGCATCGATTCCGACGCACGACAGAAACAACCCGATCAGCGCGGCGATGAAGGTTTTCAACGGTCGATCACCGGCCATGCCACCGAGGCAGACAATGGCGAAGACCATCAGCACGAAGTATTCCGCCGGGCCGAAGGCGATGGCCCATTTCGCCAGCAACGGGGCGAACAGCACCATGCCGCAGGTGGCGATGAAGGCGCCGATGAACGAACTCCAGGCCGACAACGACAGCGCCACGCCGGCCATGCCCTGGCGGGCCATGGGGTAGCCATCGAGGGTGGTCATGACGGTGGACGCTTCGCCCGGGATGTTCAACAGAATCGAACTGATCCGTCCGCCGTATTCGCAGCCCAGGTAGACGGCAGCCAACAGGATCAGCGCGGATTCCGGTGGCAGGCCGAGGGCGAACGCAATCGGGATCAACAACGCCACGCCGTTGATCGGCCCCAGGCCCGGCAACAAGCCGACCACGGTGCCGATCAATGTGCCGCACAACGCGGTGACCAGGTTGTAAGGGGTCAGTGCGACACCGAAACCCTGGCCGAGGTAGTTAAGGGTATCCATATCAGTTCTCCAGAACGTCGAGCAGGCCCAACGGCAGTGGCACGTCCATCAACCGGTCGAACAGCATGTACAGACCGACGCTCATCAAACTGATGATCACCACGCTCGGCAACCAGCGGCCACCGTACAAGCGGGCCATCGGTACGCCGATGAGGATGCTCGAAACAATGAACCCGAGCGGTTCGAAGGTTCCGGCGAACACCAGCAGCAGAACGACACAGATACCGATCTTGGTCAGGGTTTCGCGGTCCAGTGGCGGCTCGTCTTCACTGTGTTTGATCGGCGCAGGGCGAAACACCATGTACAGCAGTGCCACGCCCATCAAGCCGAGCATCAACAACGGAAAGGCTCTGGGGCCGACGGGTTCATAGGAAAATGCCGCTTGATACGGCCAGGCCATCAGTGCCAGGCCAAGACAGGCCAGTAACAGCACCGAGGCAAAAATGCGTTGTAAGAGCATGACAAACTCCTGGGCCAGCCCCTTGATGCGCAAGGGGCTGGCCGCGTAACAGAGGCGATTACTGAATCAGGCCGAACTCTTTGGCCAGCAGTTTGTAGTCCGCTACCTGCTTCTTCACGTAGGTGTCCAGCTCTGGCCCGGTCATGGCGAACGGGAACAGTTCACGCTGATCGCGCAGCTTGGCGAAGTCTTCAGAGGCCAGCAGTTTGTCGAAGGCGTTTTTCCACCAGGCGTATTCCGCATCGCTGACTTTTGGCCCGAGGTAGAAACCCCGAACCACTGGCCAGACGATGTCGTAGCCTTGCTCTTTGGCGGTCGGAATGTCCTTCATTTCCGGCTCGTCCAGACGCTCGTTGGCGAACACGGCCAGCAGGCGCATGTCACCGCTCTGGATGTGCGGCATGGAGTCGGAGATGTCGGTGCTGCCAACCTGAATATGACCACCGAGCAGCGCCGTAGCAATTTCACCGCCGCCTTCGAGGGCGACGTAGCGCAGGTCACGCGGGTTGATCCCGGCGGCCTTGGCGATCAGCGCGGTTTGCATCCAGTCCTGGCTGCCCACCGTGCCGCCGGAACCGATCACTACTTTGCTCGGGTCTTTCTTCAACGCCTGAACCAGGTCGTCGAGGTTCTTGTAAGGCGAGTCGCTTTTCACCGCGATGGCACCGTAGCTGGTGCCCACCGCTGCCAGCCAGCGCACGGCGCTTTCGTCGAAGCGACCGAACTTGCCTTGGGCCAGGTTCAGCAGCGAGCCGCTGGACCAGGCCACCAGGGTACCGGCATCGGCTGGGCGCTGGGCGACGACGGCGTTGTAGGCCACCGCGCCGACACCGCCGGGCATGTAGGTCACGCGCATCGGTTTGGTCAGGATTTTTTCGTTCACCAGCGCGCTTTGCGCCAGTTTGCAGGTCAGGTCGAAGCCACCGCCGGGGGAGGCCGGGGCGATGCATTCCGGGCGCTTGGGCTCGCCGGCGACGTCGGCGAACAGTGGGCCGGCGAACAGCAGGCAGCTGGCGGCTAATGCAACTTTACGCAGTGATAAGTCCATTTTTCGTCTCCACAGGAGTTGTTTTTGTGTAGGAGCTGTCGTTTGTTGAATCAATTACCAAAGGGCAACGCTATAGCTCACCAGCAAACGCACTTCATCAGCGTCACGGGCGGAGTAGTTGGAGCGGTAGGTGGCATTGCGCAGACGCACGGCGACGTCCTTGAGGGCACCACTTTGCACCACGTATTTGATCTCGGTGTTGCGTTCCCACTCTTCGCCGGTGGCGCCGTTTTTCAGCTTGATGTTGTCACCGCTGATGTAACGGGTCATGAAGCTCAGGCCTGGAACCCCAAGCTTGGCGAAGTCGTAGTCGTAACGCGCCTGCCAGGAGCGTTCTTCGGCGCCGGCAAAGTCGTTGATCTGCACGAAGTTGACCAGATACGGGTCGGCACCATCGACATACGGGAACGCGCTGTCACCGGACATGTGCTGATAACCGGCGGTGAGTTTATGCCCGCTCAAGGCATAACTCACCAGACCGTTGAGGGATTTGTTGTCGATCTTGCCGCCACGGGCCTGGCCCTGGTCATTGCTGATGGCCAGCCGCAGGTCGGTGGCGAAAGTGCCCGGGCCGAACGGTTGCGAGGCGACCAGGCCAAGGAAGTGCTGGTTGTAGACCTCACCCAGTTGAGCGAAGTGGTAACTGCCGGTGATCTTGTCGGTGAACTTGTAGTCGACACCGCCGAAATCGAAATGCGTGCCGGGCACGGTACCGGCGAAACGGCTGTTCTTGTTGTTGAGGGCGATGTCCTCGAAATCGGTGCTGTCACGATCCTTGGCTTTATCCAGGCGCCCGCCGGTGAAGGTCAGGTTCTTGATTTCCTTTGAGCTCACCAGGCCGCCTTCAAAGGTCTGCGGCAGAATGCGCCCGTCGTTGGGCTTGAGGGTCGGCAGTTCGGGGATCAGGCTGCCGACTTTCAATTCGGTGGCAGAGATCTTCATTTTGCCGGTCAGGCCGAGTTTGGAGTATTCATTGGCGGCACGCCCGTCATCATGGGTCGGCAGCAGGCCGGTGCCGGTGCGGTCGGGGCTGGAGTCGAGCTTGACCCCGAGCATACCCAGCGCGTCCACGCCAAAACCCACGGTGCCGTTGGTATAACCTGACTGCACGTTGAGCATGAAGCCCTGGGCCCATTCGTCACGCTTGGATTGCTGGGCACTGGTGCCACTGCGAAAGTCGCGGTTGAAGTACATGTTGCGGGTTTCGAGGGTCGCGCTACTGTCTTCGAAGAAGGCAGCCTGGCTAACGGGCGAAAAGCCGGCGAGGGCGGCGGCACTGGCGAGGGCGGTGGAACCAAGGCGGGAAAAACGCGCAGGMGGACAAGCCTGAGGCTGTGTGGACAGCATGCTGAAATACTCCGTTTATTGTTCTTATTTGGCGAAAACGCTTCGAGGCGTTTTTCGGTTACAGCGCTTCATGGTCACGGCAGTCGAAACTGTCCGTGGCTGGACTCTAACGGGCTAACCTTTCTCCAACCTTTCAACAGACTTTCACGGTTTTCGGGCTTCACAGTGGCGGATGCGGCTGTAAACTCCGCGCCAAAGAATGGCGTCGACCATCCCCAAACGAGGTAAAAATCCATGCGTGTTCTTCTCGTCGAAGACCATCTGCAGCTGGCCGAAAGTGTCGCCCAAGCGCTCAAGAGCACCGGTTTGACCGTCGATGTGCTGCACGACGGGGTGGCTGCCGACCTGGCCTTGAACAGCGAGGAGTACGCGGTGGCGATTCTTGATGTCGGCCTGCCGCGCATGGACGGTTTCGAGGTGCTGGCGCGATTGCGCGGCCGTGGCAAAAACTTGCCGGTGCTGATGCTGACGGCCCGCAGCGACGTCAAGGATCGGGTTCACGGGCTCAACCTTGGCGCCGATGACTACCTGGCCAAACCCTTTGAACTGACCGAGCTGGAAGCGCGGGTCAAGGCCCTGTTGCGGCGCAGCGTACTCGGCGGCGAGCGTCAGCAACGCTGCGGCGTGTTGGTGTATGACCTGGACACTCGGCGCTTCACCCTCGGCGATGAGCTGCTGAGCCTGACTTCTCGCGAACAAGCGGTGCTCGAGGCGTTGATCGCGCGCCCTGGGCGAGTGATGAGCAAGGAGCAGTTGGCCTCCCAGGTGTTTGGTCTGGACGAAGAGGCCAGCCCTGACGCCATCGAAATCTACGTCCACCGTTTGCGCAAGAAACTCGACGGCCATGCAGTGGCAATCGTGACCTTCAGGGGGCTCGGTTACCTGCTGGAAGCCCGCGATGCATAAGCCCGGCAGTCTGCGCTGGCGGCTACTGTGGAACCTCGCACTGCTGCTGGTGGTGCTGATGATCGCCAGCGGCTTGAGTGCCTACTGGAACGGTCGCGAAGCGGCCGACACAGCGTATGACCGGACCTTGCTGGCCTCGGCGCGAACCATCGCCGCCGGGCTTTCCCAGCGCGATGGCAGCCTCAGCGCCGATGTGCCTTACGTGGCGCTGGACACGTTCGCCTACGACAGCGCCGGGCGTATTTACTACCAGGTCAACGACATCCATCAGCAGTTGATTTCCGGTTACGAAAACCTGCCAGGACCACCGCCAGGCACGCCGCGAACCGACGATTATCCAGCGCTGGCGCGGTTCTATGACGCCATTTACCAAGGGCAGAATGTGAGGGTGGTGAGCCTGCTCAAGCCGGTGACTGAACCGAACATGAATGGCATGGCGGAAATCCGCGTGGCGGAAACCGACGAGGCGCGTGAGCGCATGGCTCGCAGCCTGATGACCGATACCTTGCTGCGTCTGGGCCTGCTGGCAGTGGGGGCGTTGCTATTGGTGTGGTTTGCGGTGAGCGCAGCACTGCGCCCAATCGAGCGTTTGCGCACGGTGGTGGAGGAGCGGCAATCGGATGACCTGCGGCCTTTGCCGCTGGTGGAAGTGCAACGCGAATTGTGGCCGCTGGTGCGCGCTCTTAACCACTTTACCGAGCGCTTGCGCGGGCAGTTCGAGCGTCAGGCGCAGTTCATCGCCGATGCCGCCCATGAGTTGCGAACGCCGTTGGCGGCCCTTAAGGCAAGGCTCGAATTAGGACTGCGGGCGACTGAGCCCGACACTTGGCGAAATACGTTGGAGAGCGCTGCCCAGGGCACCGACCGACTGACTCATTTGGCGAATCAATTGCTCTCGCTTGCACGCGTCGAAAACGGCGCGCGGGCGATTGCCGAGGGTGGGGCGCAGTTGCTCGATCTGAGTCAACTGGCTCGCGAACTGGGCATGGCCATGGCGCCGTTGGCCCATGCACGGGGCGTCGCGTTGGCGTTGGAGGCTGAGGAACCGGTATGGCTGCGCGGCGAGCCAACGCTGTTGAACGAACTGTTGAGCAACCTGGTGGATAACGCCTTGGCTCACACGCCGCCCGGCGGCAATGTGATCTTGCGCGTCAGAGCGCCCGCGGTGCTGGAGGTCGAGGATGATGGACCGGGGATACCGCTTAAAGAGCGCGACCGGGTGTTCGAACGCTTCTACCGGCGTAATCAGCAGGTGGTGGGCTCAGGCTTGGGCCTGGCGATTGTCGGTGAAATCTGCCGCGCCCATCTGGCTCAGATCAGCCTGCACGATGGCGCACAGGCCGGGTTGAAGGTTCGGGTCAGTTTTATCGCCGGGTAGTTTTGTCTTGCCTGTTCTGGCCCCATCGCGAGCAGGCTCGCTCCCACACTGATCTCCTGTGTGTCGGAAATCCTGTACAAGCGGGCTTGCTCGCGAAGGGGCGCTGCGGTCTCTTGATCAATAGAACATCGATCGTGACTCATCCAGATCGCTGCACATCGCCGTGTTCTCCGGATCAATCCCCAGTTTTTTGAACGCCGGCACGCCGAGCACATCAATTCTGGACAGCGGATGATCGGTGTCCTTGTGGCAATACAGGCTGGCGATCTGCACCAGATCCACATAATCGACCTGCTCGGACTGACGCTTGAAGTCCAGATACAGCCCCGGCAGTTTCACCAGCATTTCCGGAAACTCCCAGACCTGCAGCAACTTGTCGCCGAGCAACGGATGGATCTGCTCGATCACATGGTTGAGGCTGACCGGGTCTGACAGCAATTCGTAGTGGTCTTCGGCGTAGGTCAGAATCGGCAGCACGCCGATCTGATGCACCAGCCCGCCAAGGGCCGCCTGATCCGGTTTCAATTGGGTATGACGGCGGCACAGCGCATAGCTGACGCCTGCGATTTCCAGGCTTTTGCGCCAGACTTCGCGCATCTTCTGTTCCACCACCTCGGAGCGGGCATGGAAAATCTGTTCCATGACCAGGCCGATAGCCAGGTTACTGCTGTAATTGATGCCCAGACGGGTGATTGCCGTGTGCAGGTCGGTCACCTCCTGAGCGGCACGCAGCAACGGACTGTTGACCACCTTGATCAAGCGCGCGGACAGTGCGGTGTCGCGGCCGATGACTTTGCTCAGGTCGGCGACGCTGATTTCCGGGTCTTCGGCGGCCTTGCGAATCTGCAAGGCCACTTCCGGCAATGTTGGCAGAACCAGGTCATCGTTATCGATGGCCTCAACCAAATCCTGTTGGACCTTTTCCGCCAGCTCGCTCATTTAGCTTCTCTAGGGTATTGCAAAAAAATGCTGCAATTAACGCTGGATCTCAAGGTCACGATCCAGTTGGTAAGGCAGGTCGAGCAGGTGCAGGGCCGGGCCCTCCAGGGCGCCAAGGTGCACGTCGCCGCTGTCCGCGGCTTCGGCCTGCAGCACCGCCAACAGCTCGATGTTCTGTTCGGCGTGAGCGGCGATCACCACTTCACCAATGGAGCTGCCGTGGGTTGGGGAAAACAGTGCGGTGCCGGGCTCGGGCAGTTCGGTGGCGTCGAGTTGCAGGCGATACAGCCGACGCTTGAGCTTGCCCAGGTACTGCATGCGCGCGACGATTTCCTGGCCGGTGTAGCAACCTTTCTTGAAGCTCACGCCGCCCACTGCTTGCAGATTGAGCATTTGCGGGATGAACAGCTCGCGGGTCTGCGGCATCACCTGGCCGATGCCGGCGCGGATCTGCCCGAGCAGCCACTGGTTCAGATTGCCTTCAGGCAGCAGCGCGGCCAGCGTGTTGCGCAAGGTGTCGGCCTGACTGGCCGCCGCCCAGAGTTCGACACGATCGGATGACACGCGAATGGCAATCAGGCCGCCCGCGCGGGCAACGGCGCCGTCTTCCCGGGGGAGCGCCAGGCCCAGGCCGGACAGGACGGCTTCTGAGTGCTGCAGGCCAAAGCGAATCCAGGCAGCGCTTTCGTCGGTCAGCTTGGATTTGGAGAACACCGCGTACTTTTTCAGGTCCGCCAGTTGTGGCTCCAGCAACTCGCTGGCCATCGCCAACAGGACCCCATCACCTTCCAGCAGGATGCGAAAACTCGACTGCATGCGGCCTTTCTGGGTGCAGCGTGCACCGAGGCTGGCGTGGGAGTCGCTCAGGTAATTGAGGTTGCAGGTCAATTGTCCCTGAAGGAACTTGCTGGCGTCGGAGCCGCGAACGGCGAGCACGCCTTCGTGGGACAAGGTGCAGAAAAAAGCAGAATCAGCCATGGGTCATCGCAGGGTAAAGAGTCTGGAGCACATCATAAGGGGGCGCCCTTGAAATGGGTAGTTCACAAAGGTTCGAACGTGCCCGACCAAAGCCGACTGTTCGACAGGGATTGGGGCTGTATACTTGCGCTCTATTTGAGGAGCGCTCCATGGTCGAAGATGTTGAACTGAACCGCCTCTACTGGCACAGCCGCCGCGGCATGCTCGAGCTTGATGTGTTGCTCGTGCCGTTTGTCAAAGAGGTTTATCCGCACCTCAACGATGTCGATCGCGAGTGCTACCGCAAACTGCTCGAATGCGAAGATCAGGACATGTTCGGCTGGTTCATGGAGCGCGCCGAATCGGAAGATCCTGAGCTGCAGCGCATGGTTCGCATGATTCTGGACCGTGTCCAACCCAAGTGAGAGTGTCCTGTCTCACAGTTACTGTTTCTTTTTGACGGCGTCTGTTGTCGCCATGCCGCGTTGCCGCTCCTCGCCATAGCGGGCTATGACTCGTCGCGGCGCCTTGCCTGGCAACAACAGCCACTCGCCAAAAGAGAAACGTAACTGTGAGAAAGGACACCCAGTTTGAGTGCCGCTGGCATGCCTCACGGCAATTGCTGGCGGCTTATCTTCTCGCCCAGCTGTTCGCGCTGGGTTCGCTGTTGCTGCTCTCTATACCGGTATGGGCCAGTTTGCTCGGCATCGCGCTATGCGTGGCTCACGGTTTTTGGGTGTTGCCGCGACAGATTCTGCTGACGCACCCGAAGGCATTCCGCGGCTTGCGTCGGGACGCCGATGGTTGGCAATTGTGGAATCAGGAGTCGGGCTGGCAATCCATACAGTTACGCCCTGACAGCCTGGCGCTACCGTTGGTCGTCGTGTTGCGTTTTCGTCTGCATGGCGAGCGGCGGGTCCGTGCGATCTGTGTGCCGCGCGATGCGCAGGCGGCGGATGTTCACCGACGCCTGCGGGTGCGGCTCAAGTTCAGTCGGCGTAGGTGGGCGGCACCAGAATAGTGTCCAGTGCTTCTGGCAGCATGTTCGGGTAATCGAGGGTGTAATGCAGGCCGCGACTTTCCTTGCGCTCCATGGCTGAGCGAATCATCAGTTCGGCCACCTGGGCCAGATTGCGCAGTTCGATCAAATCCCGGCTGACCTTGTAGTTGCTATAGAACTCGTCGATCTCGTCCAGTAGCAGGCGCACGCGATGCTGGGCGCGTTGCAGGCGTTTGTTGGTGCGCACGATGCCCACGTAGTCCCACATGAACCGCCGAAGCTCATCCCAGTTGTGCGCAATGATCACGTCTTCGTCGGAGTCGGTGACCTGGCTGGCGTCCCAGGCGGGCAGGGCGCTCGGAATCGCGACTTCAGGCAGTTGTTCAAGAATGTCTGCCGCCGCCGAACGGGCATAGACGAAACATTCCAGCAGCGAGTTGCTGGCCATGCGGTTGGCACCGTGCAGGCCGGTGAAGCTGGTTTCGCCAATCGCATACAGGCCAGGCACATCGGTGCGGCCGTGTTGGTCGACCATGACGCCACCGCAGGTGTAGTGCGCAGCCGGAACCACCGGGATCGGCTGCTTGGTGATGTCGATGGAAAATTCCAGGCAGCGTTCGTACACCGTCGGGAAGTGCGATTTGATGAAAGATGCAGGTTTGTGGCTGATGTCCAGATAGACGCAGTCGATACCCAGGCGCTTCATTTCATGGTCGATTGCCCGGGCGACGATGTCCCGTGGTGCCAGTTCGGCGCGAGGGTCAAAGCGCTGCATGAAGCGTTCGCCGTTTGGCAGCTTCAAATGTGCGCCTTCACCGCGCAGGGCTTCGGTAATCAGGAAGCTTTTGGCTTGTGGGTGGTACAGGCAGGTGGGGTGGAACTGGTTGAACTCCAGATTCGCCACCCGGCAGCCCGAACGCCAAGCCATGGCAATGCCGTCGCCGCAAGCGCCGTCAGGGTTGCTGGTGTAGAGATAGACTTTCGCGGCACCGCCGGAGGCGAGGATCACGAACCGTGCGCCGTAGGTATCGACTTCGCCGGTGCCGCGATTGAGCACATAGGCGCCAAGGCAGCGATCACCTTCCAGGCCCAGGCGTTTTTCGGTGATCAGATCAACGGCGACCCGCTGCTCCAGCAACTCGATGTTCGGCCGTTGCCGTGCTTGATCAAGCAACGTATTGAAAATCGCAGCGCCTGTGGCGTCGGCGGCATGAATAATGCGCCGATGACTGTGGCCGCCCTCGCGGGTCAGGTGAAACTCGAAACCGCCGTCTTCAGTGCCGGACTGTTCATCGCGGGTGAACGGCACGCCCTGATCGATCAACCATTGAATGGCTTCRCGGCTATGCTCGACGGTAAAGCGTACGGCGTCTTCGTGGCACAGGCCGCCGCCAGCGTTGAGGGTGTCTTCGACGTGGGATTCAACGGTATCGGTGTCATCCAGTACGGCTGCGACACCGCCCTGGGCCCAGTAGGTCGAACCGTTGGCGAGGTTGCCTTTGCTCAGTACGGCAATGCGCAAATGATCGGGCAAGGTCAATGCCAGACTCAAACCGGCAGCGCCGCTGCCAATTACCAGAACATCGTGTTGAAACTGTTGGCTCATTTCAGGATTCCGCTCAAAGCGACCCGGGTCGGGGTTGGCGCAAGACACCTGAATCGGCGAGTCGAGACAGCCACACAGCGCACTAGTATATAGAGGGGTGGATCGGCACAATAGTCGGGCCTACGTGGCAATGTGAAACTACTGTGACGGAAAAGACAGGTGGTTGTGTAGGACGATTTACCCGCGAGGTCGACGATAAGGCCGCCTGATCGCCGATGAAGTACTGTTTTTCGCCGCGTGGTCATACATTATCGGTTTCGCACGACTATAAAGGTTGGGAACTTTGCCAAGCGCTCAAACTCAATAGAAGGTTGCCTGAAACAAGGAACAGCGTCGGCTTCACGCAGGATTTGTGTTTTGGTCATTGCGGGTGGATTCGACGAAAAGATTATTCGCGCAGCCGGCCCAGCCCGTGCTGCGTCTTTCGTGTGTGCCAAATCAGAGCGCGCAGGAAACTTGCTTGGAGGGGGAGAACTTTTGCGAAAAGCCCGAGTCTATGTTTGCAAGCCTGATCGATTAGTTATGCAAGCCTCCTCCGAGCTTATCGAGGAGTGTTCATGCTAACCCAGGAAGAGGATCAGCAGCTGGTCGAGCGCGTTCAACGCGGCGACAAGCGCGCTTTCGATCTGCTAGTGCTGAAATACCAGCACAAAATTCTCGGGTTGATCGTGCGTTTCGTGCACGACACCCATGAAGCCCAGGATGTCGCACAGGAAGCCTTTATCAAGGCCTATCGTGCACTTGGAAATTTTCGCGGCGACAGCGCGTTTTATACGTGGCTTTACCGCATCGCCATCAACACGGCGAAAAACTATCTGGTTTCACGCGGCCGTCGGCCGCCGGATAGCGATGTCAGTTCAGAGGATGCAGAGTTCTACGATGGCGATCATGGCCTCAAGGATCTCGAGTCGCCGGAACGTGCATTGCTGCGTGATGAGATCGAAGGCACCGTCCATCGAACCATCCAGCAACTGCCAGAAGATTTACGTACGGCGTTAACTTTACGTGAATTCGATGGTCTGAGTTACGAGGACATTGCGAGCGTCATGCAGTGTCCGGTGGGTACCGTGCGCTCCCGGATTTTCCGCGCTCGGGAAGCCATCGATAAAGCCCTGCAGCCGTTGTTGCAGGAAAGCTGAGACAGCGGCGACAGCCAAGAGAGGAACCGCCATGAGTCGTGAAGCCCTGCAGGAATCGCTGTCCGCAGTGATGGATAACGAAGCGGACGAACTGGAGTTGCGTCGGGTATTAAATGCCTTTGACGATGTTGAAACCCGCGAGACCTGGGCCCGTTACCAAGTCGCTCGTGCAGTCATGCACAAGGACCTGCTGATCCCTCGTCTGGATATTGCTTCGGCCGTTTCTGCTGCCCTGGCTGACGAAGCCGTACCGGTCAAGGCCACTCGTGGTCCGTGGCGTACTGTGGGTCGTCTGGCTGTGGCTGCATCGGTGACCCTTGCTGTTCTGGCGGGCGTGCGTCTGTACAACCAGGATGAGATCGCCGGTGTCGAATTGGCCCAGCACTCCACTCAGCCGGGTCTGGTCGTTCCTCAAGTAAAAGGCCCAGCCGTTTTGGCAGGCTACAATGAGAGTTCGGAAGCCACTGGTCCTATGGCCAACGGCGTATTGCAAGGTCAGCCGGGCTGGCATGATCAGCGTCTGCCAGGCTACTTGCGCCAACATGCTCAACAAGCTGCACTGAAAGGCACTGAAAGTGCTCTGCCTTATGCTCGTGCGGCAAGCCTGGAAAACCGTTAAGGAGGATCATGCGCGCCATCCCTCTACTTACGCTGCTGGTGACTGGCTGGTTTGTTGTTCCAGCCTATGCCGATGAGGCTCAGGACTGGTTGACCCGCCTGAGCCAAGCCGAACAACAGCAAAGTTTCCAAGGCACTTTCGTCTACGAGCGTAACGGTAGTTTTTCTACCCACAACATCTGGCATCGTGTCCAGGATGGCAAAGTCCGCGAGCGTTTACTTCAGCTTGACGGTTCTGCTCAGGAAGTCGTACGCATTGATGGGCATACTCAATGCGTCAGCGGCAGCCTGGTGGCAGGGCTGGGGGATACTCCCGACTCTTCTGCTCGTGCGCTTGATCCACAAAAGCTCAAGAATTGGTATGACCTTGCCGTCATCGGCAAGTCGCGCGTGGCTGGACGCCCGGCGGTCATTGTTTCACTGATGCCGCGTGATCAGCATCGTTATGGTTTTGAATTGCACCTGGACCGCGAAACCGGCTTGCCGTTGAAGTCATTGCTGTTGAATGACAAGGGGCAGTTGCTGGAGCGTTTCCAGTTTACTCGACTGGATACG
Source organism: Pseudomonas sp. 05N36 (assembly GCF_056397385.1). Taxonomy (NCBI): domain Bacteria; kingdom Pseudomonadati; phylum Pseudomonadota; class Gammaproteobacteria; order Pseudomonadales; family Pseudomonadaceae; genus Pseudomonas; species Pseudomonas sp. 05N36. Next base: position 386,936 of record NZ_JBFTNH010000002.1, on the reverse strand, counting down.
GCTGACATGCCGACTGAGCGTGATCTGCAAGCCACTTCCGAGTGCAAAGCTGTGACGCTCGACAGCGACAAGGCATTGGCGGTGAAAACCGCTCAGGTATGGCATTCCGACTGGTTGCCTCCTGGCTTCGAGCTCAGCAGCAGTAGTGCACGCCAGGATCCGCAGACCAAGGTCCAGATCAGCAGCTTGATGTATGACGATGGCCTGGCGCGTTTCTCGGTGTTCCTGGAGCCGCTCAATGGCGCGGTGGTTACCGATACACGTACTCAGTTAGGCCCGACCGTTGCGGTTTCGCGACGTCTGACCACGCCTGAAGGCGAGATGATGGTCACTGTAGTCGGCGAAATTCCGATCGGCACCGCTGAGCGCATCGCACTCTCCATGCGTGCCAATACCACTGCGGCCAAGCAGTGAGCTGATCCGGTGATGCTCATCGGACAGGCGGTTGGTTGTGAAAGAGGTCAGCAATTGTCCACTCCACAATTGAGACGTTGAAATGTTTGGTGAGCATTTCTATTTGCAAAATCCCCAAAAGTTTTCTATAGGTCAGAGCCCCACGGCTCTGGCCTTGTTTGTTGTTCCCGGAACAAAAGTACCGGTGTATGTTTCCCGGTATTCCTTGCTCCATATCGCTTAACCATGCTCGTCGTAACGGGAGCCGTATGTCGATACCACGTTTGAAATCCTACCTCTCCATTTTTGCCGCTGTATTAGTACTCGGTCAGGCTGTCAGTGCCCAGGCGGCCGAGTTGCCTGACTTCACGCAGTTGGTCGAGCAAGCCTCGCCTGCGGTAGTGAACATCAGTACCACGCAGAAATTGCCGGACCGTAAGGTCTCCAATCAGGATATTCCGGATCTGGAAGGCTTGCCGCCGGCGCTGCGCGAGTTTCTCGAGCGTGGCATGCCGCCACAGCAGCGTGCGCCTCGTGGTCGTCAGCGTGAAGCGCAATCCCTGGGTTCGGGGTTCATCATCTCGCCTGATGGCTACATTCTGACCAACAACCATGTGATCGCCGATGCTGATGAAATCATCGTGCGTCTTGCCGATCGCAGTGAACTGAAAGCCAAGTTGGTCGGCACTGACCCACGTTCCGATGTGGCGTTGCTGAAGGTCGAGGGCAAAGGCCTGCCGGTGCTCAAATTGGGTAAATCCCAGGATCTGAAAGCCGGGCAGTGGGTTGTTGCCATCGGTTCGCCGTTTGGTTTTGACCACACGGTGACCCAGGGCATCGTCAGCGCCATTGGTCGCAGCCTGCCGAACGAAAACTATGTGCCGTTCATCCAGACCGACGTGCCGATCAACCCGGGTAACTCGGGTGGCCCGTTGTTCAACCTGGCGGGCGAAGTGGTAGGGATCAACTCGCAGATCTACACCCGCTCCGGTGGTTTCATGGGCGTGTCGTTCGCGATCCCGATCGATGTCGCCATGGATGTTTCCAATCAGCTGAAAAGCGGTGGCAAAGTCAGCCGAGGCTGGTTGGGTGTGGTCATTCAGGAAGTGAGCAAGGATCTCGCCGAGTCGTTTGGCCTGGAGAAGCCGGCCGGTGCGCTGGTGGCTCAGATCCAGGATGGCGGTCCGGCTGCCAAGGGTGGTTTGCAGGTCGGTGACGTGATCCTGAGCATGAACGGTCAGCCGATCATCATGTCAGCGGATCTGCCGCATCTGGTGGGTGCGCTCAAGGCGGGTGAGAAAGCCAAGCTTGAAGTGATTCGTGACGGCAAGCGTAAAAATGTCGAGCTGACGGTTGGCGCGATTCCAGAGGAAGGCAAAGAGCTTGATGCCCTTGCCAAGCCCGGTGTCGAGCGCAGCAGCAATCGACTGGGTGTATCCGTGGCCGATTTGAGCGATGAGCAGAAAAAAGCCTTCGACCTCAAGGGTGGCGTGGTGATCAAGGACGTTCAGGAAGGTCCTGCCGCCCTGATCGGCCTGCAACCAGGCGACGTGATTACTCATTTGAACAATCAGGCGATTGGTTCTGCCAAGGAGTTCACGGAAATCGCCCAGGCGCTACCAAAGAACCGCTCGGTATCGATGCGGGTCTTGCGTCAGGGGCGTGCCAGCTTCATTACCTTCAAATTGGTCGAGTAAGCCGGTTAGTCACTGAATAAAAAACGCCTCGAATGAGGCGTTTTTTTATGGGGCAAAGAAACCTCAGCCCATCATGTCCTTGACCAGGCGCTCTTGCTCCATCAGCTCCCGTTGACGCGCATCGATGCGTGACGACAGTGGGAAGTTGGTGCCTGCGCGACGTTTGGCGAAGTCCAGTTGCTGGATCGCCTGGCGGTAGTCGCCGATCAGTGCGAAGTACTCGGCGCGAGCCTGATGCAGGCCAATGATGTTGCCGGACAGGCCGCGAGTCTCGGCCACCATGTACCAGACGTCCGGATCGTTCGGGCGGTTTTTGAGCAGGGCCTCGAGGGCTTTCTCGGCGTCAGCGGGGCGGTTCTGCTTGAGCAGCAAGTCGACCCGCACCTGATTCAGCGGATAGTTGCGCGGGTACTGCACGAGCATCCGGTCGACCCGCGTCTGTGCGTCCGGCAGGCGATTGTTGGCGATGTCCAGATCGACTTGCGCCAGGTTGTAGATGATTTCGTCAGGCGACTTGGCCAGTAACTGCTTGAGGTTCTCGCGGGCGTCGTTGAACAGGCTGCCCTTGATCTGGGCGATGGCCAGGCCATAACGAGCCACATCGCTTTTCGGGTTTTCATCGAGTTGGGCGCGAAAGCGTTTAGCGGCAAGACCTGGACTGTCTTCGTAGAATAGCTGGACGCGTGCGCGAATCAGTTGATACGTCAGGCTGTCTTCCTTGCCGCCCGGTTTGAACTGCTCGGCGCGGTTGCGGGTGTCGGCGATCCGCGATTCGGTGACCGGGTGAGTCAGCAGAAATTCTGGCGGTTTGGCATTGAAACGGTACTGGCGCATCAGACGTTCGAACATGGTCGGCATCGAGCGCGGGTCGTAACCGGCTTTCTCGAGGTTGAGCATACCGATACGGTCGGCCTCCTGCTCCTTCTCCCGGGAGAAGCGTAGTTGCTCTTGAATGGCCGCTGCCTGGGTACTGGCGATGGCGGCGATACCAGCGTCTCCAGCGCCAGCCGCGGCCACGATGATCCCGCCGAGCAGGGCGGCCATCATCGGGATTTGCATCCGTTGCGACGCTTCGACGCCGCGTGCAAAGTGGCGTTGCGACACGTGAGCCAATTCGTGGGCGAGTACCGAAGCGTATTCGCTTTCGGTCTGGGCATTCAGAAACAGGCCGCCGTTGACCCCGACAATCCCGCCGGGTGCGGCGAAGGCGTTGAGTTGCGGGCTGTTGATCAGAATGAACTCCAGGCGCCGGTCATTGACCTGGCTGGTTTCCACCAGTTTATAAACGCTGGTTTCGACGTAATCCTTGAGCAGTGGGTCGTTGAGTTGTGACACCTGGCTGCGCAACATCGCCAGCCATGCGCGGCCCAACTGGTATTCCTGCTGTGGCGATACGATGGCAGAACTGGCATCGCCAAGTGACGGCAGGTCGTCGGCAAAGCCCGGTGAGGCTAGCAGGCAAGCGAGCGTCAGCAGGGTAGGGCGCAGAAAAGTCATGCACGAAGCCTTAGTCGACAAAGACCTTACTGTAGCCGGACACATGCGCTGCGACCAGATATTCTAGATCACTCAAGCACCTATCCGGAGTGACGCAATGACCGACGCTGTAGAGCATGACGCCGAACTGGACGCCAGCGGGTTGAACTGTCCATTACCGTTGCTCAAGGCCAAGCTGGAACTCAACCGTCTGCCCAGCGGCGCGGTACTCAAGGTGATCGCCACCGATGCCGGCTCGCAACGCGACTTTCGCACCTTTGCCCGTTTGGCCGGTCATACGCTGCTTCATGAAGAAGACGAGGCTGGCGTTTATCGCTACTGGCTGAAAAAAGCCTGAGTGATCGGCGTTCATTGTTAAGGAATATCGATGTTCAAAGTGTTACGCGACTGGATTCAGCGCTACTTCTCCGATGAGGAGGCCGTGGTGCTGGCCGTGCTGCTCTTTCTGGCCTTCACTGCGGTCCTGACTCTGGGGGGAATGCTCGCGCCGGTATTGGCGGGGATGGTGCTGGCGTACCTGATGCAAGGCCTGGTCAGCACACTCGAACGCTGGCATTTGCCTGGTGCTGTCGCGGTGGGGCTGGTGTTCGCCTTGTTCATGGGCATGTTGCTGCTATTTCTGGTCGTGGTGCTGCCGTTGCTTTGGCATCAACTGATTACCTTGTTCAACGAACTGCCAGGCATGCTCGCCAAATGGCAGTCATTGCTGCTGTTGCTGCCCAAGCGCTATCCGCATCTGGTGTCCGATCAACAGGTGCTGCAAGCCATCGAAGTGGCACGCGGCGAGATTGGCAAGTTCGGTCAGTGGGCGTTGACGTTCTCGCTGTCCAGCTTGCCGCTGCTGGTGAACATCATGATCTATCTGGTGCTGGTGCCGATTCTGGTGTTTTTCTTCCTCAAGGACCGGGCGATGATCAGCCAGTGGGTCCGCGGGTATCTGCCGCGTGAGCGTGCGCTGATCACCCGTGTTGCCGAAGAAATGAACCGGCAGATCGCCAATTACATCCGCGGCAAGGTCATGGAAATGGTCATTTGCGGCGGGGCGACCTACATCGGCTTCGTTACCCTGGGGCTCAACTATGCCGCGCTGCTGGCGCTGTTGGTCGGCGTTTCAGTGGTGGTGCCGTATGTCGGGGCGGTGGTGGTGACCGTGCCGGTGCTGCTGATAGCGTTGTTCCAGTGGGGCTGGAGCGATCAGTTCATCTACTTGATGGCGGTCTACGGGATCATTCAGGTGCTGGACGGTAATGTGCTGGTGCCACTGCTGTTTTCGGGCGCGGTCAATCTGCACCCGGTGGCGATCATTTGCGCAGTGCTGTTGTTCGGCGGGCTGTGGGGGTTCTGGGGCGTGTTCTTCGCGATTCCGCTGGCCACCCTGTTCAAGGCCGTGCTGGATGCCTGGCCGCGCAAGGAGCCGATTGTTGCGCCGCTGCTCTAGCGATCGATTTTAGATGTGCATTGGCGGACCGGCCTAATCGCGAGCAGGCTCGCTCCCACAGGATTTGCACAAACTCTGTGGGAGCGAGCCTGCTCGCGATGAGGTCCGGACAGACGCCGAAATAATCAGGCCTTGTTCAGCGTTTGGGCCGCAGCCAATACCGCATCAACATGCCCTGGCACTTTCACACCACGCCACTCCTGACGCAGTACACCATTCTTGTCGATCAGAAAGGTGCTGCGATCAACCCCCATGTATTCCTTGCCATAGAGCTTTTTCAGCTTGATCACGTCGAACAGCTGACAGATGGCTTCGTCCTTGTCGCTGATCAGCTCGAACGGGAACTCCTGTTTGCACTTGAAGTTCTCGTGGGATTTCAGGCTGTCACGCGACACGCCGAACACTTCGGTGTTGGCCGCGGTGAACTGCGCATACTGGTCGCGAAAGCCCTGACCTTCGGTGGTGCAACCCGGCGTGCTGTCCTTGGGATAGAAGTAGATCACCACTTGCTTGCCCTTGAGGGCCGCGAGGCTGACGGTCTGCCCGCTGGTGGCAGGCGCTTCGAAATCGGCGACAGGTTGGTCGATAGCAACGGCCATGGGAGCTTCCTTACATTGGGTTCTGTGGGCGCCACGGTTCGATCAGCGCGTCCAGGTTCAGCGCGTCGGCGAAATCCAGGAACTGATCGCGCAGCCAGCTGATCTGCACGCCCGCCGGTAGCGTTACGGTAAACGTGGCGTTGAGCATGGTGCCGCCGGTTTGCGGCGCCTGATACGTGTCGCAGGTCAGGTTTTCCAGCTCGACGTTGTGGTCCATGAAGAACTGGCACAGCTCGTTGATGATGTCCGAGCGGTAAGCCGAGCTGACATAGGCAACATACGGCAGGGCCTGCGGGCGGTTTTCCAGCGCCGCGCTGCGCACCACGTTGACCGTGAAAGCGTGCTTTTTGGCGAGGCTCGACAGGCTGCCTTCAAGGCGCGCCAGCGCGTCCCAGCTACCGGAAATCTCGAGGACCAACGCACTGCACTCGCCATGACGGGTCAGGCGAGAGGTGACCACGGCACAGCGGTTTTCATGGCTGGCGCGGCACAGGACGTTAGTCAGCTCCATGGGGTTGGCGCCGAGGGCACTGATGACAAGGAATTGTTCGCGAACTGTGGGGGTGGACATGCAGCATTCCTAAAGCGATGAGCGGTCGGTACTTATCAAGGGCCGATTCGTCGGGGTGGGCGTCCGGATGCGAAATCAAAAAGCCCGAGCCAGATGGTTGCGACGAGCTCCAGTGAGGCGAGATCGGGTAGGCGGCAACGCAGGATCAGGGCTTGTGAGGCCGAAAGTGGAGGCTGGAACCCGGCGTACGAGCCTGTCGGTACTGATCAAAGTCTGAAGGGTAGCGAAAACCGGCGCTCAGGGGAATGGCGCGAGCGCAGTACTTCGCTTGTACAAGCATCTTGGCGCCAGTACCATTACCGTTCTCTTTTTCCGGCAGGAGCGGTTGCATGATTGCGGGCAGTATGGTGGCACTGGTCACACCCATGGATGCACAGGGTCGTCTTGACTGGGACAGCCTGAGCAAACTGGTGGACTTTCACCTGCAAAACGGCACCCACGCCATTGTGGCGGTCGGCACCACAGGTGAGTCTGCGACCCTTGACGTGAACGAACACATCGAAGTGATTCGTCGCGTGGTCAAGCAGGTCAACGGTCGTATCCCGGTGATCGCCGGTACGGGCGCCAATTCGACACGCGAAGCGATCGAACTGACCACCAATGCGAAGACCGCCGGCGCCGATGCGTGCCTGCTGGTAACGCCGTACTACAACAAGCCGACGCAAGAAGGCCTGTACCTGCACTTCAAGACCATCGCCGAAGCTGTCGACATCCCGCAGATCCTCTACAACGTGCCGGGTCGTACCGCGTGCGACATGCAGGCCGAGACGGTCATCCGCCTGTCGACCGTGAAGAACATCATCGGCATCAAGGAAGCCACGGGCGATCTTTCGCGCGCCAAGGCCATCCTGGATGGTGTCAGCAAGGACTTCCTGGTGCTTTCCGGTGACGACGCCACCGCAGTCGAGCTGATCCTGCTGGGCGGCAAGGGCAATATCTCGGTGACCGCCAACGTTGCGCCGCGTGACATGAGCGATCTGTGCATCGCCGCCCTGAATGGCGACGCCGTGAAAGCCCGGGCAATCCACGAAAAGCTGATGCCGCTCAATAAAACCCTGTTTATCGAATCCAACCCTATTCCCGTGAAATGGGCGCTGCATGAAATGGGCTTGATGCCGGACGGTATCCGTCTGCCGCTCACCTGGCTCAGCGAAGCCTGTCACGAACCGCTGCGACAGGCCATGCGCCAGTCCGGCGTATTGGTTTAATTGAGGAAGTACAACGCATGAAGCGAATGGCCGGACTTTCCGCACTTGCCTTGATTATCTCCAGCACCAGTGGCTGTGGATGGATCTGGGGCCCGGAAGGTTATTTCCGTGACCGTGGTAGTGATTACCTGGAAGCGCAACAGACTGCACCGATGCAACTGCCGCCGGATGTCCATACCTCCAAGCGTCTGGACCCGTTGCTGCCGATTCCGCGCAACGTCGCCGATGACACGTTCAAGGGCGAATACGTCGTTCCTCGTCCGCAGCCGTTGTCGGCGATTGCCGATGCCAGCGATTACAGCCTGCAAAAAAGCGGCGATACGCGTTGGGTCATGGCCCAGCATCCACCGGCTGAAGTCTGGCCAGTGGCTGTGCAGTTCTTCCAGGACAACGGTTTCCGTCTGGATCAACAGCGCCCGCAAACCGGCGAGTTCACCACGGCCTGGCAGCGTCCTGACGAGCTTTCCGCGGCGATGGCCAAGCGCCTGAGCAGTACCGGCGTTGGTTCTGACAGCCAGACTCGCGTGCGGGTGCGCATCGAGCCTGGCGTGCAACGCAACACCAGTGAAGTCTACGTGGTCAGCGCCGAACGTCCTGCCGGTAGCACCGCCGATGTCGCGTTCACCAATCGTTCGGTCAACACCGGCCTGGACGCTGCGCTGATCGACGACATGCTCGCCAGCATGAGCCGCACGTCGGAGAAGGGCGGTTCGGTCTCGATGCTTGCCTCGCGTGATTTCGATACGCCAAACCGTGTCAGCCTGACTGAAGACGGCAGCGGTAACCCGGTGCTCAACGTCGGTACCGACCTTGACCGTGCCTGGTCGAGCGTAGGGCGCGCGCTGGAAAAGGGTGAATGGCGTGTTGAAGACATCAACCGCAGCCTGGGCCTGTACTACATCAACCTTTCCGAAAAAGCCGAGAAGAAAAACGAGAAGCCAGGTTTCTTCAGCAACCTGTTCGGCAGTGCGCCGAGCAAGGAAGAAGTTGAAGCCCGCGCCGAGCGTTATCAGGTTCGCCTGAGCAAGGTTGGCGAGAACGTACAAGTGACCGTCGAGAAGAACATCAACACCGTTGCGCCGGCTGAAGTGGCGCGCAAAGTGTTGGGCGTGATTCAGGACAACCTGGGCTGATCAGATGCGTTTCGCCGTTCTCGGCAGTGGCAGCCAAGGGAATGGCACGCTGATAGCCAGTGATGACACGTACGTTCTGGTCGATTGTGGTTTCTCCTTGCGTGAAACCGAAAAACGCCTGCTGCGCCTGGGTGTAAGCCCGACGCAGCTGAGCGCGATACTGGTGACCCACGAACATGCCGACCACGTGCATGGCGTGGGTTTGCTGTCTCGGCGCTACAATCTTCCTGTCTACCTGAGTCGCGGTACCCTGCGCGGGATGCGCAAGCCGGTTGAACCGGCAGGCTTTGTCGCCGGTGGTGAGCAGTTGCAGATCGGCGGGCTGAGTATCGGCGTCATTGCCGTGGCCCACGATGCACTGGAACCGACGCAGTACGTCTTCAGTGACGGTTCGCGGCGTTTCGGCCTGCTGACCGACCTTGGTTCGTACTGCGCCACGGTGCTGGACGGTTATCGGGATCTCGATGCATTGATGATCGAATCCAATCACTGCCGCGACCTGCTGGCCCGCGGTCACTACCCGTACTTTCTCAAGCAGCGGGTAGGCGGTGAACTGGGACATTTGAACAACCATCAGGCCGCAAGCCTGGTGGCCGAGTTGGGCTGGCAGGACCTGCAACACCTGGTACTGGCCCATCTGAGCAGCAAGAACAACCTGCCGCAGCTGGCCCGGCAATGTTTTGTCGACACCCTCGGGTGCGACCCGGACTGGCTGCAATTGGCCGATCAAGATTCAGGGCTCGACTGGCGACATATCGCCTAGCCCATCTACTTAGCAAGCGGAGCCCATCATGGAAAAACGTGAAGAACTCTACCGCGGCAAAGCCAAATCGGTTTACAAGACCGATGACGCTGACCGCTTGATCCTGCTGTTTCGCAACGACACCTCGGCGTTCGACGGCAAGCGCATCGAGCAGCTCGACCGCAAAGGCATGGTGAACAACAAGTTCAACGCCTTCATCATGCAGAAACTCGAAGAAGCCGGTGTGCCGACCCAATTCGACAAACTGCTGGGCGACAACGAGTGCCTGGTGAAGAAGCTCGACATGATCCCGGTCGAATGCGTCGTGCGTAACTACGCCGCCGGCAGCCTGGTCAAGCGTCTGGGCGTCGAAGAGGGCATGAAGCTCAACCCTTACACCTTCGAACTGTTCCTGAAGGACGACGCCAAGGGCGACCCGTTCATCAACGAATCCCACGTCGTGGCATTCGGTTGGAGCAAGGCCGAGCAACTGGTTCGCATGAAAGAACTGTCGCTCAAGGTCAACGAAGTCCTGAGCAAACTGTTCGACGATGCCGGCCTGCTGCTGGTCGACTTCAAGCTTGAATTCGGCGTGTTCCACGGTGAAATCGTCCTCGGCGACGAGTTCAGCCCGGACGGCTGCCGCCTGTGGGACAAGGCCACCGGCAAGAAAATGGACAAGGACCGCTTCCGTCAGGGCCTCGGTGACGTCATCGAAGCCTACGAAGAAGTCGCCAAACGCCTCGGCGTACCGCTGTAATCGACGCAAGCATCTGATAGCACGGAAAAAAATTCACTCAGGGGGGTTCGCTTCCGCTGAATGTGCTGTTATGATGCGCGCCGTTGGAGAGATGCCAGAGTGGCCGAATGGGACGGATTCGAAATCCGTTGTACCTTCACCGGTACCTAGGGTTCGAATCCCTATCTCTCCGCCATTATTGAATAAGACTAAGCCCCTGAAATTGTTAAAGATTTCAGGGGCTTTTTCGTTTCCGTCATATTGCTTAGGGCATTTCTAGGGCATAAAAAACACCCTGTATACCGCTCTAATCCGCTCTAAATGGGTGACCATAGATTCATTAGACCACTACAGTTGATAAGCGCTCACGGGGCTAACCCTGTCAGGTTTACCGCATGTCAAACAAAGCGCTACGCATATTGATCGTTGATGGGCAGCATTTTCAGCGAATACAAATCAAAAAATGCTCAATCAACTGGGCTATTGCCGAATTGCTCCCTTCAGTTCATTTCAAGAGGTGCAGTCGGTGACCCGCACTCAAGGTCAGCCTTTTGATCTGTTGATTATTAACACCGCCCTGGTGCACTCAACGGAATTCAATTTTTAAAGTACTGCCATGAGAACCCTCGAGTTTGCCATGCGCTTATCTATGAGGGGCGGCGCACGGAATGCTCGGTGGTGTCGGTATCTCGGGCTATTGACGGCGATTTGAGGTTCTCGAAATACGGTCGTTGGCCGGTCATAACCAACGTCATTTTTATCATGACCCGCCCATAGCAATTAAGAATCGCCTGATGTCCCAGCGCGTTCGGCCTGCTTATGGTGTGAGGATGAAACTGAAGACTTGCCTGCACCAGAATATCTCAACCCTCATCTCGCCCGCGGGCGCTCCGAATGCTTCCGTATGCCGACAAAAAAATACAGTCCAACTGACTACCTTATGTCTGATGGGTGTGTTTGTTTTCGGAATGGCTTTAGAGGTGAAGGGGGCTGAGTCAGTCAGCACACTTTCCAGCACACGACGCCTGCAGGATCAGCAACTGGAAAGGCTGCAATCGCAAGCCTTGAAACGCCCCGACGTTCTTTCCAGCTCACCTCAAGAACCGGGCGAAACCCTGGAGTTCCCGAGTGAAACACCTTGCTTCGTTGTTCACTCGGTCGAGTGGCGGGGCGCCGCGGAGTTTCCATGGCTGCCTCGTACCCCGTCGATCCAGGGGCATTGTGTGGGAGGGGAAGGGCTGGGCATCTTCAGGCGTTGGGTGGCGAAGCAATTCATGGCTCGCGGGTATGTGACGACCCAGGCAGTCATTCCGCCGCAGGATCTGTCCAGCGGTCGCCTGATCGTCGAGATTCTCCCCGGTCGCATCGGCGAGGTGCGCGAGCAGCCCGATAGTCTTGGCTGGACACGTCCTGTGTTCCCGGCTGCAAATGGCGCGTTGTTGAATGTTCGTGATCTTGATCAGGCACTTGAAAACGTACGTCGCCTGCCGGGGCAGGTCGTCACGGCTTTCGACCTGATACCGGGCTCGGCCATGGGTGAGAGCGACATTGTCATACGGCATCCGCAAGACGCACGCCGTGTCTTTGGCCTATTGACCGCAGACAACTCCGGTATTGACGCCACCGGCCGCAATCAGCTGGGTGCGGTTGTGGCGATTGACTCTCCGGCAGGCCTCTACGATCAGCTTCTACTCACCTACAACTCGGACGTCGAGTTCAGCAATCACACGCTCGGGACCTACTCAAAAAGTGCGGCCTGGAATATTCCAATGGGGTATGCGTCGTTTTCTCTGGGTGCCAGCGAGTGGGGAAGCAAACAGGAACTGCTCAAGGATGCGGACGGCAACAGTGTGCCGTTCACTGCAAGAACCCGTCGTTTCGATGCGGGGCTCGGCTATGTGGCCTATCGCTCCAGCCACAGCAAGGGCAAATTCAACTTCCGGCTGGTGCGTCGGGAGGATCGGTCGTGGGTCAGCACAACCGAACTGCTCCAACTGCATCGGGATATCACCAGCTACGAATTCAGCTTCGCCCATCGCGAGCAACTGACAGGCAGTACGGTTAATGTCGAATTCGTGTTGCGTGGCAGCCTGCCAGGGATGAGCGAATCGCCAGGTGCTGTCTATGAAGAGCAGGACTGGAACGGGCGATATCGGATCTTCACCGTCAGGGCATCGGTCGAGACGGCATTTCTCGCTGGCGGCAAACACCTGGGTTATCAGAGCGCGGTCTTTTTCCAGTACGCGCCTGTTCCGGCGCCTCCCACCGAATACCTGCAAATCGGCGGCCGCTACACGGTGCGTGGCTTTGACGGCAATACCACGGTCGCCGGCCCTGGTGGCTGGACCTGGCGCAATGAAATCGCGACGGCTGCCTTTTGGGGGAGCCAAGTCTATACGGCTTTCGATGCCGGTCAGGTATCACCCATTGGCAGCCAGCAGCCTGGCGGACGAACACTGATCGGCAGCGCGATCGGTCTGCGTGGCAATGCAAGTACCTTCGGCTACGACCTAGCGCTCGGGATGCCACTCAAAACGCCCGTTTACTTGCACGGCCGCACGCTATCGCTCGACTTCTCGGTCACCAGCCGCTTCTAGGTCGACTCCATTGCGCGACGACTTTCCTATCAATCCAACCATGGAGGGCACCGACACACGCCAACCTATTACGTCAATCAGCGCCCGTGTTCACCGCGCGGTCGCTTCTTCGAATCCAGACATTGAGGTCATAATGACAATAACTGTTCAACACTCTATTCAACGTAGCCGAGCGCCATCGAGGCGTACCGAACTGGCGCTGGCACTCATGGTAGCGCTGCCGATGCTGCAGCAGACCGCGTATGCACAGCCGGGGGTTGTCATCGACCCGAGCGCGTCGCTGCAGCCTACGCTGTCTGCAGTCAATGGGACCCCGGTAGTGAACATCGTTGCACCGAACGGCTCAGGCATTTCGCACAACTCGTTCACAGATTTCAACGTGGGGCAGGCCGGGCTGATTCTCAACAACAGCAGTACCGGGACACAGACAACGCTTGGTGGGGCGCTCGCTGGTAACAGCCTTCTGAACGGGAACTCTGCGGGCGTTATCCTGAACGAAGTCACTGGCCGGGCAGCCTCCAGTCTCAATGGGATGATTGAGGTCGCGGGGCCAAGTGCGCGGGTGATTGTCGCCAACCCCAATGGCATCTCGGCCAATGGCGCGGGTTTCATCAATGCAAACCGTGTGTCACTTGTCGCCGGTAAGGCTGTGTTTGACGAGAGTGGTAACGTGTCCCGCTTCCGGACAGAGAACGGCCAGATTCGTGTTGAGGGCGCCGGTCTCGATACATCCGGCGCCAATGAAGTCGATCTGGTCGCACGTACCTTGCAAGTCAATGCCAAGTTGCAGGCCCAAAAACTCAACGCCGTGGCTTTGAAAGGCGAGGTGGATGCTGCCAACCCGACGAATGTCACCCAAACAGGGGCTGCCGATAGCCAGCCCGAAATCGCCATTGATGTTGCTCAATTGGGCAGCATGCACGCCGACTCGATTCGTCTGGTCGGGAAATCCGCCGGGGTGGGTGTGAATGTGGACGGTAAGGTCAAGGCCCTCACCGGTAGCTTGTCTGTCTCGTCAGACGGAAAGGTATTGATTGCCTCCACGGGGGAACTGGAGGCGAATCAAGCGCTTTCCGTGGCGGGGGGCATGCACAACAGGGGCATGGTCAAGGGTGAGAATGTGTCCATTGCCGGTAGCTCTGTTCAAAGTGAAAAAGCGTCAATGTTGGCAAGCGGTTCGCTCTCCGTGGCTGGTGAGTTCAGCAATAGTGGTGAGGTTCGCAGTGGCGGCTCAATGAGTTACGCCGGTAATCTGGAGAACCATGGCACTGTTCGAAGTGGTGGCTCGATAAGCATCGCCGCCGGCCAGATAGTCAATGACAAGGTTATACACAGCGATAACTCCATGAGCCTCACAGCCGGTAGTCTGCGCAATGACCAGGCAGGTTCGATCACCAGTGCAGGCCGGTTCTCCAGCGTCATCGGGAGTCGGATGAATCAAGGTGTCATGGGCGATGGTTTCCAGCAGTCGCCAGCCAAACCGGTTGCGCCGGTGACCACTACGCCGAACGTCGCTCCAGGGGCAGTAGCTGGTAGCGCTTCTTCCGGTACGGCGCAAGCTCCGCAGCAGAACATCGGGAACAGCAAGCCGAATGGCAGCACGATTGCGCAGAATCAGGCGCAAGTCATAAACCAGCCGATGACCTATCCCTCTTTCGGGTTCGCCCCCGTTCAGTGGCAAGCACCGGTTGTGACCTACCCGATATCTATCTGGTCCGGGTTTCAGCCTGTGGCCTACCCGTCAGCACCTGCCTGGAAACAGCCAAACTACCAGTTCGCACAACTGAGTTACTGGTGATTTGATTTGATTTGATTTGATTTGGTCGGGCGGGTTGATGTCTTTCGATCCGTCCGGCTCGATTTCTGCTCCTGAAGGTGCTTTTTGAAGCTTGCGACAGTAATGCAGGCCCTATCTCTGCGCCATTTCATAGAAAAAGCCCCCGTAGCTGAAAAGTTACGGGGGCTTTTTCGTTTCTGGCGTTTTGTTTGCCTCACGCCCGGCGCCGATTCAGGCTGCGACGTGCCGCAAAAAACCGTTCCTGGTACGCCGCTTCAGCGTTCCCCCAGCGCCTCTTCCAGGGGGGCAGTCTCTGTTTTGAACAGAAGCCAGACCAGGCAGAAGCTGATGCTGTAGATCGAGGTCATGATCATCATCGGGTAGACGCTGCCATCCGAGAGTTTGCCGGTGACGAAGCCGCACACCGCGGTCATGGCCATCTGGATAAAGAAAAACAGCCCGGACGCGGTGCCGGCTATGGCCGAGAAGGGTTGCAGTACCGCCAGTTGGCAGGCCGGGATGGCGATACCCACCGAGAGCATGATCAGCAACATCGGGCAGACGATCGACAGCAGCGCCTCGGGCCAGAGCCGGGTCGCCATGATCAGTAGCGACGAGCCCACCAGGTTCAGGGCGATGGCGTAGCCGATCAGGGCATCGGCATCGTGTCTGGCGGACAGGCGGCGGAACAGATTGGAGCCCAGCACATAACCGGCCACGGTGACGGCGAACACTTGGGCATATTCCATCGAGGACAGGTGCAGGGTGCGTTGCAGCAGGGTCGAGGACTCGGCGATAAACGGAAAATAGGTGCAGTACACGCAGCCTATGGCCAGGGAGTAGCGCAGGAAATAGCGGTCGCGCAGCAGCCGCGCGTAAATGCGCAGGGTGCCTTGCTGGCGTGTATCGGGCTGGGCGGACGGACGGGTTTCCGGCAGCAGCAGGCTGATCAGGATCAGCGCCAGCGTGGCAATCACGCTCAAGACCACAAACACCCCACGCCAGCCGAAGGCGGTTTCGATAAGGCTGCCGATAATCGGGGCCACCATCGGCGAAATGGCCATGCCCATGGAGATCCGGCTGAGCAGGCGGGTCTGTTCATGGCGGTCGAAACGGTCGCGGACCATGACCCTGCCGATCACCGTGCCGCAGCAGCCACCGAGGGCCTGGAGCATCCGGGCGACGATCAGCACCTCGACATTGCGGGCGAGTACGCACACCAGGGTCGCCACCAAATATAGCGCCGTGCCGCCGATCAGCACTGGCCGCCGGCCAAAACGATCGCAGAGCGGGCCGCCGATCAGCATCGAAAAGGCATACCCGACCATGTACAGGGTGAGCGTCAGTTGCAGTTGAGCATCGCTGGCATGCAGGGCGTCGGCCATCGCCGGCAACGAGGGCAGGTAGATGTCGATGGTGACGCGTGGCAGGCAGACGACCACCAGCAACAGCGCGGACCAGATCCAGGGTGCCAGGTTAGATTTTACAGGCATGGGTTACTCCGTAGGGGCGAGCAATGGCGAGGCGTGGGGAGCGGCGGGCGCCGAGAGGTGCGAGGGCAGGCCACGGATCAGGTCTTCGGCCATGTGCTGGGCACGCTTGGCGATCATTTCCAGCGAGGAGACGAAGAAGTAGGTGCCGCTGGTCATATGGCCCAGCAGGCGCAGGTGCGGATCGGGCTGTTGGTGCCTGTCGAGCAGTGCACCACTGGCAAACTCCACTTGCAGGCCACCTCGTTCGTCGCGCAGTGCATGGCCGTCCTGCTGCAGTTGCCAGAGCACGCCGGAGTCCTTCTCGCATTCCACCCACTTGGCCGCGCCGGTGGCGTTCACCACGTAGTCGTATTCGCAGGTTTCGGCGGTCGCCGCGTAACAGGCCTTGATCAGGTCTTCCTGCTGCCCCTCGAAACGTACATCGCCTGCCAGCAGGCGCAGTCTGCCGGTTTCGATCAGGGCCTTGAGTTTCAGGGCGTTGGCCAGCGGCATGGGCGCACGACGGGCCAGCCAGTCCTTGGCGAAATGCTCGGTGATGGTCTGTTGGTCGGCGCTGTCCAGGGCGTTCCAGGCGTACTCGATCACTTCATTGGTGGCGGCGAGGACCAACTGCCAGTCCCTGCGTTGGGTCGCGGCTGCGACTTCGTCGTGCAGGTGTTGCAACGGGTCGCTGTCGGAGCGGAAAAGCGTTCGCCAGTCGCAGTGAATCGCCCGCAGCTCGGCCCGCAGCAGGCGCAACAGACTGCGCAGGGCCAGGTGTCGGGCACCGCCTTGAGTCAGTTGCTCCAGGGCCGCGTGGGTGAGGAACTGCAGCGGATGGCGCGGTCCGGGCAAGCCTCGGACGAAGGGCAGGCGACCGCTGCGCGAAATCATGTCGATCTGGCCGGTGAACTCCAGCGCCTGGAGACTGAGTACCACGTCCACCGCAGTCAGGCCGCTGCCGATCACGCAGATACGCTGGCCGATCAGGGTCGGGGCGATCTGCTCGCTGATGGGGTAGGGGCTGCGGATAAAGCGGTAATGATCGTCCAGTCCATAATGATCCCGTGGACCGGTATTGCCCACGGCGAGCACCACACGGTCGGCGAAATGGGTTGAGCCCGCGGTGCTCAGGCGGTAGCGGCTGTCCTTGTCGATCGCCGTGACCCGGGCTTGCACCACCTCGATCTGCAGGTGCTTGCGACGGGCAATGGCGCAGGTCTCGGCGAAGAAATCGCTGAGAAAACGCCCGAATATTGCGCGCGGCACGAAGGCTTCCGCCAGGTCGGTATTGGAAACGGCCTTGAGTTCTTCAGCGTGGTGCGCCTTCCAGCGCAACCAGGCGCTGAAGGTGGAAAAATCCCGGGCGCACACTGACATGGTTTCCGCCACGCGGTTGAGCAGCAGCGAGTCGACGTCCGGGTGGTAAGCCAGGCCCGGGCCGATGCTGTTGCGTGGTTCGAAGACCTGTATGCGCATCCCCCGGGCCTGTTCGGCGCTGATCGAGGCGACGAAATGATGCAGGAACGCTACGCAGGCGCCACCGCCGCCAATGATCGCGAGGGTGAATTCGGGGTGTTGTGTTGTAGAAGCCATGTCGCTCTCGGGTATCCATTACAGGGCCGCGACGTTAGGCGCTTTGTGGTTTAATTCTGAGAGCCGTTAATTAGTATTTCGACTGGACCACTATGAGCCGAGGAAAGGTTTCCGTTCCCCTTGATCTGCCCCAGCCCGGCAGCCTGAGCGATGGCAGCCGGGTGTTGACCAAACAGGAAAGCGCCTATGAGGCGTTGCGCGGCGCGATTCTGGAAAAGCTCCTGCCCGCCGGTAGCCAGTTGCCTTCTACGCGAACCCTGGCGCAGCGCTGGTCGCTGTCCCGGGGAACGGTGGAAATGGTCTTCGACCGCTTGCGCAGCGAAGGTTACGTGACCCGGGTGTCGGGTTCGGGGACTCGTGTCAGTGCGGTGGTGCCCGATCTTTTTATTCGGGCGCCGCAAGCCCGGGCGGCCCTCCAGGCACGGGAGCAGCAGACGCCAGCAGCACCGCCGCCGGCGCTGGAAACCGCGGTCAGGGTAGGGCTGCCCTTCGTGGCGCGCCTGGCGGACCCGGCGCTGTTCCCCATTCGCGTGTGGTCGCGGGCCGTGGCCAAGGCCATGGCCGAAGCCTCGGCGCAGTTGCTCTGTTCGCCAGACCCCGGCGGCATGCTGACCCTGCGCGAACAGATTGCCGATTACCTGGCCAAGTACCGTGGCATCCGCTGCAAGCCGGACGACCTGATCGTGACCACGGGCATTCGCCACTCCCTGGACCTGGTGGCCCGCAGCGTGGTGACGCAGGGTGACAAGGTGTGTGTCGAAGATCCGGGTTACCTGTCGGCGAAAAGGATCTTCTCCATGGCCGGAGCACGGCTGGTGTATATCCCGGTCCTCGAAGACGGTATCGACGATGGGGCGCTGCGCCAGCACGGCGATGCCCGGCTGCTCTATGTCACGCCCGCGCACCAGTCGCCGCTGGGGGTGACCCTTTCGGTGTCGCGGCGCCTGGCCCTGCTGGACTGGGCCAGTCGAACCGATGCCTGGGTGGTGGAGGACGACTACGACAGCGAATTCAATTACAACAGTGCGCCACTGGCGGCCCTCAAGGCCCTGGATCGCAATGATCGAGTGATCTACTGCGGCAGCTTCAACAAGACCCTGTTCGCCGGGCTGCGCGTCGGTTTCATGCTGGTTCCCGGGGCGTTGCGCAATCGCCTGCTGGCGACCCTGCAGACTACGGGCCGCTCCGTTGGGGTCACCGAGCAGGCCGCACTTGCGGAATACATGAAGAGCGGGGCATTCGTGCGTTACCTGCGTTCGGCGCGCCAGGCCTATCAGGAACGCCGTGACGCGCTGCTGGCCTGTCTGGCGGAACAGGCGCCGGGAAGTTATTCGGTTTCCGGGCAACATGCCGGTCTGCACTTTGTCCTGGAGTTGCCTGCGGGCAGTGACGAATCCGACTTCTGTCGCCGTGCCAGCGCCATCGGACTGGCCTTGCAACCGGTCAGCGAGTTCTGTCAGGAGGTGCGACGGCCGGCGGCGGTGATGATCGGGTTCACGGCCCTGAGCCTGTCGCAGATCCGCTTCAGTGGCCGCAAGCTCGGGCAGCTGCTGGCCGGGCAGGCGGCATTTCTCGCATCAGGCTCAGGCGGTGAGAGGACCATAAGCCGCGCGCTGAAGGCGACTTAGGGTCCATTTTTTTGTAATGATGGCCTTGAGCCATCGCCTGGGCTCCATTATGCTCACTCGCGTTTTCAGGGATAGCCGCCGACACTCCGGTCTTCATTCGCAGACCCTGATGCGACGTTTACCGTTACTCCCTCATTTGGCCATCAAGGATCGACCATGCTCCGTTTGCTTTCTATCTCCCTGTTTGCCCTCGTTCTCACTGGCTGTGCTTCATCTGCCAAGATTGAGAATATGCAGGTCAATCCCGCGCAAGCACAAACCTATGACGTTGCGCTTCGCGACAACATGAAAGTCGACAGTGTCGGTGGCGGCAGCACGACCAACCCGTTGTGGACTTCGCAGATTGAAAGCGCGGACTTCCGTTCGGCACTCGAGCAATCGTTGAGCAACGCTGGCCTATTGGGTAAGAACAGCAAGGCAAACTACGCCCTGCGCGCCAATCTGGTCAGTCTCGACCAGCCGCTGATCGGTCTGAACTTCACCGTTACTTCGATGGTTGAATACAGCCTGGTAGAGAACGCCACGGGCCGGGTGATCTGGACCGACAAGGTCAAGGCTCCCTTCACCGCCGGTGTCGGTGATTCCTTCTTCGGTGTGAAACGCCTGCGACTGGCGAACGAAGGCTCGGCGCGGGAGAACATCAATGAACTGCTCAAGCGCCTGGCTGGGCTGAAGCTTGGCGCTGGCCAGGTGTCGCTGGCCCAGTAAGAAAGCGTTTGCCCCCGTTATTTTGGGGGCGGATCCCTAGCTCCGCGCCAGACATGGAAAAAGCCCCCGTAGCTGAAAAGTTACGGGGGCTTTTTGCTTTCTGAATACAAAAAGAGAACCCCGGCCAATGCCGGGGTTTTTTATTGTCGTTGGAACGGCTTAGGCCATCGCAAGGCCCGGCCGAATCCGCGCCGAACGAACGGCAGTCACCAGCGCCAGAATCGGCGCAATGGTAAACAGCGCAAACAGCCAGCGCGCAGCGTTTGCGGTGCCTTCGACATTGTTCGGGTCATTGAGTCCCGCCATGTTGGCGATCATGCCGGCCAGTGCCGCGCCGAGTGCGGTGGCGAACAGTTGTACGGTGGTGATGGAGGATGCCGCCGAGTCCTGGTCTTCGGCCGAGGCCACTTGCAGGACCCGGGTCAGCAGGTGTGGCCAACCGATGCCGATGCCGAATCCCACCAGGGTCAGGGCAATGCAGATCAGAGTGAGCAGCGCCCAGTCTCCACCACTGTCGAACGGTATGGCGACGGCCAGGATGATCAGCCCGACCAGCACGAACACCGGGCCGCTGATGATTGCGCGACGTACGCCACGCTCGCGCCAGCCGGAGCTCATCACTTCAGACAACGTCCAGCCAGCCGCCATGAGGGCCGCCAGGTAGCCGGAAATCAGCGGTGTCTGCCCGTGCAGGGTTTGCAGGAAGTACGGCACGAAGATTTCGCTGGTCATGCCGACCACCAACAGCCCCATGGTCGCGTACAGCGCAAAGAGTGGGGTGTTGAGCCGCAAGGCATCCTTGGGCAGCAGGCGGGTCAGGGTGCTGGATTCATGACGAATCAGGAAAAACACCAGCAGCAGGCAGAGACCGATGCCGAGCAGATTCCAGGTCGGAAGCGACGAAGCGCTGCCGATGCATACCGAGAGCACCGCCGCAGCCAGCAGGAACAGTTGCAACAAGGGCAAGCGGCCCACGGGCGGTTGATTCATGTCACGTTTGGGCAATACGCTGCTGGTGAGCAGGATGTACGCCAATGTCACCGGGACCAGGGTGCCAAAGGCTAAACGCCAGGCATCCATTTCCGCAAAAATGCCGCCGATGGCCGGGCCGATCAGGGTGGCGATCCCCCACATGCCCGAGACCAGGGCCATGGCCCGAGGCCAAAGGCGTTCTTCGAACACCAGTTGAATCATCGAGTAGCACAGGGCGAACATCAAGCCGCCGCCCAGGCCTTGAACCGCGCGACCGACCAGCATCACCGGCATGCTCGGTGCCAGGGCACAGATGAGGCTGCCGGCGAGGAACAATAACGAGGCTATCGCATAGGAAACGCGTGGCCCTGTACGTTGCAGGATTTTGGCCGTGAGCGCGGAGCCGAGGATCGATGCGACGACGAACAGTGTGGTGTTCCAGGCGTACAGGTCGAGCCCGCCGATTTCCTTGACCACGGAGGGCAGGATAGTCGTAGCGATGTAGATATTGATCGCGTGCAGCGTAACGCCTCCTGACAGTGCGATGGATCGCGCGGCGTTTTTTCCGGAGAGTAAATCGCTCCAGCTGCTTTCTTCCGTAGACATACAACCTCCTGCTGAGGCTCGCGACCCGGCGGATAGCGAGAGTTAATTGCCTGTTTTCAAGGCTTGGGTTAGATTTACCAAGTAAATTCTTTAAATATTTAAGCTGCGGGGTCCGCTGTTTGTCAAAAAAATACTTGGAAAACCAGGGTGAAGCATCGCTGTCGCCTGCCGACCGACTGCTTCACATGCTCAAGACTCGCGGCCCGCAACTGGCGGCCGATGCCGGGCGCGCGCTGGGCACCACGGGGGAGGCGGCGCGCCAGCAGTTCGTCAAGCTGACTGCCAGCGGCTTGGTGGAGGCCCGGTCAGAGGCCCGAGGCGTGGGGCGCCCGTCGCAGGTCTGGCACCTGACGGCGGCCGGTCATGCGCGGTTTCCCGATACTCATTCGGAGCTGACCGTGCAGCTCTTGCAGACCGTGCGCGAGACCTTCGGGCCCGAGGCCATCGATCGTCTGATCGACGTTCGCGAGCAGCAGAGTCGCACCTTGTACCTGCAAGAACTGGCCAGTGCCGAGACCCTTCAGGAACGGGTCAAGCGCCTTGCGGCCCTGCGTGCCAGCGAGGGCTACATGGCCGAGTGGAGTGAGCAACCGGACGGGGCCTTTGTGCTGATCGAAAACCATTGCCCGATCTGCGCGGCGGCGACCGCGTGTCAGGGTTTCTGCCGTGCCGAACTGGATGTGTTCGAGCAGGTTCTGCAAGCCAGGGTTGAACGCGTGGAGCACATTCTGATGAATGCCCGCCGTTGTGCTTACCGCATTACTCCGGTCTGAAGTGCCCTCGAGATACTCATTTGCGGCACACCAGGGCCAGCTGATCGCGCTGCCGGGGAAGGCCCCGGCAACGATGTCAGTGGGGGAGGGTTACTGAGCGGGAATCACTGCCTGCCATTTTGGCAGGGCGGTCTCCAGGCGCTTGCCGAACTAGCAGGGAAAGATCGTCCACGCGAATTGTTAGTCTGCGCTCCGTGGGGTCATGGCGTAGGGGATGCGGTAGAGATTGCGGATGATCGGCGTCATCAGTTTGAGCATCCAGCGCGGCTTGTTGGCAACGGCCTCGAGGGATTCTTCCAGGGCCTTGAGGACCTGGCTGATTTGCGCGGTGCTGATGGTCAGCGGTGGATAGAAACGCAACACCGGCGCCGAGGCTTTTTCGTTCAACGAGTGCCCTGAGTGAACCCCGCGTTTGCTCAGTTCCATGCTGATCAGGTTTTCCCAGACCGCGCCCTTGAGGCGTAAACCGGTCATCAGGCCAATCGCTGGAGCATCGCTGATGATCTGCGGGTAGGCTTCGGCCAGTAGCTGCAATCCCTGGCACAACTGTGTGCTGGCGGCCTGGGATTTTTCGATCAGTTGGCCTTCTTCAATCGCACGAATCGCGGCCAGGGCCGTTTCGCAGGCATAGGGCAAACCGCCCTGGCCGCAGACCTGATCTTCAAGAGGGTCGAGTGGCTGCCGGTCGATCAAGGCGCGGCTGTACATCACCGCCGCGATGGCTGCGTAGCCGCCGGTCAAGCCCTTGGACAGCACCATGATGTCAGGCACCACGTTGTCGTAATCGACGGCGAACCATTTACCGCAGCGACCGAATGCCGTCTGGATTTCATCGGCGATCATCAGGCAACCGTGGGCGCTGCACAACTCGCGGATCCGCGCGTTGTAGCCGGCTTCGGGCAACGTCAGGTGGGCGCCGCCGAGGATCGGCTCGATGTAGACCGCCGCCACCTGGTCGGTGATGGCGTGTTCCAGGGCGGCGAAGTCGCCGTAGGGAATGAAGTCGACCATCACGCGGTTCAGGCCATGCTGGTTGCTCTGGTACTGCTGGCCGAGGATCGCCATGGTGGTCAGGGTCTTGCCATGGTAGGCATTGCGCATGACCACGATCCGTTTGCGCGGCAACTGCCGTTTGAGCGCATAGCGCAAGGTTTGCTCGATGGCTTCGGCACCGGTCATGGTGTAGCGCACATCGCCCCACTCGCCCGGCGCCAGACGCTTGAGGGTCTCGCTCAACTGGTGCTGCGAATTGTGGGTCAGCCCCTCGGGCTGCCAGGCCATCCGGTTCAGTTGACGCTGGCTGGCGTACTTGACCTGAGGGTTCTGGTGACCGACCAGGAATATTCCATAGCTGCACGCACAATCGATGAAGTGCGTGCCGCGATGGTCGGTGACGATCGCCCCTTCGGCAGAGCGTTCGATGCCGGTATTGGCAATGCGATAAAGCTTGGCCGCCGAGGGCGTCCAGTGTTTGTAGCAGTCATCCACCAGGCGGTTAAGCAGCATATTGCAAGGTCCTTTTTATCAGGTGTGCGGCGTCGACCACGCGCTCCGTGCGCGCGACCAATGGGCAACGCAAGAGCAGTTCGCGCCCGCTTGGCCGGCGAATGTGCACACCGGCGGCGTACAGCGCCCGTTGCGCCTCGACGGCTTGCTCGGTGCTGGCCAGCGGAACCTTGACGATGCCACCGATGGCCTTTGCGTTGAGGTCGGCCAGTTCGTTGGCCAGCGCCTTGCCGTTGTCGAGACTGCGCTGGTCCAGCCGCTGTTCTTGCGCATAGCGCAGGGCGGTCCGGGCCGCGATGCACGATGGCGGGTTTCCGGCGGTGGTGCTCCCGTGTTTGGCCGGCGAGGCTTTGCCGTAGGCCTTGTAGGCCAGCGCATGACTGCAGGTGTAGGTACCGATGGGGATGCAGCCGCCGCCCAGGCTTTTGCCCAGGACGACGATGTCCGGGCGCGCACCGGACAGGTTCTGCGACAGCAGATGCCCGACGCTGCCCAGGCAGGTGTCGACGTCATTGAACAGGGTCACAATTCGCTGGCTGTTGGCGATCCGTTCCAGGCTGGCGATCAGCATCGGGTCGACCGCTTCCAGCAGCCCGTTGGCGGCCGTGCGCAACGGGCCGTAGCACAGGGCAAAACAGTCCTGCCAGATCGCCATGTCCGGCAGGTCGTGCACCGAGTCGACGTGCACCACCTTGATCCCCAGAAACTCCCCGGACTCCGGATAAAGCCCTGGGGCGCTCAGGTAGCGCCCGTAAGACAGCGAACCGTACGCCACGCCCCCCACTGCGATCACCGTGCGCCGATGGGGGTTGAGCGAACGCGCGAGTTTCAGCGCACCTTCAAACGCCTCGTCGCCAGAGTTGCAGACATACGAGTTCTCCAATCCTTCGGGCATGAACTCGCTGAGTTGCTTGCACAACTCGATCAACGGCGCGGACAGCAGGACACGGTTGGACAGGCCGATTTTATCGACCTGCCGACTCACGGCCTGCACCACCTCAGGTACTTGCAGGCCGAACCCGCCACTGAGGTCAATCAGTTGATGGCCGCGGTTGTCGATGAAACTTTCGTACTGGCCTTCGACGGCCCAGGTCTGCCCTGGGTGAATCGTCACGGCGGCCATTATCGATAGCTCAGTGCATTGAAGATGCGACGCTGGTCGTCGATGATCGCTTGCCGGCCGTGCATCACCCGGCGGTTGTCGATCATCACCAGGTCCAGGTCCTGCCAGCCTACGGTGTGCGTGTTGCGTTCGGTGACCTCGGTGATTTCCGCCAGCAGATCGGCGGGGATCTCTTCGCCGTTCTCGAAGTCGATCACCGGTTTTTCGTAGTTGAAGGACGGCCCGAGAATGCTGTTGGCGAAGGCCGGGTGCTCACAGAAACTGGAGGTCTGGCACGCCGGGACACTGTAGGCATAGGCCACGCAATCGGTGTCCGGATTGTACTCCATCCGGGTGTTGGGGTCCTGGCCGATGATCTCGTTCAGGTGTTCGAAACTGGCGTCTTCCAGCTGCTGGATCTCCGGTTTGTAGTAGCTGACGATCTTGCGCCACTTTTCGCCCGTCACCGTGCGGCGGTAGCGGATGCGACTGCTCTCGAAGCGCTGACGGGCTTCTTCGCTGAGTTCCTGGTAGACCTTCACCCCATCGCACAAAGTGGTTTGCGAACCCTTGGTAGGGGCGATCTCGCAGAAGAACCACGTCAGGTCCGGCCAGATCGGCGCGTTGCCGTTTTCGCAGTGCAGGCCTACCGCATCGGTGCCGGCGTCCACCAGTTGTGCGACGCCTTTGGCGATCACCCGGCCTGGGTCCAGGCTCAGGCGCGAGCTGTGTTTTTTCACGAAGGCACCGAACTCGTCCAGCGACTTGATGCAGTTGCGGAAGATAATCACACCGGCGTTCGAAAGCTCTTCGAAAACCGCCGCAGTGTCGGCGTTCAAGGCATACGCGCGATCGGTGATGACACTTGCCTGATAAATGGATTGAGTCATGTCGCTAGTCCTTTAGTGAGTACATGTCTGACGATGCAGGTCGGTGGCGTGCGCTCTACGGGCCGGGCCATTGAGGGCATAGAGGCTTTGCAGCTGCGGGGCGTCCGGCGCCAGTGGCCAGATGGCCTGCGGCAGTTCGACTTCCGAGAAGCGCTGTTGCGCCCAGTCCCGGGTGTGCTGGTGATCGAATTGCGGTCCGACGCTGAGCACGATCGCCAGTTGACCGTCCGTGGTCATGAACATCAGCGCATCGTTCACGCCGGTTTGCTCTTTGAACTCCAGCTCGATTTGTTCCGGAGAAACGTTGCGGCCGTTGGGCAGGCAGATGATGTTTTTCTCGCGTCCGGTGATGAACAGGAAACCCTCGTCATCGAACTCGCCGATATCACCGGTGCGCAGCCAGCCATCCTCGGTGAAGGAGCAGGCGCTCGGATCGACCCACGAGTAGCCCTGGAACATCGAGCTGCTTTTGATTTCTACCCGTTGCTGATCCGTCACCCGGACCTGGACGTGCGGCAGGGGTTTGCCAACGCTGCCCAGCTTGCTGTTGGCCGGGGTGTTGACGCTCACCACCGAACCGTTTTCGCTCAATCCGTAACCTTGATGAACCTGAATACCCTGCGCGCTCAGACGCTGCAGTTTTTCGCTGCTGATCGGAGCGCCACCGGCGGTGATGTACAACTCGTTGCGCAGCAACGACAGCAGCTCCGTGTCAGTGTTCTGCTCGGCCACTTCAAGGAGCACGTCGAGCATGATCGGCGGTACGGTCACCGCGCTTGCCCGGGTTCTGAGCAGTTGCGCCAGAATCGCCGAGGTGTTGTAGCCCGCCTCGCCGATCAGCGGCGTTTGCTCGTCGAGGAAGTACACCGTGCCGCCGGACAGCAGCGGCAGGTAGACCGCCGTGATCTGCTCGATCAACAGGCTCAGCGGCACCACTGACAGGTAGCGTTTTTGATAGGTGGCCGGGACTACGCCGAGCAGCGATTGCAGCACGGCGCTCAGTCCGCCGAGACTTTGCTTCACGCCTTTGGGCTTGCTGGTGGTGCCGGAGGTGTGGATGACTTTGCAGGTCCATTCGGCATCGGCGCTGTCGATGAAGCTTGGGCCCGTCGGCACCGGAGCCGGGGTCTCGAGTGCGCTGGGCACATGGATCAGGCGGCTGGCGTTCAGGTCGATTTCCCAGCGTTTTTCCAGCGTCTCCCGGCCTTTGTCATCGACCAGGAAGCCCGAGCATTCGAAGGCCAGGTGTTCGGCCTGGTACTTGCTGAAGCCCAACGGCAGCGGCAAGGAGGTGAAGCCGAAGAGCAGGCAGGCGAAGTCGGCGATGACCCAGTCGCTGCTGTTGCGCATGACGATGCCGATGGTGCGCTTTTCGTCGGTGAACTGACAGTTCATGTGTTGCCCAAGCTGCCGGGCATGCTCCAGCACCTGGGTGTAGGTCAGGCGGCGCCCGCCCGTGCCGTCCGCCGCAGGAATATCGACGACGCAGACGGCATCCGGTGTGCGTTGGGCCTGGGCCAGCAAGTCTTCGACGAAATGCGTCATGCTGCTTGCTCGCTCTGCACGTCGAGACGGAAAACGGTCTTGAGGACGGTCTCGTGATAGTGATGCTTCATCTCACCCAGCTTGATGTAGCCGGTGATGGGCGTCTGCTCGTAGTAGGAGCCCCATTCGACTTCCGCTTGGGGGGTCATGCGTTGCGGGTCGGCATCGCAGATCTTGTGGACCTTGACGTTGCAGTAACCCATCGATTTGATCAATTGGGGTGTGCAGGTGCACAGCACGTAGCGTGCGCCCATGCACCAGGTCACCATTGAGAGCATGTTGAACAGGGTCTGGCCGGCAGCCGAATTGATCGACGCGGTATTACCGATTTCGACGATGCAGTCGCGTTCGATCCGGGTGTTGGTGATTCTCGACAGCGTCTCCTCGGACGGTGAGTCCAGATAACATTCGGACAATAGAGGGCCTGACTTGGCGAAACTGAAACCGGCACACGACTGAATGGAGTCATTGTTATCGAATACGATTAAAAAGTACTCGGGAGATGGCTCGATGAAGGCATTAAAGGCTTTCATATACCGCCGTTTTACAAAGTCAACGGCGGACTTCCAGAGTAGGGTGTTGCGTTTGGCTACTTGAGTACGCATGCAAGTTTTCCTTTCTTTTCTGCGTGAGTCGATAGACGGGTTGTTTTGGTACAAAGGTACTAAAGCCTCTTGTTGTTACGGCAACAGGAGGCTTATCCATGCCCTATGTAATAGCGTGGCTTAATCAAGTTATTGGATTGATTTTTATAGTGTTTTTATTTGGTTGTGACGAGTTTTCAGGCTGCCGCACGCGTCCGCAGAAAAGGCCACARGGGTATGTGCGGTTTTTCTGAACGGAAGATACGGGCGTGGTTTTGGCGTGTCAGCGAGTAGCGAATCCTTCCGATGGATTAATGAGATAGCATCCTGCTAGGCGTGGCGTTTTATCATGAGCGGCTTGATTGCTTTAAATGAATTAATTAGTCGTAATTCATTCAGAATCTTCATGTGAGGCATGAGGGCGATCAAGGTATCGATGGCGTAGGGCAAGAGGTTTTTTTGTGGTAAAACGCCGAGCCGCAGTAACGGTGGTTTTTACCCGATATGGACATGGAGGTTCGAATGTTTTCCAGGATCAGTCTCGACCAGTGGCAGGCTTTTGTTTCCACAGTCGAGTGTGGAGGTTTCCAGCAGGCCGGCGAGTATATGTTCAAGTCACAGTCGGCCGTCAGCCATTCGGTCAACCGCATGGAAACCCTGCTGGGTCAGGAACTGTTCCTGATCGAGGGGCGCAAGGCCGTATTGACACCTCTGGGCCAGGCCCTGTTGCCTCAGGCCAAGCATCTGCTGGGCTCGGCGAAAAAGCTTGAGCGACTGGCCATTCGGTACCCGCCGGGGGTGTGTATCGAACACTCGCTGGCGGTCGACATGCTGTTTCCCGCCAACGTGCTGGAGCAAGCGCTGTCACGCTTTTCTTCGGTCTTGCAGGGGTACCGTGTCCGGCTTCACGAAACGGCCGTGTCCGGCGCATACGAATTGCTGGAAAACGGCAAGGTCGAGTTGGGCATCGCCAGTAGTCTGCCGGAGGGCTATATGCAGGAGTTCCTGCTCAACG
This sequence comes from Pseudomonas sp. 05N36, assembly GCF_056397385.1. NCBI lineage: Bacteria > Pseudomonadati > Pseudomonadota > Gammaproteobacteria > Pseudomonadales > Pseudomonadaceae > Pseudomonas > Pseudomonas sp. 05N36. Next base: position 358,148 of record NZ_JBFTNH010000002.1, on the reverse strand, counting down.
TTTCGCTGCTGTGTGTCGTGGCGTCTGATCACTCTCTGGCCCATTTCAATGGCGAGCTGAACCTGGCTGACATGAAAGACTACCGGCAAATCGTGGTTAGCGATTCGGGCATCCGCAACTCCCAGAACAGCAGTTGGTCCGGCGCGTCCCAGTGCTGGACCGTAAGCAACCTGAGCACCGCGCTGACGTTTGTCGAACGCGGTCTGGGTTTTGCCTGGCTGCCTGAACACATGGTCAGCGACAAGCTGGCGAGCGGTCAGTTACGCCTGGTGCCACTGTGTCATCAACGCGAATGCAACGTGCCGATGTATATGGGGTTCCTGGAAGAGTACAGGTTCAACCCGGAAGTCCGGCTGATGACCGACATCATTCGCGAGCAGTGCCGGAACATTAATAGCGCCAAGGCCGATACTCTGGCCCTGGCGCTCTGATGTGGTCGACCGAGACGGGCGGGCTGGTCAATTATCTTCGGCGGTCGGCAGGCTGTTGACAGTGCTCTTGAGGATTTGATTGAGGGTGCCGCGCAGCATTTCCAGCGACAGCGCCCCCGGAATCACCCACCGCCCCTCGACCACCAGGCTCGGCACCGAGCTGATGTGCAGGGCACGGCCTCGGGCGAGGTCGTTTTCCAGATCGCTCAGCGCGTGCTGCTCCAGGTACTGGGAGAAGTGTTCCGCGCTGAAGCCTTGTACCTCGGCCACTTCGAGGATGGTCTGCAGGCTGCCGATGTTGCGGCTCTCTACCAGATGGGCGTGTTGCAGGCGGTCAAACATCAGCTCGTGGGCCTCGGGACCGGCCAGGGACTGGGCAGTCTGACAGGCCTTGGCGGCCAGCAGGCCCGAGGGGTATTCAAAATCCTGTTGGCGCATGCCTTCGATATTGATGCGCTTGACCTCTTCGGCCTTGGCGCACTGTTCCCAGTGCTGGAGGATCTCTTCCTTGGCCTTGGGCATCGAACTGAAACGCTGGATCATCTGTGCGTTGTTCGATTGCAGGACGAAACTGCGGTGCTGGATATCCAGATCGAACTCTTCGCTCAAGGCTTTCAAACGCGGGCTCAGTACAAAGCACCAGCCACACACAACATCATGAAAATATTCAACTTTTAGAGACGGCATGGGGTATTTCCTGAAATCGATGAGATGGCAGGACTATCCCTTGGCGGGTGATGAACAAAAAAGCGACTTTTTTGAGGTATATCCACCCATGGTGTTCATCATCGGGCGGATAGCGGTCGCAGCAGACAGGTATGGGGCGGTGCAAAGACGGAACGATCCTGTTTGTTCCGTGCTTTTTTGAGCGGAACGGGATGAATGCGGCCCAGGCGTTGTATGAAAAATAAGTACGATTTCCTGAAAAATGACGGTGTTCTGTCAGTCTTTTAACTGGCCTCCGTGTCTGTTGGCTTTCGTCGGGGTGGAGGGTTTTTCGGGTAATGTCTGCTTACTTTTGATCGCCGTTAAATCTTGAATCACTCGTCTACTCTGCCTGCACAGACCAGGAGTCTGTCGTTATCAGCAGTCGCAAGGAGCGAACCATGTACTTTGAGATCTACAGGCAGTCGCGAGGCACCCCGCTTACCGGGAAGGGCCAATGGCGCTGGCGTTTAAGGGCGGCCAATCATGAGACGGTTGCCAGCGGCGAGTCGTACGTCAACAAGGCGGATTGCCTGCACGTGATCGGGTTGATCAAAAGCGTCCACAACGAAACATTGGTGAAGGAAATCTAGGCTGTACCTGCTGGTGTGTGGAAACGAAGCTGCTCAGGCACATCGAGCAGCTTCGCGGCTTCGGCGTCTGCTGAATCAGGTCATCCACCAGGTGGCGAAAGGGGGTAAATGAATGGCCAAAATCGCCGCAATTTCGCCCTTGCATCACCTCCCACGCTCCTGCTTAATGTCACGCAGCTCTTGGCGCTGGAAATTAGTCGGCGACCTCGGATAGCAGAAAAATCACTATAAAAAGAGCAATCAGTGACTCATCAGCATGGAACGCATTGGGGCGAGCATGTGGCGCTATCGCTCGTCATTCCGGTCTTTAATGAAGCTGCCACCATCGATTTGTTCATGGCGCGGATCACTGACGTCTTCAAGGATGAGGCGCTGGTCGGTCTGGAGATGGTGTTCGTCAATGACGGCAGTACCGACACGACGCTGGAGCTGCTTCTGGAGCGCCAGAAGACTGACCCCCGTGTGCGAATCGTCGATCTGAGCCGCAACTTCGGCAAGGAAGCGGCTTTGACAGCGGGCTTGCAGACTGCCACAGGCCAGGTGGTTGTGCCCATCGATGTCGATCTTCAGGATCCGCCCGAAGTCATCCTCCAGATGATCGCCTGCTGGCGCGAAGGCTATGAAGTGGTGCTGGGCCATCGAGTGAGTCGTCACAACGACTCCTGGGCCAAGCAAACTTCGGCCAACTGGTTTTATCGCCTGCACAACAAAATCTCTGACCAGCCGTTACCGAAAAATGTCGGTGATTTTCGGCTCATGGACCGCTGCGTAGTCGATGCCTTGCAGACCTTGCCCGAGTCCCGACGCTTCATGAAGGGATTGTTCGCCTGGGTCGGATTTCGGACCATCCATGTCGATTACGAGCGTCCGGAGCGGGTGGCGGGGGAAAGCAAATTCAATGGCTGGCGCTTGTGGAACTTCGCGCTGGAAGGCATCACCAGTTTCAGCACCGATCCGCTCAAGGTCTGGACGTATCTGGGGCTGTTGGTGTCCGTGGTTTCTTTTGCATTCGCCACTTTCATTGTGTTGCGGACGTTGTTGACCGGGATCGATGTTCCAGGCTACGCCTCGCTGATGGTTGCCGTGACTTTTCTGGGTGGCTTGCAATTGATCGGTATCGGGGTGTTGGGTGAGTACTTGGGCAGAACGTACATCGAATCAAAACGCCGCCCGGTTTTTCTGGTGCGTCGCGTCCATAACGCCAAGGACTGACCATGGATCTCAAGGAAACCGACATCCTCGGTTCAAGCATCGATCAGCATTGGTATTACTGTTCAAAAGCGGCGGCGACAACGCGTTTGTTGGGCGATACCCATGTCGAAAAAATTCTCGACGTAGGTGCGGGGTCAGGTTTTTTTTCCCATCATCTGTTGACCCGTACGACAGCCTCCGAGGCCTGGTGCGTGGACATCAGTTACGACGCGGACTCGGACACCACCACTGCCGGTAAACCGGTGCACTACCGCCGCTCGATCGATTCGATTGATGCTGATCTGGTGCTGCTGATGGATGTGCTGGAACATGTCGATGACGATGTCGGGTTGCTCAAGGCGTACATCGAAAAAGTCCCGTCCGGCAGTCGTTTCCTGATGACGGTGCCGGCATTCCAGTTTCTCTGGAGCGGGCACGATGACTTTCTTGAACACAAACGTCGCTATACCTTGCCGCAACTGGAGAGGGTGGCCAGGGAAGCCGGTTTGACAGTGAAAAAGGGCGCTTACTATTTCGGCGCGGTATTCCCGATTGCAGCTACCCTGCGGTTGCTGCCCCAAGGCGCACAACCGTCGTCGCCACGCTCGCAACTCAAGCAGCATCATCCGTTGGTCAATACGCTGCTGAAGACCTTGTGCAGTTTCGAGCTTCCGTTGATGGGCGCGAACCGCCTGGCCGGTCTGACGGTGTTCGTGCTGGCGCAGAAACCGTGACCTCAGCCGAAAAATCAGCCCTGATCAAGCGTGGCCTGCGTTTTGCCGTGACCGGGTTATTCGTCACAGCCCTGCATGCGGTGATGGCCGTGCTGTTCATCAACTACGTGCTGGCGCTGCCACCCGTGGCCAATGGTGTAGCGTTTTCTGTGGCGACCCTGGTTTCTTATGTGATCAACACGAGCTGGAGTTTTTCCAGCCGATTGCATGGCCGGACGCTGGTGCGCTTCATGATGGTTTCGGGCGCCGGTTTACTACTGGCGATGCTGGTGGCCTGGGCTGCGCAAATGGCCGGGCTTCATTACTTGCTGGGGATAGGGGCAGTGGCGCTGACCATTCCGGCCTTTACGTTTGTGCTGCATAATTTTTGGACGTATCGATGAAGCTTTCCCCAAAACACCTGACGATCTCGATATTGCCTGTCCTCATGGGAATTTTGGCGTTTTTTATCGTGGTCGGCCCTCGGGCATTGAACCCGATGAACATCGCCTGGCTGGATAATGGGGACCCGGCAACCCATTACCTTGGTTGGGTTTTTTTCAGGTCCTCTCCCTGGTCGTTTCCACTGGGCCTCAATCCGTCCTATGGGCTGGAGCTGGGTAACAGCATCATATTCTCGGATTCAAATCCGCTGTTTGCGTTGATCTTCAAACCCTTTGCTGCGTTGCTTCCCGAGCCTTTCCAGTATTTCGGTCTCTGGTTCCTGACGTGTTTCATTCTCCAAAGCTGGTTTGCCTGGAAGCTGATGGGGCTGGCCACCGCCAATGTGACATTACGCTTACTGGGGGCGGGGCTATTTCTTTTCACCCCCGCAATGATTGCGCGATTGGGTGTGCATCTGTCTCTGGCAGGCCATTTTCTGATTCTGGCGGCCTTGTACCTGGCCTTGCGTCCTCAAAACGACAAGCGCCGTCTGGCCTGGGGTGCGCTGTTGGCGGCAACGGCGCTGGTGCATGCTTATCTATTGGCAATGGTCGCGCTGATCTGGATTGCCGATCTGCTGGCTAAAACCTTACAACGTCACCTGACGCTGCCCAAGGCGTTGATCGAGCTGGTCAGCTTGTTTCTTCTGGTCAGTCTGTGCTGCTGGCAGGCCGGCTATTTCAGTGTCGGAGGCAGTGGCGTAGGCTCACTCGGTTTTGGGTTGTTTCGCGCGAACGTGCTGACGTTCTTCGATGCCAGCAACTGGTCCTACGTACTGAACGATATGCCAGGCGTATTGGGCGATAGCGAAGGTTTGGCATTTCTGGGGCTGGGAGGCATTTTTCTGGCCATTTGCGCTTTTCTGGTGACGCTGCAGGGCAACAGCAACGTTATCGTTGCAGTGCGCAGGCGGCCGGTATTACTGATTGCTCTTTTGGGGCTCGCACTGTTCGCCGTCTCCAATAAAGTCGGCATTGGCGCATTTGAGTTCGACTATCCATTGCCCGAGTTCTTCATTTCCGCTGCAGGTATTTTTCGGGCTTCGGGGCGGATGATCTGGCCAGTCATGTATGTGGCGATCTTCGGCATCATCTACGTGGTTGTCCGGGGGCACACGCCGCGAACGGCGTTGGTGCTGTTAACCATTGCTCTGGTGATCCAGGTGGCGGATACCCGGGCGGGCTGGATGGGGGCGCGGAAACTCCTGATGGTTTCGCCAGCATCGAAATGGAAGACCCCGCTGGTCGACTCGTTTTGGCCGAGTGCGGCGTCGCACTATCAGAAGGTGCGCTGGGTTCGTCCGCAAAACTTATCGGTCAAGTGGTTGACGTTGGCAGATTACGCGGGCACTTACCGTATGGCGACGGATGCGGTCTATCTGGGTAGAGTGAGTACCGTGGCCGTAGAGGCGGCACAACGCAAGGCGGACCTGACTCTCGCCTCCAGGAAGTATGACGCCGATTCCCTGTATGTACTGGACGAGAGGGCACTGCTCCAAGCGGCAGTCTCCCTCGACAGCAGCACCGATGTTCTGGCCAGAGTCGATGGTTTGAACGTACTGGCTCCTGGCTGGAAACAATGTGCCGATTGTCCCGCAGTAAATGCCGTCAATCCACTGGATTTGATTCCATTGCTCAAGCAGGGCGAAAGGATGCTGTTCACGGAAGGGAGCCCGGCGACAGCCTATCTGGCAAAAGGCTGGTCTGCCAACGAACCGTGGGGGACTTGGTCAGAAGGCACCGATGCGGAAATCATTCTGCGACCGACGACTGACGTGCATTCGCTGCTGCTCGAAACCAATGCCTTACTGGCCCCGACACACGTACGTCAGTCGTTGGAAGTCCGCGTCAATGAAGTTCGGCTCCTCGATACCAGCCTGATCAAGCCAGAAGCGAACAGGATTGAAATCGCTCTGCCAGCCGAGGTGAAAAAGCTCGTTGCACAGCAGGGTGTGTTGCGGATCCAGTTTCACTTTGCCAATGCAATCAGTCCCGGCGAACTCGGCATGGGCGAGGATTCGCGCAAGTTGGCAATCGGGTTACAAGCGTTGACCGTGCAGTGAACCGGCCTGCCGGCTCCGTGCTGCGCTTGCTCGATATTGTTGTTCAGTGGCGTGAGTGCGTAGACGCCAGCTCTCAAGCTTTTCTACACTGCTCCCAGTCTTGGGGACTGAGGGCAGCTGATGAACCGCAATGAACTGCGTAAGGCCGACATCAATTTGATGGTGGTATTCGAGACGCTGATGCTCGAACGCAATGTGACGCGAGTGGCAGAGAAGCTGTTTCTCGGGCAACCGACCATCAGCTCGGCACTCAACCGTTTGCGGGCGATGTTCAACGATCCGCTGTTTATCCGGGTGGGCCATCGCATGGAGCCGACGGCGCGGGCCGAGGAACTGATTCAACACCTCTCGCCGGCGCTGGACGCGTTGTCCTCGGCGTTGAGCCTGACCCACCACTTCGATCCTGCCAGCAGCACCATGACCTTTCGCATCGGTTTGTCCGATGACGTCGAGTTCGGCCTGCTGCCACCGCTGTTGCGCGCATTGCGCCAGGAAGCGCCGCAAGTGGTGTTCGTGGTTCAGCATGTCGATTACTGGCGGATCCCGGACTTGCTCGCGTCCGGTGACATCACGGTCGGCATCAGCCAGACCCGCGGCCTGCCGGCCAATGCCAAGCGCAAACTGTTGCGGCACATTCTGCCCTGCATACTGCGCGCCGATGCCTGCGATACGCCGCTGACCCTCGACGAGTACTGTTCGCGCCCGCATGTGCTGGTTTCGCACACGGCCAATGTCAGCGGTTATGCCGACGAGTGGCTGGCCGAGATCGGTCGCAAGCGCCAGGTGGTGCTCTCGGTGCCGCAATACAGTGCCTTGCCGGCCCTGCTCGCGGGGACCGACCTGATTGCCAGCCTGCCGGACTACGCGGCAGCGGCGATGGCCGCCTCAGGTCAGTTGTTCATGGAACCGTTCCCGTTCAAGACGCCGACCCTGGACCTGTCCATGGTCTGGCTGAGTCACGTCGATACCGACCCCGCCGAACGCTGGCTGCGTGCGCGGCTCGAAGCCTTCATGAGCGAGCGCGGTGTGTCCGGGATACAGAGCGACAAGTTGCTCGGCCGGTAACCGGTGGCGGCTTGCTTGCCCGGCATTTCTCGGGGAAGGGCAGGGGCGCTCTATGGTATACCTACGCCCCTTCGTTCAATCCTCAAGGAGCATTGCAATGCCTCACCTGCACATGGAGTACACCGCCAACCTGCCGAACCTCAATGCCGATGTGGCGTTGTTGCGCTTGAACAACGCATTGGTGGCGTCGGGGCAGTTTTCCGCAGAGTACGATATCAAGAGCCGTGCGGTGCAGGTCGGTGCGTTCCGGGTCGGTACCGGGCTGGGTGAGCGTGGTTTTGTGCATGTGAAGCTGGCGTTACTGAGCGGGCGCTCGCCTGCGATCAAGAAGCAATTGTCCGAAAGCCTGTTGGCGGTGGTGCAGGATCTCTGCGAATGGCCTGCCAGTGTTGATGTGCAGCTGTGCGTCGAGATTCTGGATATCGATCGCGATTCCTACGCCAAGACGGCCATCAGCCACTGATACCCTGTGCGTTGACCCTCAGGCAAACCCCTGTTCTGTACAAGCCTTGACCACTTGCTCGCGAAGCCAGGTGTTGGCGCTGTCCAGCTCGTGGGTTTGACTCCACTGCATCTCAAGGGTGAACCCTGGTACGCCGTTCGGCGCCTCGCAATGGCTGAAGACCGAGTCTTTGGCCAGCAGGTGCTGGATGCGCCGGGGCATGGTCAGAATGAAGTCAGTCCCGGTGATCAGCTTCAGTGCAGCGCTGTAGCTGTTGGCGCGCGCAACGATCTGGCGTTTGTGCGCCTGTTGGGCGAGCCAGCCGTCGACCATGTTGGTGGTGGATGTCCACGGCGTGGGGAACACGTGTCGGCGTTCGACGTAGGCTTTGAGGCTGATGCGAGGCTCCAGCGGCGTCGCCCGTTTATCGAAAACGCACACCAGATCGTCCTCCAGCAACACCTGGGATCTGAAGTCAGTGTGGCTGCGATGAAAGTTCGGGCCGAAGCCGATCACCAGGTCGAGGCTGCCATCGCGCAGTTCTTCGGCGGGGATGTCGGTTTCGAGTTTGTGCACATTGATGATCACAGGCAGGTCGGCGAAATCGAAGTTCTTCAATAGCCGCGGCAGGATCAGTTGCTCGAAGTATTCCGGCGCACAGATATTGAAGGTCACGGCTTGCTGCGTCGGGTCGAATGCCTGAACCCCGGCATGGCACAGGTTGATGCTTTCAAGAATCTTCTGCACATGTGCGTACATGGTGCCGGCCTTGTAGGTCGGACGCATACCGGTGCGGGTATTGATGAACAACTCGTCCTCGAAACTGGTGCGCAGTTTCTTCAGGCAGTAACTCACCGTGGACTGGCTGACAAACAGCGCTTCAGACACACCGGTGACGCTGCTTTGCTCATACACGGCGATGAACACCATGAGGTCCTGCATGTCGAGCTTTCTAAGCAAGTTACTGTTCAGCATCCGTACTATCTCACTCCGCTCGTTGCGCAAGTTGTGCGCAAACGTGTGCGAGTGATGCTAACGGAACGACCGTCCTAGGAGAATGGCTCGTAGGATCATTCACGGACAAGTGTGGGACAGAAGTTGTTGCGAATGCGACGTCTGTCGCAATCCGGGCCGAAGGCGGGTGAGCACCTTCAGCCTTCAGTCGCCGTGTTTACGCGGTTACCGGAAGCGCGCGACGGCTGGACATCACCAGCGCGAGCATCCCGCCGGCCACCAGCAAGGCACCTGCGACTTCCAGCATCAGCGGTTGCTGCGCCAGCCAGAACCAATGGAACAAGGTGATGAACAACGTGCTGAGGTAGACGTAGGAAATCACCGTGGACGGTGCAATCACTCCGATCGCCCGGTGCAGCAACCAGAAGGTTGCCAGGGTCGCGAACAGCGCCAGGTAGACCAGCCAGAACAGATCGTGGGCAGACAACAGGGCGCCGGACCGCCAGCCGCCATTGACCAGGCTGAACGCGAACAGGAACAGCGAGCCGAAGAGCATGTTCCAGAATGTCATCACCACAGGCCCACGGCCCTTGAGGCTGTTCGCCTTAAAGCGCTGACTCAACGGTGAATAGAGCGCCATCGCCAGGCAGCCAACCCCGAACACCGACACCGCATAGAGCGAAGGGACTTCGCCGGGGCCTGTGCCCTTGAGGATCAGCAGCAGCGCACCGGCCGCTGCAATCAGCATCGGCAGCAGGCGGCTTTTCGAACGGTTGCCAGGTATCAGGAAGGCCTCGAAGCACAGCGTCATCAATGGCACCAGGGTAAACAGGGTCCCGGTGTTGACCGCCGAGGTGTAGCGCAGCGCTTCAAACAACGAGCCGAAATACACGGCCAGCAACAGCCCGAGCCAGGCATGACTGGCAAGGCCTTTGGCGGTGATCGCGGTGCCGCCGTTGAGCAACAGCATCGGCAGAAACGCCAAAGCCGAAAACAGCAGCCGCAGGCCGGTCAACAGGATCGGATCGATGGATTGGCTGACCTCGGCGGCGGCGAAAAACGAGGCGGCAACCAACGCAGCCCAAAGCAACATGCCCGCGTTGGCGGAGGCGAAACTGATCTGTTTCATCGGTGTGTCCCTGATCAATCAATGTGTTTGGCGTAATGCCGTGGGTCAAAGCGCAACACCATCAGAACCATCAACAGCATCACTGCCGTCAGTGACCACCAGGCCCATTCGAAACTGCCCAGTTGATCGCGGATCATCCCGGCGATCAGCGGCGACAAGCCGGCGATCAGATAGCCGATCCCTTGCACGAACGCCGTGAGCCCACCGGCGCGCTGCGGATTGTCCAAGTGATCCAGCGAGACGATCAGGCTCATGGGAAACAGGCCGCCAATACCCAGGCCCAGCAAACACGGCCAGAGCAGGCTCAGGTGTTGCGGGCTGAGGATCAGTCCGCAGAAGCCGGCCATGATCAATCCCAGCAGCACCACCAGGACCAGTCGTTTATCGCGGCTGCGGTTGGCGATAGCCGGTGTCAGCAAACCGGAGAGCACCTCCATGGCCGTCAAAAAGCCTAGCAGCAGGCCGGCGCTCTGCTCGCTCCAGCCTTTCTCGACGTAGTACGGGGCCAGCCAGGCCAGCACGCAGGTGTAGGACGCAGTGCCCAAACCGAAGAAAATCGCCAGCAGCCAGGCACGCGAATTGCTGAAAAACGCTTCTTTGCGTTGCACGGTGGCAGGCGTTGCCGGGACGGCGTGACGTTGGCCGTACCAGAGCAACAGGGCAAGCAATGCCAACACCGTCCAGATCGCCAACCCCACACGCCAGCTGCCGGTACGTGTCATCACCAAGGGCGCGAACGATGCCGCGATGGCCGCGCCGCCCATGATCGAAGTGACGTAAAGCCCCATGAACAGCGAGACGTTGTCGCTGAAGCGGGATTTGATCAGCGCCGGCATCAAGGCCTGGATCAGCGCAATGCCGATGCCGGCAAGGACTGCACTGAGGATCAGTTCGGCGGCCGAATCGAGGAACAGCCGCGACACGGTGGCCAGGCCAATGATCAGCAGCGACAGCACCACCGTTCGATGTTCTCCCAGGCGCCGGCTGACGCTCATGCCGAAGAACATCGCCAAGCCCATGGCCATCACCGGCAGCATGGTCAGCAGCGACGCCAGGCTGAAACTCAACGCAATATCGCCGCGAATGGCCGATAACAACGGGCCGACGGCAGCCATCGACGGGCGCAGGTTCAGGGCGACGAGGATCACGGCGATCATCAGCCAGACAGCGGGACGGGAGGTGGCGCGAACGTTTTCCATAACCATACCTTGAAGGACAAGGTCTGAATTAGGCGGTGCGCGGCGGGCGTCGGCAAATCAGAAAGTCATGTGCGGTATTTAAAAATTAAATACGGCTCGGCTTACCGGAAAAAGTCGCAAGGGAAGGCGCACGGATACTGTTTCCAGCCATAGCGTCGCGGACCCGCTTATGATGCCATCCATAATCCATGTCTATAGTTGAGCCGGCATGCTGTTACGCCATATCCGTTACTTGCTCGCGGTCGCCGAGCATCGCAACTTCACTCGGGCGGCCGAGGCATTGCATGTCTCGCAGCCAACGCTGTCGCAGCAGATCAAGCAACTCGAGGATGTCCTCGGTGCACCGTTGTTCGATCGTTCCGGGCGCACCGTGCGTTTGACCGATGCCGGCGAGGCGTATGTGCGTTATGCGCGGTTGGCCTTGCAGGACCTGGAGGCGGCCAAACGGGCGATGCACGACGTGCAGGACCTGACACGCGGCTCGTTGCGGCTGGCCATGACGCCGACTTTCACCGCCTACCTGATCGGCCCGTTGCTGGCGCGTTTCAACAGCCTGTACCCGGGCCTCACCCTGAGCGTCGAGGAGATGACCCAGGACCAGATCGAGGCGGCGCTGGCTGAGGACCGACTGGACCTCGGCATTGCGTTCACCGGCCGTCACCTGGCGGACATCGACAGTCAGACGCTGTTTGCCGAAACCTTGAGCCTGGTCGTCAGTGAGGCGCATCCGGGGTTTGTCCGGCAACAATCACTCGACGCGCAGGCGCTGGGCCAGCAGTCGCTGGTGTTGCTCAGCGGCGACTTTGCAACCCGTCAGCACATCGACCTGTATTGCCGACAGCAAGGCATCGCGCCACGCATCGCCATCGAAGCCAACTCCATCAGCGCGATTGTCGAGATCGTTCGTCGCGGGCACCTGGCGACCATTCTCCCCGAGGCCATCACCCATGCGCTGCCGGGGTTGCGCCCGCTGGCGCTGCAACCGGCGTTGCCACAACGCACGGTGGCCTTGCTCAGTCGCAAGGGCGCTTATCGCAGCGCAGCGAGTGAGGCATTCCGGGCGCTGGTCAGTGTTCAGTGACCGGGAGCGGTCGCCAACCACTGAGCGAGCACCCCATCATAGGCGCCCGTGGCTTTGCTCAGGTGTAGCCACTGATCCACATAGGCTTTCCAGGCCACGTCATCACGAGGGAGCAAGTAGGCTTTCTCGCTGTACTGCAAGTACTGCTCGGGATTGACCGCGCACAATCCGGGTTTTTGCTTCTGCTGATAGCGCGCTTCGGAAGCGTCGGTGATCATCACGTCGGCCTTGTTTTCCAGCAGTTGCTCAAAAATCGTCACGTTGTCCGGGAACAGGGTCAGCGTGGCGTTGGGCAGGTGAGTGCGGGCAAACACTTCGTTGGTGCCGCCTGCCGGCTCGATCAACCGCACGGACGACCGGTTGAGCTGTTCGACGGTTTGATAGCGTTGTTTATCTTCGCAACGCACCAGCGGGATTTTTCCGTCGACGCCCAGCGTGTCGCTGAAAGAGGCCTTTTTCTGCCGCTCCAGTGAAACCGAAATGCCGCCCATGCCGATATCGCAACGGTCAGCCAGAAAATCCGTCATCAGGTTCTTCCAGGTGGTGGGGACCCATTGCACGTCAACGTTCAGACTTTTCGCCAGGGATTGGGCCATGGCGATATCGATCCCTTCGTATCCGCCCTCTGCGCGCAGATAGGTGTAAGGCTTGTAATCGCCGGTGGTACAGACCTTCAGATGACCCCGTTCAATCACCTGGTCCAGGTGCGAAGGTGCATTCTGGGCAAATGCCTGGACACTGAGCGTGAGCAAGGAGCAGAGCAGTAAACGAGCTTTCATCGGGTCGTCCTTGAGTGTTGCCAGAGGAGGAGGGGAAGGTCGACGTCAGTATTTGTTGGCTGGGGGCGATGGCGCAAGTGTGGGGTCATTGCGCGGCGATTGTTTAGCCTATCCGCAACCAAGGTTCTTCAAGTCTGGATTTAACGGCTTATCGCTGCGTGTGACGCTGCTCAGCCTCTGTGTTCTGTGGTGTTTTCTATGGACGGTTGCTCAGTCGACACTCACCCCGAGGCTTCGCCTGGCGCTTATGCGTCATGCCGTCAGCATCGGCGTCGATTCACGCCCGCCACCGCCCTGAACCTGTCTGCACTGCCTTCTGAACTGGCCTTTTGGGCGCTGTGGCACTGTCGCCATGCGCGCCCGCCGGATGCCTGTATTTCCCGTTAAGTCTTCTCAACGGTCCTTGCCTCATGTGCAGGGATCCAGCCGGCGGCGCCTGTGCGTTTGCCTGACGCGGAAATACGAGTGTTCCCATGACTACGACCCCCTTTGCCTTGAAGCAAGAAGCCCTGACCTTTCTTGAACTCAACCCGGATATCGAGATGTTCGAGTTGTTCATCCTCGACAACAACGGCGTGCCACGCGGCAAACTGCTCCATCGCGATGAACTGCTGGCGGTCTATGAAAGCGGCCGGCCACTGCCGAGCACCATTCTCGGGCTGACGATCAATGGCGAGGACGTGGAAAACTCCGGGCTGGTCTGGGAGGTTGGCGATATCGATTGCCGGGCCTATCCGCTCAGTGGCAGTTTGCAGCGCATGCCGTGGCGGCAGCTTCCGACGGCGGCGGTGCAAGTCAGCATGCACCCGCAGGAGGGCCTGCCGGCGACCGTGGCCGATCCGCGGCATTTGCTGGTCAAGGTCATCGACGGGCTCAAGGCCGATGGTTATTACCCGGTGATGGCGGCAGAGCTGGAGTTTTACCTGCTCGACCAGCAACGCGACAGCAACGGTCGCCCGCAGCCCGCGCGGGATGTCGACGGTGGGCGGCCACGGACAACCCAGGTCTACGGCTTGCGTGAACTGGAGCAGATCGAGCCGTTTCTCGCTGACCTCTATGCGGCCTGCAAACTCCAGGGCATCCCGGCACGCACGGCGATTTCCGAGTACGCCCCGGGTCAGGTGGAAATCACCCTTGAACACCGCAGCGATGCGTTGCAAGCGATGGACGAAGCGGTGCGTTACAAACGTCTGGTCAAAGGCGTGGCGCATCGGCACGGGATGGTCGCGTGTTTTATGGCCAAACCCTTTGATGACCTGGCGGGCACCGGCATGCACCTGCACGTCAGCCTGGCGGACAAGCACGGCAACAACCTGTTCGCCAGTGAGGCGCCGGACGGCACACCACTGCTCAAGCACGCGGTGGGCGGCATGCTTGGCACCTTGCTCGATTCATTGTTGATGTTTTGCCCCAATGCCAATTCCTATCGACGTTTCCAGACCAACAGCTACGCGCCGCTGGCCGCGACCTGGGGCGTGGACAACCGCACCGTAAGCCTGCGCGTGCCAGGTGGACCGGCGTTTTCCCGGCACATCGAGCATCGCATCTGTGGTGCCGACGCCAACCCTTACCTGGCGGCTGCGGCGATTCTGGCCGGTATTCATCACGGCATTCGCGAACAGCGCGACCCCGGCGCCCCGGTCGAAGGCAATGGCTACGCGCAAGCCCGCGAGTTGCTGCCGACCGACTGGCTGACCACGCTGCGCGCGCTGGAAGCTTCGGCCTGGGCACGCGATGCGTTCGGCGGGGAATTCCTCGGGGTTTACCTGGCCGTGAAACGCGCCGAGTACCGTACGTTCATGGGGGAGGTCGGGGAGCAGGACTGGCGCTGGTATTTGCATCAGGCGTAATGCTGAAAGCGGCAGACTAGAGCCTGTATCGTGATTAAACCTTTTTTTCACGCGAAGCTTGATAACCTGTCGCCCGTCAGTCGTTCCCTTTATCAAGAGTCGCCAGTTATGTCTGCGCAACCCCCCTCCTCAGTCGAGCGTGAATTTGCTCGACGCTACGATCAGGAGCACGCTCGAGTCTGCCTCCAGCCGCATCCCCGTGGGCTGGTGCAGCGGTTTTTGCAGTGGCGTGGCAAGCGACTGGTGCGGCGCGCACTCAAGGTGGCTGGCGAACCGGGGCTGATTCTCGATGTGGCCTGCGGGGCAGGGGGCAACTGGCCGGTGCTGGCCGAGCACACCAACCGGGTGATTCTCGCCACCGACCCGTCTCAGGAAATGCTCGACCACGCCCAGACTCATCATCCTGCCGAGCTGCTCAAACGGGTCAAAACCTTTCAGAGCTCGGCATTCACCATCGGTTTGCCGGAAAACGCCGTGGATTGCATTTTTTGCATGCCATTGTTCCAGCACATCGAAAACAGTGAAGATCGCCTGGCGATACTGCGTGAGTTTCACCGGGTCAGTCGCGACGCGCTGATCGTGTCGGTACAGCGAGATGGGTACTTCAAGCTGCGTGCGCGGTTCGGCGAGGATGCACAAGCGCATCAACTGGCAACCAAGGCCGAGCTTGAGGCAGAGTTCCGGCAAGCGGGCTTCAAGACGCTCAAATACCTGGACACCCTGCCTGGCAGCGACCTGCCGCGAGTCTACGTGCTGCATAAAGCCGACTAGCTGTCCTATTCTTCTTGAGCCGCGGGAGTTTTGCTCAAGCGCTTGCTCAGTCAGTGCGCGGAAATCACCGGGGCCGATATATACTGCGCGCCATTCTTCAAGGGAGAGCCGTGTGGCCATCGATATTCACTGGATTCGCGACAACGATAGCCTCGGTCAGTTTTGCGCCCAATGGCAGCAGTTGCCGTTCGTCGCCCTCGACACCGAATTCATGCGGGTCGACACCTTTTACCCGATCGCCGGCCTGTTGCAGATTGGCGATGGCGAGCGGGCTTTCCTGATTGATCCGTTGACGATCGACAACTGGCAACCGCTGGCCCAATTGCTGGAAAACCCGGCAGTGGTCAAAGTGCTGCACGCCTGCAGCGAAGACCTCGAAGTCCTGTTGCGCTTGACCGGCAGCCTGCCAGCGCCATTGTTCGACACGCAACTGGCGGCTGCCTACCTGAACCTGGGCTTCTCCATGGGCTACTCGCGTCTGGTGTCGGAAGTACTCGGCATCGACCTGCCCAAGGGTGAGACCCGTTCCGACTGGCTGCAACGTCCGCTCTCGGAAACCCAGATCAGCTACGCCGCCGAAGATGCTGTGCATCTGGCGGAGCTTTTCGTGCGTCTGCGGCCAAAGTTGTCGGACGACAAGTACGCCTGGGTCCTGGAAGATGGCGCTGAGCTGGTGGCCAACCTGCGCCGCGAAGTCGACCCTTACGAGGTGTATCGCGAAGCCAAGCTGGCCTGGAAACTCTCCCGCGCGCAACTCGCCGTGCTGCGTGAACTCTGCGCCTGGCGCGAGCGCGAAGCCCGCGCCCGCGACCTGCCGCGCAACCGCATCGTGCGCGAGCATTCGTTGTGGCCGTTGGCACGTACCCAGCCGGACAATCTCGGGGCACTGGCGAAAATCGAAGACATGCACCCGCGCACCGTGCGTCAGGACGGTGAGTTCCTGCTGGGCTTGATCAAGCAGGCGGGCAGTGTCCCGCCGGAGCAGTGGCCGCCGGCGGTGCCGGAGCCCTTGCCGGTGGAAGCCGCGGCACTGGTCAAGCGTCTGCGGGCGCTCGGACAGGCCGAAGCTGAACGCTTGAACATTGCCCCGGAACTGATGCTGCGCAAGAAAACCCTCGAAGCCTTGCTCAAGAGCGGCTTCCCCGAGGGCCCTTACCATTTGCCTGATTCGCTGCGTGGCTGGCGCCGCGAATTGATGGGCCAGGCCCTGCTCGACTGCCTGGCCACTGCCGGAGAACAGCCTTGAAACGTATTTGCTCCATCTATAAAAGCCCGAAGAAAAACGAGATGTACCTCTATGTGCTCAAAAGCGATGCGCTGGAGCGCGTCCCGGAAAACCTGCTGCTGGCGTTCGGTAAACCGCATCACGCCTTCGACCTGGTGTTGACCCCCGAGCGCAAGCTCTCGCGCGAAGACATCACAGTGGTCCTGGAAAACCTCGACAAGCAGGGCTATCACCTGCAAATGCCTCCGGCCGAAGACGAGTACATCGAGCACTTGCCGGAAGAGCTGCTGCGACGCAATGATCCGGTTTGACGGGCATCTGTAGGGGCTCTGTCCAGAGCCTCTGGAAACAATGGAATTGATAATTTTGGCGAGGGCCGCGAGCGAGGGAGAAACACTCCTTCGGCGGCCTTGTGCACTGTTTTTGAAGGTTTGAACCATGCGCGTTCTGATTGCCGAACACGACCACGCTGTATATGCCCAACTGTTGCGTCAGGCCGCGCCTGACCTGCAGGTACTGACCAGCGGCGACTCCGCTGAATTGGCCGGCATGGCCGCCGACTGCCCGGTCTGGCTCGGCCAGCCGGACCTGTTGGCGACGCTGTTGCGTCAAGGTCATGAGCCTCAGTGGCTGCAATCGACCTGGGCCGGTATTACACCGTTGCTCGCCGATGGCTTGCCACGCCACTATCGGCTGACCCGTGCGGTCGGGATTTTCGGTCAGATGATGGCTGAATACGTGCTGACCTACATGCTGGGCCATGAGCGCGAAGTACTGGCGCGACTGGTCAGCCAGGTCGAGCGCAAGTGGGACAACCGCCTGGGCCAGAGCCTGGCGGGGCGCAAGGTGCTGATCGTCGGTACTGGCGATATCGGTCAGAGCGTGGCGCAGTTCCTGGTGCCTTTTGGCGTCAAGCTGTACGGGATCGCCAGTTCGCCGCGCGAGCAGGCGCCGTTCATTGAGGTCGCGGGGCTAGAGGATCTGGGGCGCCTGGTCGGTGAAGTCGATTACGTGGTCAACCTGCTGCCGAATACGCCGAACACTCACGATCTGTACAACGCCGCGTTGTTCAAGCAGTTCAAGTCGACCGGTTTGTTCATCAACGTCGGGCGTGGTGTGGCGGTAGTCGATGCGGACCTGGTCGAGGCCCTGAAGGAAGGGCATCTGGCGGGGGCGGTGATCGACGTCTGCCGTCAGGAACCGTTGCCGCAGCGCCATCCATTCTGGACCGCCTGGGGCTTGCTGCTGACCGGCCACAGCTCGGCACCCACCTCACCGCCGATGATGGTGCAGTTGTTTATCGAGAATCTGCGGGCGTATCAGGCCGGTGAAGCGTTGCGCGGAGAAGTGGATTTTACACGCGGGTACTGATCAACCCCGATCAACTGTGGGAGCGAGCCTGCTCGCGATGAGGCCTGCACATCTAACATCAAGGTTGAATGTGAAACCGTCATCGCGAGCAGGCTCGCTCCCACATTGGTTTTTCAGTGTGGCTTACAGGGTGAAATCACCCTCGGCCGCCAGTTCGCTCAGCGGGCGACGCGGGCTTGGGACTTCCCGGGCTTGCAGGTAATCGGCGAGGGTCGCCTTGTCGCCCAGCTTGCCGATCGCGACTGCCGCGTGCAGCGCGTAGCCTTCAGGAATATTCAGCTCCTTGCGGGTCAGCTCCTGATCGAAACCGGCCATGCCGTGGGTGTGCCAGCCGCTGATAGAGGCTTGCAGGGCCAAATGGCCCCAGGCGGAACCGGTGTCGAAGGTGTGCCACAGGGCGGCGGTTTCTTCGGTGGCGCCTGGCGCGGTGAAGGTGGTTTTCGAGATCACGATCACCAGGGCCGAGGCGTGTTGCGCCCAGCTGCGGTTGAACTCGTTCAGCAGGCCCAGGTAACGCTCCCAGTTCGGCGTATCGCGGCGCGCGTAGAGAAAACGCCATGGCTGCGAGTTGTAGGCCGACGGTGCCCAGCGAGCCGCTTCGAAAAAGCTCAGCAGGGTTTCTTCAGGGATACTTTCACCGGTGAAGGCGCGCGGCGACCAGCGATCAGTGAACTGTGGGTGAATGGCATATTCGGCAACGCGGGGATTAGCGCTCATGGACGAGTTTCCTGACTACGTTTATGAAGGAAAAGCTGAGTAAAAACCGACGCGCGCAGTTGAGCTGGGCAGTGAGGTTTTTCAGACCCGGGGCAATTGCCCTGAATGCAACGCGGTTGAGCGTTAATGGCACCTTGGCATGGGTCGTTGCGACTCGCAAAGCTACTTCGTGGCGGCATAACCGACAAGTTCTGTTCTACCGGCAGTCGCCAGCACTTGGCCCGCAGGGGCTGGGGCACTAGACTGGCGGCCTTTTCACCACCTGATGTTGATGCTTGAGCCATGGCCGCCAAAGTCGAACCTTTCTGGATACGCAAAACCCTCGAACAACTCGATCAGGAGGAGTGGGAGTCGTTGTGCGACGGGTGTGGCCTGTGCTGCCTGCAAAAGCTTGAGGACGAAGAAGACAACAGCGTCTACTACACGCGCATCGCCTGCAAACTGCTGGACCTGAAAACCTGTCAGTGCACCGACTACGCGAACCGTCGCGACTCGGTACCGGACTGCATCCAGCTCACGCCGGGCAAGGCCGACCAGTTCAAGTGGCTGCCGCCGACCTGCGGTTACCGTTTGGTCAGTGAGGGCAAGGACTTGCCGCTTTGGCATCACCTGGTCTGCGGCGATCGGGATGCCGTGCACCACGAGCGCATTTCCCAGTCCGGGCGTATGCTCGCCGAAGGCAGCGTGGCTGAGGATGATTGGGAAGATCATCTGATTTTTCGGGCGGGTTAAGTACCTGTCGTAGTACGAGCAAGTCACGAAGGAGTGTGTATGGCTGTTGGGTTGAAGCTGCCGTTGGTTTTGTCGTTGCTGGTGCTGGGTTCACCGGTGTGGGCGGCAAAAAAAGTCGATCTGGATTACCACGTACGACTATTGCCGCAAAGCGATCAGGCCGAAGTGCGCTTGACCCTGGCACGTGGCTCGGCGGTGCACAGCCTGGATTTTGATCTGGGCGATGGCAGCCAGTACAGCGACTTCAAGGCCGATGGTCAGTGGCAACTCACGCCGGGCAACGCGGCGCGTGGCGTCTGGCATCCGGCCGCTGACAAGGCCAGCCTGACCTACCGGGTACGCGTCAGTCACCCCCTCAAGAACGCCAGTTTCGATACCCGCATGACGCCCAATTGGGCGTTGATGCGTGGCGACGACCTGGTCCCGGCGGCGCGCCTGGATCAGCAGGACGGTGTCGAGCTGGTATCGCGTCTCGAGTTTGAATTGCCGGAAGGCTGGAAAAGCGTCGAGACTTCCTGGCCACGGGTTGGCAAGAACCGTTTTCGCATCGACAACGTTGCTCGGCGGCTCGACCGTCCCACGGGCTGGATGCTCGCCGGCAACCTGGGCAGTCGTCGCACACGCCTGGGCGAAACCGAAGTCACGGTTGCCTCGCCGCAAGGGCAGGGCATGCACCGGATGGACGTGTTGACGCTGCTGACCTTCGTCTGGCCGCAAGTGCAGGCGCTGTATCCACGTCATCCCGGCAAGCTGCTGATTGTGGGGGCCGCCGACCCGATGTGGCGCGGCAGCCTGGCCGGGCACGAATCGATTTATCTGCACAGTCATTTGCCGTTGGTCAGCGAAAGCGGCAGCAGCCCGTTGCTCCGTGAGTTGGTCCAGGTATTGGGGCGCATCAAGGACAGTGATCGCAGTGACTGGATCAACGAAGGCTTTGCCGAGTACTACGCGATTGAACTGCTGCGCCGTGCCGGTGGCATGAGCGATGATCGTTATCAGACGCTGGAAGACAAAATGGCCAAGGCCGGCCACCACGTCAGCACTCTGCGTGGCGATCAGCTCAGCGATGCGCAGCTCGCCAAAGCGGTGTTGCTATTGCAGGAACTGGACCGCGAAATTCGCCTGAAAACCCGCAACACGCGTTCATTGGACGACATGTTGCGCGGCGCCATGGACCTCGGACGGGTGAGCACCAAGGAGTTTGTGGTGCTGGCCCAGAGCATTATCGGCGAGCCGTCGAAAGTGCTGGAGACCGAGTTGCTCAGATAACTTGAGTCAAGCGCAATTGTGGCGAGGGAGCTTGCTCCCGCTGGAGCGCGAAGCGGTCCTGAATGCGGTAAACGCGGTTTACAGATAAACCGTGTAAGTCGAATTTACGACTGCTTCGCAGCCGAGCGGGAGCAAGCTCCCTCGCCACAGGGTTTTGCAGTGTTTCTCAAACCCCGGCCTTGGGCGATTTCAGCGAGTCATTACCCGTTACCGTCGCGGTACGGGTTGCCGTCTCGGCATTGGCTTTAAGGGTTTTGAGCTCAGCGCCGGCCCGTTCAATTTTCGAACGGGCGTTGTTCAGGTCCTGACGACTTTTTTCGAAGAAGCTTTTTGCCGAACTGTGACCGGTGATGCCGCGGGCCAGGGCTGCACCGCCGAGTGCCACCTCGATCAGCCCGAACACGCCACCACGGCGCAGGCCCTTGCCGACCATCACCACACCACCGGCCATGCTCGCGACGCGTTCCCAGCCCTGGACGTTTTGCGTTGGTGGCGTCTGGAGCGGCGTGGGTGCTACGCGTTTGATGTCGCTCATGATCTGTCTCCTCAGGGGCAATGGTTATACAGCCGACCGTGCAGTCGGTCGTCTCGTTCCATCCCGTGCCCAGCGTATCAGCGAAATTTTGGACCGGAACGGGTGTTATTGCCCTTGGCCATGCGGTCGTAAAGCACCACGTTGACGGTGGCGGCCAGATTCATGCAGCCGGTGGTCGGGATGTAGACCACGTCTTCGCACCACTCGCGAATCTCTTTATCGAGCGAACCGTCTTCCGGGCCGAAGATATACAGCGCACGGTCCGGGTGGGTGTATTCGGGCAAC
This sequence comes from Pseudomonas sp. 05N36, assembly GCF_056397385.1. NCBI lineage: Bacteria > Pseudomonadati > Pseudomonadota > Gammaproteobacteria > Pseudomonadales > Pseudomonadaceae > Pseudomonas > Pseudomonas sp. 05N36. The sequence continues at coordinate 336,605 of NZ_JBFTNH010000002.1, read as the reverse complement.
GAACGGGCGCCATCGACCAGTTCGACCGCCACCGGGACGCAGCCCAGCGGGAGGATTTTCTTCAGGTCGTCGATGCCGATCAGCGGAATGTCGTGGTGGATTTTCTTGGTGTCGGTGACAAAGTCACGGGCGCGTTCATAACGCTTGCCGGTGTAGAACACCGACGCCACGCCGTAGCAGCCGGCGGCGCGCATCACCGAACCGACGTTCTCCGGTGATTTGGGGTTATACAAACCAATGCAGCTGTACCGTTTGTTTGCCACGAGCGGGGTGCCCTTCGAGAAAAACCGCGATTATACGGGGATTGCTCGATGGCGGTCAGATTGTAGATTGGTGGTGTCGGGTCTATTGCTATCGCGAGCAGGCTCGCTCCCACAGGGGATCTTCTGTGAACACACTATGTGTGATCACCCAAAACCAATGTGGGAGCGAGCCTGCTCGCGATGAAGCCCGCTCAGACGCTGGAGGTCTTCAGTCGTCTTTTTTCATCAGCCCGGCCAACGCGGCGAACGGGTTATGCGTTGCCTTGGCGATTTTCGGCGTGCTCAGCGAGCCGTCGCCGAAGTACTGCTGGTCGGTGTAGCGCGAGTGTTCGTTGTCGTGGCAGTACAGGCACAGCAGCTCCCAGTTGGAGCCGTCCTGCGGGTTGTTGTCGTGGTTGTGGTCGCGGTGGTGCACGGTCAACTCGCTCAGGCGCTTGCCGGAGAACTCACGGGCACAGCGTCCGCAGACGTGCGGGTACATCTTCAGGGCCTTGTCGCGGTAACCCATTTCACGGTCGCGCTGGGCGTCGGCGAGGATGCGGTCCAGTTTGGCCGTGTTGGAGGGAGGCGTTGACGAACTCATGGGTTCACCTTTGTAAAAAAGACTAATGACGGTTATGAACAGAGTTTAGCTCAGGCCTTGAGCTTCTCGGCAATCCAGATCGTGTGTCGGGTGCCTTTGTTGCCATGGGCGAAGACTTGCACTTCTTCGGCCTTGAAGCCGGCCTTTTTCAATTTGTCGGAAAACTGCCGGTCAGCGCTGGCCGACCATACCGCGAGCACGCCTTTGGGGCGCAGGGCCTTGGCGCAGGCGCTCAGGCCACCGGCCGAGTACAGCCAGCTGTTGGCTTTCTGGGTCAGGCCTTCGGGGCCATTGTCGACGTCGAGCATGATCGCATCGAAACCTTGCGGTTCGGCCTGCAGGACCTTGGCCACGTCTTCCATGCGGATCACCGTGCGCGGGTCTAGCAGCGGTCGCCCGGACTTCTCGCCCAATGGCCCGCGGTTCCACTCGACCACTCCCGGCACCAGTTCGGCGACCACTACTTCGGCGGTCTTGCCCAGGTGCTTGAGCGCCGAAGCGAGGGTGAACCCCATGCCGAGACCACCGATCAGCACCCGTGAATTCGGCCGGCCAGCGACCTTGCGGCAAGGGATCTCGGCCAGGGCGTCTTCGGAGCCGTGCATGCGGGTGTTCATCAATTGTCCGCCGTCACCGCCCTGGATCTTGATGACGAAATCTTCGCCGTACTCGAACAGGCACAGGGCACCGCCGTTTTCGGGGATCGGGGTGGTGTCGAGCAGAACGAAACGTTTCATGGGGCTCTCTTTAAGGAGGGAAGCTGGCATCAGGGAGGAGAAACCGGCATTGAGAAGGGCAATCTTGCGCGGTTGGGAGTAGCCTTAAGGCAACAAGCAAGGGCAACGGAGCCATTGATGAAGCGCACCATTCTAACGGTCATTGTGTTGGCCGCGCTCTCGATAAGTGCAGCGCAGGCGCAAGAGTTGCAAACGGTCCCTGTTGCACCATCAGCGGCCCCCGGTTCACCCGGCACCGCAACCCCCACGCCATACCCGCAGATTACCCCGACCACGGTGCCCAAGGTCGGCAGCAGTAGTGGTGGTGAACCGTTATTGCCACCGATCGAAATGCCCAACCCGCCCAAGGACCAGACCTTGCCGGGGCTTGAGCAGATCCAGCAAAAAAACAAATCCCCCGGCGGTTAAATCTGTTGCGAGAGCAATTGGCCGTCGGCCATGCGCAGGCGTTTGGACAGCGACACGGCAATGGCGCGGATGATCTTCGCGGCGATTTTCGGCGCGTCGTTGAGCATCTTTTCCAACGAGTCCTTGCCCAGGTTGAGCAGTTGGCAATTGCTCGCCGCCACGCAACTGGCCGAGCGTCGTTCGCCGTCGAGGACGGCCATTTCGCCGAATGCCCGGCCGCTGCGCAGCGTGGCGATGGTCACCGGCTTGCCGTCGCTATTGGTTTTCTGCACCGCCACCTGACCCGAGTGAATGATGCACATGAAACTGCCGGCATCACCTTCGTGGAAAATCTCCTGGCCCTCGGCGATGGTGCTGATGCTGAAGTAGCCGGCAGCCGCCGTGAAATCGGCCAGTTGCAGTTGATCGAACAGGCCACAGTCCATCAGCCAGTCGCGAATTTCTTTGTTCAACAGGGTCGGTTCTGACATGTCATCACAGTCTTTTTCTTGTGTGTTGCCGGTTCGGGCTTTGTGGGTAATTGCCAATCCCTTGTGGGAGCGAGCCTGCTCGCGATAGCGGTGGTTCAGCCAACACCAATGTTGAATGTAATGCCGCCATCGTCGGATCGCCGCCCGGAGCAGGCTCGCTCGCACATTTAAGACCTGTACGCCTTACAGAGTTCCTCAGGCGATACCCAGTACCTTGAAAACAAATGCGTATTCGAGGGCTACATCACGTAATCCCTGATAACGCCCGCTCATCCCGCCATGACCGGCACCCAGTTCGGTCTTGAGCAGCAACAGATTATTGTCGGATTTGGTTGCCCGCAACTTGGCCACCCACTTGGCTGCTTCCCAATACTGCACGCGGCTGTCGTTGTAGCCGGCGATCACCAGGGTTGCCGGATAGGCGTGAGCGCTGACGTTTTCGTACGGCGCGTACGCCTTGATCCGATCATAAACCGCCGGCTCTTCAGGATTGCCCCATTCGTCGTATTCGGTAACGGTCAACGGCAGGTCCGGATCGAGCATGGTGTTGAGCACGTCGACGAACGGCACCTCGGCAATCGCCGCCGCGAACAGTTCCGGGCGCTGGTTGAGCACCGCGCCGATCAGCAATCCGCCGGCACTGCCGCCGCTGATGGCCAGTTGTTTGGCGGTGGTGTGGCCGTTGGCGATCAGGTGCTCGGCGCAGGCGATGAAGTCGTTGAAGGTGTTCTGCTTGTGTTCCTGTTTGCCGGCGCGATACCAGGCTTCGCCCAGCTCACCGCCGCCGCGCACGTGGGCGATGGCGAAGGCCATGCCGCGATCGAGCAGGCTCAGGCGCGCATGGGAGAACCACGGGTCGAGGCTTTCGCCGTAGGCGCCGTAGCCGTAGAGGTAAAGCGGCGTCGGCTTGCCGAGCATTTCACGTTTGACCACCAGGCTGATCGGCACCTGTGTGCCATCGGGCGCAGTCGCCCACAGGCGCTGACTGACGTAGGCATCGGCGTCGAAGGGGCCGAGCACCTGGGTTTCCTTGAGCACTTTCTGTTCGCCGCTGGCGAGGGTGAGCTGGCGAATCTGCGCCGGGCGATTCAACGCCTCGTAACGCAGACGGATCTTGTCGCTGGCAAACTCCAGGCTGTTTTGCACATGCAGGCTGTAGGCCGCGTCCGGCAGTTGCACGCGGTAAGCGGGCAGGCCTTGCGGGTGAACTTCGATGATCGGCAAGCCGCCTTCGCGCAGGCTCAGGGTCATGGCCGAGGCATTCAGGCTCATGCCATCAAGCATCACCGTGTCGCTGTGAGGGATCAGGTTTTGCCAGTCGCTTTCGGTTGGCGCAAGCCCGGTGTCGGCGGCCTGATACAGCGCAAAGTTGATGCCGTCGCGATTGCTGCGAATCAGCCAGGTCCATTGATCGTCGAGCTTGCCGTGGTCGACGTCGTACTCGTGATCTTCAACCCGTGGTGCCAGGCAGGTGAAGGCCTGTTGTGGCTGCGACGCATCGAGCACCCAGACTTCGCTGGTGGTTTTGCTGCCCAGCGACAGCAGCAACTGGCGTTCGGAGCTTGAGCGGTAGCAGTGCAGGAAAAACCGTCCGTCCGCTTCATGGAAGACTTCTTCGGCGGCGGTACCGTCGAGACGATAACGAAACAGCTTGTGCGGGCGATGGGTGTCATCCAGTTCGCCGAAAAACAGCGTCAGGCTGTCGTTGGCCCAGGTCATGCTGCCGTCGCAATTCTCGAACGCCAGTTCGCTGACCTTGCCGTTGGACAGCTCCTTGACGAACAGCGTGTAAATCTCTTCACCGCTGGTATCGAGGCTGTAGGCCAGGCGCTGGTGGTCCGGGCTGATGCTGAAGGCGCCCAACGAGAAAAACCCGCCATTGGCCAGCTCATTGGGGTCGAGCAGCAGCTGTTCCTGGCTTTCGTCGACCAGCAGGCTGTCGTCGGTCGGACGCGGGCAGCGGTAATGCCGGGCATATTCGTCACCGGCGACGGTGCGGGTGTAATACAGGTAAGGCCCCCACGGGGAGGGCAGCGACAGGTCGGTTTCGAGAATCCGGCTTTTTATTTCGTTGAACAGGGTTTCTCGCAGCTCGGCCTGGTCGGCCAGTTGTGCTTCCTGATAGCTGTTTTCAGCCTTGAGGTAGTCGAGCACCTGTGCGCTGTCGCGCTCCTGCAGCCAGGCGTACGGGTCATCGCCGTCGGCCTTGTGGGCAATCGGGGCGCTGCAAACGTGGGCGGAAAGGGGCATGAAGGACTCTCGGGCGTAATGTAAAAATGGCTTCACAGACAGCGGGGCAGCCTGATCGGTGAAAAGCCGTTATCATAAGCGCCTCTGTGCGACACGCGTAGCGTGTCTCCAAGACTTCGAGGTGTAGAGTCATCTTGAAGGGCTTCCGAAAGGAAGCCAAGAGCTTGGGTACCCAACCCCTAGAAACAAAACCCTCCCAGAAGTCCAATGCCTTCAAGGACTTGCCGCAGCGGCGGTGGCAAACTCAAGGTCGATTAGCGCTCGGTAGCTCGACCGCAGTACCAGATTTTCCGGTACTGGAGTGCCTACTACACATCAGCCCTGTTCAGGGCTAAACCCATGCGGGAGAGAATCCCCGCTGGGGTTCCCTCCTGCTTTTGAAACAGGAGGTAACAATTTCTTTGGGCATGCTGCCTCGGCAGTCCCTGCTCACATCAAACCGGAGACATGAGCGAAAGCTCTGTCTGTCATTGTCCATCTACCTTGCTCGCAAGGTGGCAGCGGACTCGTTGTGCGACCAACGATAGCCTAGGAAGACATGCGTCACTGGTAACGGTGAGGTGTGAAGCTCTTCTCACAATGTAGTCCCCGTCAGGGTGTGCTTTTGCCGCGAGGTAAAGCATAGATACTCGGAGCAGTGCCGGGTTGAGACGCTAGGCTGGTTGGTATGGGTAACGTAAGTGAACTGCTGATAAACGCCGTAATTATGAACAAGCCAAAACTGCTGTCAGGCTTGAGCCAAAAGGCACGTGGTCGGATACCTCTGTAGAGGCTTGAGGTACGTCGTCATAGGACCATCGGTGAAAAGGCAGGCCCTAAACCAATCGTGTGATAGGCAGGGAACGTGGTAAGCCCGTATGGCCGCCTTCGGGCAGGTGAACCGCAAGGGGATCTGTTGGCTGTGCGGGTATGGGATCGCAGAGAAAGCGAAAGCCGGGCTGTAATGGCTCGGATAGGGGTTGGGACATTACCTCACGGGAAACCGGGCAGACTTCTGCGTGGTCTTTCGTCGCATGAACTCTGACTGAACCTGTCTCAATGATCTTAGAGACCCGCAGTATTGGGCCTCCTACTAATCCAACCCTGACGGGAGCGTCCATTCCCGTCAGGGGATGCGTACGTCTTCTGCTCGGGGAAACTTGAGAGGAAGGCAGCATGATAGAGCACAGCCAAATGGCCGTGCCTGCGCTTTCCGGCACTCCGCAACAATGGCATGACATCGATTGGTGTCGAGTTCAGCGGAATGTTCGGGCAATGCAGGTGCGGATTGCGAAGGCTTGTCGGGAAGGCAAATGGCGCAGGGTGAAAGCCCTGCAACGGATGCTGACCCGCTCTCGATCGGCCAGATACTTGGCCGTACGGCGAGTCACTGAAAACCAGGGTAAGCGCACGGCGGGAGTCGACCGCGTGCTCTGGGATACACCCGACGCAAAATGGAAAGCGGCAAATGGGTTGAAGCGTCACGGATATAAGCCACGACCTTTACGGCGTGTGTTCATTCCGAAGTCGTATGGGAAGGAACGCCCTTTGGGTATCCCAACCATGACTGACAGGGCTATGCAGGCGCTGTATTTGCTGGCTCTGGCCCCCATTGCAGAAACCAAGGGCGATCCGAATAGCTACGGCTTCAGGATCGAACGCTCCACGGCGGATGCGATGGGTCAGTTGTTTGTTTGCCTGTCCAAGAAGGTCTCGGCCCAATGGATACTGGAGGCGGACATACAAGGCTGCTTTGATCACATTAATCATGACTGGATGCTCGCCAACGTCCCTACGGACAAAGCGATTCTTCGGAAATGGTTGAAGGCTGGCGTGATTCATAAAGGCCAGCTACAGGCAACGGATGCTGGTACGCCACAAGGCGGGATTATCTCGCCTACCTTGGCAAATATGGCGCTCGATGGTCTGGAAACACAGCTCAAGCAGTATCTGGGCGTGACAAGGGCCAGAAAGCTGAAGATCAACGTGGTGCGGTATGCGGATGATTTTGTGATTACTGGAAACTCGAAAGAGGTACTGGAAAGCGAAATCAGACCTTGGGTGGAGCAATTCCTGGCAGTACGCGGGTTGCAGTTATCCCCTGAGAAAACACATATCGTCCATACCGATCAAGGCTTCGACTTTCTGGGTTGGAATTTCCGTAAGTACGACGGGAAGCTTCTGATCAAACCGAGTAAGAAGAACGTCAAGGCGTTCTATCACAAGGTGAAGGAGGTCATCGACGCCAACAAGATGGCGAAGCAGGAGTATTTGATTCGATTGCTCAATCCCATCTTGAAAGGCTGGGCGCTGTATCACCAGCCTGTAGTAGCCAAGCAGGCCTACAGCCGCATGGATAATTTGTTGTTTTATGCTCTATGGCGTTGGGCAAAGCGGCGGCACCCGAACAAGTCACTGCAATGGATCGGGAAGAAGTATTTCCGAACTCAAGGAAGCAGAAGTTGGGTGTTTGCCACCACGATGTTGGAGGAAAACGGGACAAAAAAGGAGGTCGCTCTGTATTCGCTTGCGAGTACACCGATCGAACGACACAGGAAGGTTAGTGGGGAGTACAACCCCTTCGACCCTTCCATGGAAGAAATGGGCGAGAAGCTGCGGACGGCACAGATGCTGAAAAAGCTGAAGTATCGCAAACAGATTCTCAGTCTCTATCAAAGCCAGAAAGGACTGTGTCTGATGTGCAAACAACCGATTACGAAGGAAACGGGATGGCATGACCATCACATTATCCACCGCACTCATGGCGGTAGAGACACCCTGGATAACCGGGTACTATTGCATCCTATTTGTCACCAACAGCTTCACAGCCGTGGATTGACAGTGAACAAACCGGCTCCGCAAGGGGCTTTCTAAAGACTTGAGCCGTATGCGTTGAAAGGCGCACGTACGGTTCTTAGGGGGAGGCAGGCCAGTAATGGCCTGTCTCTACCCGACTTGCCTGCCTTGCCATGGACACCATGACCGAGAACGACTATCTGATCGCTTGGGGCCTTTACGCCTTTGCCGCTTTAGGCTGCCTGTTGGTGTGGATGCGGCTGACCCGCTGGATGTGGCGCTGGTTGCGCGAGCCACTGCGTCTGCTCATGGTCGTGCTGTTGTTCAGCCCGACCATTATCGACCCGGTGAAGGAAAAATTCGCCCCGGCCATCGCCATTACCGCCCTGGACCTGCTGTTCAAGGTTGGTAACAACATCTGGCGCGCGATCTCCGACCTGGTCATGTACAGCATGATCGCCTTCGGCATTTACCTGATCTTCGCGTTGATCCGCTTTCCCATCGAGCGCGCCGCCAATGCTCGCAAGGAGCGGGAGGCCGCCGCGAAAGCCGCTGCCAAGGCTGCCGATCCGGATGATGACCAGCCCTTCGGCGGTGCTGGCGATGATCGTTATGGTCGCCCGCCGGTTCCGAGCAACCCCCAGCGTTCGCGAGTTGAACCCCGTCTTTGACGTTGCCCCGGCATTGAAGCGAGAGTCCAGGCATGTGTGAATTATTGGGCATGAGCGCCAATGTACCGACCGATATCGTGTTCAGCTTCACCGGGCTGATGCAGCGTGGCGGTCGAACCGGCCCGCATCGGGACGGTTGGGGCATCGGGTTTTATGAGGGCCGTGGCCTGCGCTTGTTTCAGGACCCGGCGGCGAGTTGTGAGTCCGAAGTCGCGCAGCTGGTGCAGCGCTATCCGATCAAAAGCGAAGTGGTGATCGGGCATATCCGCCAGGCCAACGTCGGTAAGGTCTGCCTGTCCAACACTCACCCGTTCGTGCGTGAGTTGTGGGGCCGCAACTGGTGCTTCGCGCATAACGGCCAACTCGCCGACTTCCAGCCAACCGCCAGTTTTTACCGGCCCATTGGCGATACCGACAGCGAAGCGGCATTCTGCGATGTACTCAACCGCGTGCGTGAAGCCTTCCCGGAACCGGTCGACGTCGAGCAGTTGCTGCCGAGCCTGGTGGCGGCGTGCGCCGAATACCGCAGCAAAGGTGTGTTCAACTGCCTGTTGAGCGACGGCGACTGGCTGTTCTGTTATTGCTCGAGCAAATTGGCGCACATCACCCGACGCGCACCGTTTGGTCCGGCACGCTTGAAGGATGCGGACGTCATCGTCGACTTCCAGGCCGAAACCACCCCCAACGATGTGGTGACGGTCATTGCCACCGAACCCCTGACTGAAAACGAAACCTGGACCCGTTACGAACCGGGCCAATGGAGCCTGTGGCGACGCGGTGAATGCGTCAGCCAGGGCAAGACCGAATAAGGAACACCTTTCTATGTTGCTCAGTTATTTGCGGCTGGTGTTGTTTGCGATCGGCCTGTTGGTGGGCGTGCAGGTGCCGGGTTTCATCAACGATTACGCCAAGCGGGTCGAGGCGCACCTGATCGAAGCGCAGACCGGCTTGCGAGGGTTTCAAGGCACTGCCGAGCAGTTCTTCAAGGGCGACCTGCAAGCTCTGGTCGCTCATTACCGTGCCAGTGACGACCCGGTGTTTCGCAGCGATGCCGACAGCCTGAGCACCTTGCTCACTCGCCAATTGGCGCTGGACAAGCAATTCCAGGCCATGCAAGGCCCGTGGTACATCCGCTTCTTGCAGGTGGTGTTGGCGGCTGACCCGGATATTCGCAAGGAAACCTGGAATGGCTACAGCTACCAGCTGTTGCTGACACCTGAAGCCATGGGCTGGGGACTGAGCGGGGCGATGTTGCTGTCGTTCGGTCTGGAATGCCTGTTCCGTCTGATCGACTGGGTGGTGTTGGGCGGCAAGCGCCTGCGCCAGAGCCGGCCGATTGAAGAGCGCGATTTACGCGGTTTGTAACGCCATCGAAAGTGCAGGAGCCGGCACGCCGGCTCCTGTTTTATTTACCAATCGATCGAGTAGCTCATGCTCAACGTACGGCCTTCGGCGTTGGCGAACGGCGCTTCGGCGTTGGCCTGGGCGAACAGGTTGACGTACGTGCGGTCGGTCAGGTTGTACACCCCGCCTTCAAGACGCCCCACCGGCAATCGCACCGAGCCCAACAGGTCCACCAGCGTATAGCCCTTGATGTCGCGCCCGTTGTCGTCCTTGGCGGCGGCGTCGTAACTGGCCAGGCGCATGCCTTGCAAGCGCAGGGTGTAGTCATCTTCGGTGTAGCCGACGAACAGCGTGGTCTTGGCCGGTGAGATGCGTGTCGCCGGCAGGTCGATCCATCTGCCGTTCTGCTCGGTCTCGCCCTTGGCCCACGCATAAGTGCCCCCCACCGACCAGTGATCGGTCGCGCGGTAGGTCAGGCTGTTTTCGATGCCGCGTACCCGTTCCTTCTGGTTGATCAGGCGCAGGACACGATCATTGGCATCGTAGAACTGGGTCACGTCCGAGGTGTTTTCATACACGGTGACGTCGGCCTGCCACTGGTCCCAGTTACCGCGCCAGCCCAACTCGTAGCTGTCGACCTTGATGGCCTGGGCGTTGAGGCTCTGGATGTCGAAAGTGCTGTTGACGTCACGCAAGAAGCGCTGGATATCCGGCAGCGAAAAACCCTGGCTGTAATTGGCGAAGAGGTCCTGGTTTTCACTCAGGTGATAAACCGCGCCCAGGTTGTACAGCGTGGCGTCATATTTGAGGGTGTCGCCGGGCAGGGTGGCGCGCACACCGGTCTGGACGATCTGACCGTAGGCGATGCTGTCGGCGACCTCACTTTCGATCCACTCGCGGCGCACACCGCCACGCAAGGTCCAGTCGCCAACGTCCCAGGACATTTGCCCGAACAGCGCCTTGGTGGTGGTTTCGAGATCCGGGCCCATCTCATAGGTGGTGCCGGTCTTGGTGTAGGTCAATCCTTTGAGGGTGTACTGGTCACCCCGCTGGCGAGAGCGCTCGTGATCGTAGTCGGCGCCCCAGACCAGATTGCCCGTAGCGCTGCCGATGGCCGGCAACGGCGTGTCGATGGCCGCGCGCAAGCCGTAGACATCCTGCACGCTGTTGTTGTCGGCGATCCCGGCCTTGCCCCGCGACAGGTCCGGGAAGAACAGCGCGTCGGCCCGACGCCAGTAGCTTTCCAGCTGCAGGCCCTGACCGTAGAAGTCCTTGTCGGTGTAGTTGAGGTTGACCGCCTGGTTATGGGTGTAGGGCTGGTCGTCGAGTTTCAGCCCTTTGACCGCTACGGCTTGCTGCAGGTTTTTCGGGTCTTTGGTGAAGTCCGTGTCCTGCTGGTCCTTGTAGTCCTGCAGCGACAGGCTGAGTTTTTTATCGGCATCCAGTTCGTAACCGAAACGACCTTGCAGGTCATAGGTTTCGGTGTCCATGTTGCTGCCCTGGGAGGTGTCCTGAGGGATGCGCTTGCCGTTGCCATCGAATTGATCGTTGCGCTGGGTCAGGTCGGCGGACACGTACCAGTCCAGCGCATCCTTGCGCCCGGTCGCACTCTGGAAAGCTTCGTAGGCGAAGCCTTTGCTGTTGAGGTTGTTTCCGCTGGTCAGGCCCAGTTTGCTGCTATAGGCAATATCCTGGCCCTGGTTGCGCTTGGTGATGATGTTGATGATGCCGCCCGAAGCGCCGGCACCGTAGATGCTGCTGGCGCCGGAAATCACTTCGATGCGCTCGATGCTGGCCGGCGCGATGCTGTTGAGCTGGCGGAAGTTGTCGCGCGTAGCGTTCTGCGATACGCCGTCGATCAACACCAGCATGTTGCGCCCGCGCAGGGTCTGGCCGAAGTTGCTCATCCCGCCGCTGGATGGCGCAAGGCCGGGCACCAATTGCCCAAGAATGTCGGAGACCCGGCGACCCGCGCCGCTCTGCTCGCGGACCTGCTGTTCGTCGATGACCTGCACCGAGCCGGGAATCGAGGCAATGCTCGCTTCGCTGCGAGTCGCCGAGACGACGGTGGCTTGCATGTTCAGGGTGCCGGGTTGCTGTTCGGTCTCCTCGGCCCAGGTTTGGGCGCTGAAGGAGCCAAGCAGCGGAATCAACAGGGAAAGTTTTGTTCGGGTCATGACGTGGTCTTTTTTTAGTTTTGATAAGTGTGGGTAGATAAGGGTGTTGGGCCGGGCGTGGAGGTGAATGACCGCACCCAGCGAATCCCGATGGCGGCCAGCGCATAAGTCAGCGCCACCAGCCAGAAACTGTGCGCCAGCCCGACCAGCCCCATGCCGATCCCGCCGAGTACGGCACCGAGCAAGGCGCCAGCCTTGGCCGCGCTGTTGCCGAGGCCGAGGGCAAAACCCTGTTGGCTTGAAGCAACGGTGTTGGCGATCAGTGCATAGGCGACCGGAAGCAGGGCGCCTTGCCAGACACCCCAGACCAGCCGGCTGACGAGGAACCCCAGCCATTCGTTGGCCAGCGCCGTGGCCGCCAGCGTCAGGGCGCACAGCCAGGCGACGCCTTCGATGACGCGCAAGGTGTAGGCCGGTTGCCAGCGGTCGAACAGGCGTCCCCACAGCGGGGCGGAAATGGCCAGGGTCGCGGCGCTCGCCGCATAAGTGGCGCCGATCAGCCAGCTCGGTGCGTGCAGAATCTCGGCGACGTACAGCGCGTAGAACGGCTGCGGCATCATCTTCGCGGCCTGAATCAACACGATCACCAGCAGGATTCCACCGAGCCAGCCTTTGGGCAGGGCCACTGGCGCAACTGTTTTTTTCGTCGAGGCCCGGGCCTTGTCGGCCGGCAGGAAAAAACTCCCCAGTGCACACAGCAGGCAAATCGCCGTCGCGCCATAACAGAGCAGGGCGAATCCCGAGATGTCCATCAACCAGCCGCCCAGCACCGGGCCGATCAGCGAGCCGACGGCGGTCGCCGATTGCAGGCGGGCCAGGGTGTGACCGCGCCGGGAACTGTCGCAGCAGGCCAGGGCATAGGCTTGCGCGGCGGCGAGAAACCCGGCCAATGCGCCTTGCATCACACGAATGCCCACCAGCAGCCACGGGTCGACGGTGATGGCCGCCAACCCTTGGCACAACGCCAATGCCAGCAACGCCCGAACGATCATCGGCTTGTGCCCGGTGCGATCACCCAACCGGCCCCACACGGGCGTCAGGAGCATGGCGGCGAGCATCGGACCGGCATAGACCAGCGCCGATAACAGTGCGGTGTAGCCGGCGCCTTCTGGCCCGAGCAGATGGCGGATCTGCAAGGGCCAGAACGGGCCGCTCATTTCCATGGCACCCATGGAGACAAACTGGATGACGATCAGCAGTCGCAATGCGCGACTGTCAGCGAGCATGGGCGCTGGATCGCAGTGGATTGCTCAGGCGTCCGACGATGTCGGCGTGGCTGTCGTGCAAGCGCATGCGCATGAACGATTTGGCCGGCCAGTCCTGTTCCAGCAAGGCCGCGCGCTCGCTGTCCCAGCGTGCCGGTTCGACACGTTCGCGCAAGGCGTCGAAGCACTGTGCAACGTGCGCTGCCAATCGCTCCCACAGGAGGTTTTCCGATACGTTCCAGTGACGGGCACAGAGCAACGTCAGCTCGCCGAGGTGGCACATGAACGTGGTGTGCAGGAGTTTGTCGCGGACAAAACCGGACTCGTCGTACAGGGTCATTTTCGGATCGTGCAGCTGGATATCCAGGCCCTTGACATGCAGGGTCTTGCGATCGATGCGGATGTCGCCGAAGTCACGCAGTAACAGCCGATTCAACTGCCCGTCAGCGCCCATCACCATGAAGCTGTTTTGCTGGTGCGCTTCGAACGCCACGCCATACATCAGGTAAATGCCCAGCAGGCTCGGTACGGCAATCGACAGGTAGTCCTCGAAGAACGCCAGCATGGCCTCGCTGTCGTCAAGGCCCTGGGCCAGGCGTACCCAATCGCGCAGCAACGGCTGTTCGAATTCATTGACGGCGAACAGGCTGCCGACCGGTATCGCCAACTCGCCTTCTTGCAACAGGCTCAGCGGGTTGTCGCGGTAGAGCACGGCGGCATGCCGGGACAGTTCGTCATTGGCCGGTTGTGGCGCGTAATGCACGCCGATGCGTTCCGGCACGATGTTCAGCAGGCGCTGAATCTGCGGCTCCTGATCGAGAATATCCAGCAACAGCTGACTGATGCGCGGCCCCATTCGGGCCGAGCGCGGCGACACGGTGCGCTGCACGCTGGTCAGCCGTAAGGCCACCGGCAATTTGACCATCGGCGCAACGCGACTGGCCTCCGGTACGACCGTGCGGAACGACATGGTCGGATGGCCAGTGAAGGCCACGATGTCGGTGACGATCAGCAGGTTGTCGGCGATCTCGTTGGCGAACGATTTTGGCAGCTCTTCATCGGCTTGCCAGGGGTGCGACGGGAGCGGGAGGTAGTCCGTTACTTCCAGGCCCAATTGTTGCAAATGGCGCTGCAATTGTTCGGCGGCCTGTGGGAAGTGACCCTGCCACCAGCCCCAGTAATCGGCGCTGCCGGCCAGTGTTTCGACGTGGGCGTACTGGCGATGCAGGGCGCACAGCACGATCGGGAAACTCGCTTCGAACTCCGGCGAGAAAGCGATGACCTGAGTGGCGCTCAAGCCCAGTTTGGTCTTGTAGTTCGGGTGCCACGGATGGCCGAGCGTGCCCCACTGTTCGAGCAGCGAGGTCGGGTTCCGGTGACCGGGGCTGGCTTTGAGCCAGGCGAGCAGGTTGTCGTCGTGTTCGGTGCCGATCTGCTCTCTCAGGCGTTCGGTCCATCCATGGTGAAACGCCAGGCACAGGGTGTCGTTGCTGTAGCTGTCATCCAGCTCGCGGGCCAGACGTTCCAGGACCTGCGGGGAGGCGGGCGGGTTCAGCTGGGTGGCGAGATGGGCGAGCAGTTCGCTGGGCAACTGGATCTTGTGCGGCAGTGCATCGGGGGTGTGCAGGACGATGCTGCCGCGCACATCCCAACTGTTCATCCTGCCGCCGGACAGATGATCGAAGCACAGGTGTGCGCCGTTGCCCAGCGGCAACCAGCAGCGGCGGTTGTCATCGTATTCGCAGGCGTCAGGGTTGATCAGGCCTTCACGAAACAGCGCCTGGATCAGGCGTTGAAAACAGCGCTGGGCGGCGGGTTCCAGCGCATTGCTCAAATGATCGAGGGTGATGCGGTGGGACTGGAAAGCCTGGGTGCCAAGGGCTTCGCTCCAGTGTGAGAGCAGTTGCTGCTGTTTTTGCGTGTAGGCGCGCATCAGGTCCGACTCCTTCTGGACAGTTGTTTAGCTGAATGCGCGCTGAGAATACCGTCTAAAAATAATAATGCAAATGATAGTAATTCCTACTTGTGGTGTGGGAAAGCTCCTATTCAGAGGCTGGTTTAGTCTTTACTCAAGACCATGTAGTGCTCACCGACCTTCTGCGCATAGCCCTCCACCACGTGCTGACACAACGCCACGATCTCCTCGACCCATTCCGCGCCGACCCGCCATAAGACCACCACTTGCAGGTTGGGCGGGCGTTGGTCGATGGCCAGCAAGGTCAATTCGCCCCGGGCCAGTTCTTCACTGACGAGCACCGGCGGCAAGGCACCAATGCCGAAACCGTCACGCAGCAATCGGATAATCGCCGACACCGAGTTCACGCAATTGAGCTTTGGCGCGAGTACGCCATTGGCCTGCATCAGGCTGAGCACGTCCTGATGCGGGTGGGAGTTTTTCGAGTAGGTGATGATCCGTTCACGGGCCAGTTCGGCGACGCTCGCATAGTTGCGGTTGTAGATCGAATGGCTGGCGACGATCCAGCCCATCGGGTGGCTGGCCAGTTCCAGGCTGCGCACGCTTTCCTGGCGCAGCAGGTCGGTTTGCAGAATCAGGTCGAGAAAACCTTTTTGCAGCTGATCGCAGAGATTCAGCGAGGTATCGGCGACCAACTCGATTTCTACCCGCGGATAGTGATCGGTCATCTGCGCCACCAGCGGGCTGAGCCAGGTGTGAATGACCGTGTCCATCACGCCGATGCGAACCCGTCCGACCTTGCTTGAGCGGGTTTCCAGCGACTGCTTGAGCGCTTGCATGGTGTCGAGCATTTGCTCGGCGTAATCGAGCACCTTCACACCTTCGGGCGTCAGCTTCACACCGCGTGAATCACGCAGGAACAGCTTTACCCCAAGCTCGCTTTCCAGCACCGCGATGCGGCTGGAAATCGAGGCCTGGGTGGTGAAGAGCTTGTCGGCAGTCAGGCGAAAGCTTTTCAGCCGGGCGACCCAAACGAAGGTTTCGAGAAATTTGAGGTTCATGCGATCAACTTTTTCTTATGCCTTGGCAGGGTTTTTATTAGTTGGACGGGCAGGGCGCCGTCGTCGAAAAATGCGCCAAACCCACGATAGGCGTCGTCGGTGTTCAGAACAATACCAATAAAATTCAGCTGGAGATTTGCCATGAGTGCGCCCGACACGCTCGATGTCGCCAAACCCAAGATCGAGAGCCGCCCCGGCCCCTTCGACTGGTACCGCCACATCAATCAGCAGGAACGCCGAACCTTCTGGAGCTGCAAGATCGGCTATGGCCTGGACGGCATGGACACCCAAATGCTGAGCTTTGTGGTACCGACATTGATCGCCATGTGGGGCATCACCACCGGCCAGGCCGGGCTGATCCACACCAGCACGCTGATCGCTTCGGCGATTGGCGGTTGGGTCGCCGGGATTCTCTCTGACCGCATCGGTCGCGTACGCACCCTGCAACTGACGGTCCTGTGGTTTGCCTTCTTCACCTTCCTCTGCGGCTTCGCGCAAAACTACGAACAACTGTTGATCGCCCGAACCTTGATGGGCTTCGGTTTCGGTGGTGAATGGACTGCCGGCGCAGTACTGATGGGCGAGGTGATCCGCGCCAAGGACCGCGGCAAGGCGGTAGGCATGGTGCAATCCGGCTGGGCCCTGGGTTGGGGCCTGACGGCGATTCTCTATGCGCTGCTATTTTCGATCCTGGCGCCGGAGGATGCCTGGCGTGCGCTGTTCATCCTCGGCATCGTGCCGGCAATTTTCGTGATCTTCGTCCGCCGACTGGTCAAGGACCCGGAAATCTACCGCCAGGCCAAGGCCCGGCAGGAACCGAGCAACCCGTCGAAGTTCTACGAGATCTTCGCCCCCGGCATGCTCAGCACCACGTTTCGCGCGTCCTTGCTGACCACTGGGGCCCTGGGCGGTTACTACGCGATCACTTCCTGGTTGCCGACCTTCCTGAAAAACGAGCGCGGACTGAGCGTGCTCGGCACCGGCGGTTATCTGGCAATGGTGATTCTCGGGTCTTACGCCGGCTATGTGATCAGCGCCTATCTGACCGACATTCTGGGTCGCAAGAAGAACTTCATCCTGTTCGCGGTCGGCTCGTTCACCATTGTGCTGCTCTACACCCAACTACCRGTCAGCAATGGCGTGATGCTCTGGCTGGGCTTTCCGCTGGGGTTCTTCGCCTCGGGGATTTTCAGTGGCATGGGGGCGTTTCTCACCGAGCTGTTTCCAACGCGGATTCGCGGTTCGGGCCAGGGCTTTTGCTACAACGTTGGCCGGGCACTGGCGGCGCTGTTTCCGCTGCTGATCGGTTTGCTCAGCCAGAAAGTACCGCTGAGCGTCGGGATCGGTGCGTTTGCGGCGGTGTCCTACGGTGTAGTGATCCTGGCGGCGTTGAGCCTGCCGGAAACCCGTGGCAAGCAACTCGATGCGCAGTAACTGATAATCTGGAGACCGCTCGAACGTCCCCGGTTAAAACGATAAAAACCTCAGGAGTACTCACCGTGAGCCGCCTGCTATTGAACTGCGATATCGGCGAAAGCTTTGGTCACTGGACCATGGGGCTGGATGCCGAAGTGATGCCGTACATCGATTGCGCCAACATTGCCTGCGGGTTCCATGCCGGTGACCCGAGCATCATGCGCAAGACCGTCAGCCTGGCGTTGAGCCATGACGTGCAGATTGGCGCGCATCCGGCCTATCAGGATCTGCTGGGGTTTGGCCGCCGTTCCATGGCCTACACCGCGCAGGAACTTCAGGATCTGCTGCACTACCAGATCGGCGCGCTGGACGGCATTTGCCGGGCGCAGGGAACTCGCGTCAGTTACGTCAAACCCCACGGTGCGATGTACAACGACATGATGGCCAACCCGGCGCAACTGCGGGCGGTGATTCAGGCCGTCGCGGCGTATGACCCTCAACTGCCGTTGATGCTGATGGCGACCCGTGACAACCACGCAGCTCAACTGATGGGCGACGAGTACGGCGTGACGCTGTGGTTCGAAGCGTTCGCCGACCGTGCCTATGACAGCGCCGGGCATCTGGTTTCGCGGCAGTTGCCGGGGTCGGTGCATCACGATCCCGAGACCATCATTCAACAGGCGCTGACCATCGCTCGCGGTGACAACCTGGTCGCCAGTGACGGCAGCGCCTTGCATTTGCAGGCCAACACCCTCTGCGTACACGGCGACAACGCCAGTTCGGTGGCGGCTGTGCAGCGGATCCGTGAAGCGTTGAATCAGCAGAGCGCGCCATGAAGCCACGGGTTGAAGTGGTGGCCATCGATTGCCTGATGGTGCGGCTGTTCGATGAAATCGCCGAAGCCAACATGCCGTGGATGCTCGCCGCCAGCGAGCGACTGCGTGCAGGATTCGCCGGGCGTTTGATCGATCTGGTGCCGTCTTATACGACCCTGATGGTGCATTACGACCTGCTCGCCTTGAGTCCGGTCCAGGCACGGGAGCTGATCGCCGAAGCCTTGACCGATCTGACCCCCAACGCCCGGGCCACTGGTCAATGCCATGTGTTGCCGGTCTGGTATGACCTCAGTGTCGGACCTGAGCTGAGCCTGCTTTCGCAGCGCAGCGGGCTGGCTGTGGAGGAGGTGATTCGCCGCCACAGCGAGCGTGAGTATCAAGTGTTCGCGCTGGGTTTTGCGCCGGGTTTTGCCTTTATGGGACTGGTTGAAGAAGTGCTGGCCGCGCCCCGTTTGAATACCCCGCGCAAGCGCGTGGCGGCCGGTAGCGTGGGAATTGCCGAGCGGCAGACTGCGGCTTATCCGGTGGTGTCGCCGGGTGGCTGGAACCTGATCGGCCGCACCCCGGCCAAACTGTTTGACCGCGAGCGTGAGGGCTACAGCTTGATGCAACCGGGCGATACGGTGCGTTTTGCCGCGGTCGGTCATGCCGAGTTCGTCAATCTGGGCGGCGACGATACACCGCTGGAGGTGCTGGCATGAGCCGTTTGACGATTGAAGCCAGCACGCCGCTGTGCCTGCTGCAGGATGCCGGTCGATTCGGTGTGCGGCATCTGGGTGTGACCCAGGGCGGTGCGGCGGATTGGCTGTCGATGTCCTGGGCCAACTGGCTGCTGGGCAATTCGCTGGAGGCCGCGGTGATTGAAATCACCCTCGGCGGTTTGACCCTGGAGGCGCAAGACGATTGCTGTCTGGCGCTGGCGGGGGCGGACCTCGGTGCGCTGCTCGACGGCCAGCCGCTGGCGCCGTGGCGCAGCTTTCAGCTGAAGAAAGGCCAGCGTTTGCAATTTACTCAACCAGTGCACGGTGCCCGCGCCTATCTGGCGGCGCCTGGTGGTTTCAACGCGCCCCAGGTGTTGGGCAGTTGTGCGACGGTGGTGCGTGAAGAGCTCGGTGGGTTGGACGGTTTTGGCCTGCCCTTGGCACGCGGTGCCGAGTTGGGTTATTCCGGGCCGGCGCACGCGCTGCGGGAGGTGCCGCGCGCGCAGCGACCGGACTTCACGCTGAATCAGCCGCTGGATCTGGTGCTCGGTGCGCAACATGGCGAGTTCAGCGGGCAAAGCCTGTTCGACGCCTTCAACCGTGTCTGGACCCTCGACAGTCGTGCCGACCGCATGGGCATCCGTTTGCTGGGGACGGCGTTGCAGTATCAAGGCAAGCCGATGATCTCCGAAGGCATCCCGCTGGGCGCGGTTCAGGTGCCACCGGACGGGCAGCCGATCGTGCTGCTCAATGATCGGCAGACCATTGGCGGTTATCCACGGTTAGGCGCGTTGACGCCATTGGCGTTGGCACGACTGGCGCAGTGTTTGCCGGGGCAGCAGATCCGGTTGGCGCCGGTGGTTCAGGAAACGGCGCATCGGCAGCAGGTCGAGTATTTGCGCAGACTTGTGAGCCGCTAAAAGCATCGCGAGCAGGCTCGCACACAGTGGATCGGTGTGGTTCACACGTTGTGTGACCGACACTTACCCCTGTGGGAGCGAGCCTGCTCGCGATAGGGCCCTGACAGGCAGCGAAGCTTATTTGGACAAAAACCGCATCCCTTCTTCCAGCCCGCGCAAGGTCAGCGGGAACATCTGGTCTTCGATCAGATCGCGCACGATCTTGGTCGAGGAGGTGTAGCCCCAGGTGTCTTTCGGGTACGGATTGATCCAGATGAGCTTCTTGTACTTCTCCATGAAGCGCTGCATCCACACGTAACCGGCTTCTTCGTTCCAGTGTTCGACGCTGCCGCCGGCCTGGGTGATTTCGTAAGGCGCCATGGCGGCGTCGCCGACGAAGATCACTTTGTAGTCGGCGCCGTACTTGTGCAGCAGGTCCATGGTCGCCGTGCGCTCCGAGCCACGGCGCATGTTGTTCTTCCACACCGATTCATAAATGAAGTTGTGGAAGTAGAAGTACTCCAGGTGCTTGAACTCGGTCTTGCAGGCCGAGAACAGCTCCTCGCAGATCTTCACATGGGCGTCCATCGAGCCGCCGATGTCGAACAGCAGCAACAGCTTGATGTTGTTGCGGCGTTCCGGGCGCATCTGAATATTCAGCAGCCCTGCATCACGGGCGGTGTGGTCGATGGTGCCGTCGATGTCCAGCTCGTCCGCCGCACCCTGGCGGGCGAATTTGCGCAGCCGCCGCAGGGCCACCTTGATGTTGCGCGTGCCTAACTCGACCTGATCGTCGAGGTTCTTGTACTCGCGCTGGTCCCAGACCTTGACCGCTTTGCCCTGGCGCTTGCCGGCATCGCCGACCCGGATGCCTTCCGGGTTGAAACCGCCGGAGCCGAACGGGCTGGTGCCACCGGTGCCGATCCACTTGTTGCCGCCGGCATGGCGTTCCTTCTGTTCTTCGAGACGCTTCTTGAATTCCTCGATCAGCTTGTCGAGGCCACCGAGGGACTGGATCTGCGCGCGTTCTTCATCGGTCAGTGAGCGCTCGAATTCCTTGCGCAACCAGTCTTCGGGAATCAGCGCCTGAAGGTGATCGTCGAGTTTTTCCAGGCCATTGAAGTAGGCCCCGAACGCCCGGTCGAACTTGTCGAAATGCCGTTCGTCCTTCACCAGAATCGCCCGCGACAAGTAATAGAACTCGTCCATGTCGGCGAAGGTCACGCGCTGTTTCAGCGCGTTGATCAGGTCCAGCAGCTCGCGTACCGAGACTGGCACCTTGGCTGCACGCATTTCATTGAACAGGTTGAGCAGCATGGCTTTCGCCCTTGATCTTGTAAGAAGAGTATCAACGGGTGCCGCGACGGCTCATGAACGCCAGACGCTCAAGCAACTGGACGTCCTGTTCGTTCTTCACCAGGGCGCCGGCCAGTGGCGGGATGGCCTTGGTCGGATCGCGTTCGCGCAGTACCGCTTCGCCGATGTTGTCGGCCATCAGCAATTTGAGCCAGTCGACCAGTTCGGAGGTCGATGGCTTCTTCTTCAGACCCGGAACCTTGCGCACATCGAAGAACACGTCCAGCGCTTCGCTGACCAGGTCTTTCTTGATGTCCGGGTAGTGCACGTCGACGATCTTTTGCAGGGTGACGCGATCCGGGAAGGCGATGTAATGGAAGAAGCAACGGCGCAGGAAGGCGTCCGGCAGCTCTTTCTCGTTGTTGGAGGTAATGATGATGATCGGACGCTGCTTGGCCTTGATGGTCTCGTCGATCTCGTAAACGTAGAACTCCATCTTGTCGAGTTCTTGCAGTAGGTCGTTCGGGAACTCGATGTCGGCCTTGTCGATTTCGTCGATCAGCAGAATCACCCGCTCTTCGGACTCGAAGGCTTCCCACAGCTTGCCCTTTTTCAGGTAGTTGCGGATGTCATGGACCTTGTCCACACCCAGTTGCGAGTCCCGCAGGCGGCTGACCGCGTCATACTCGTACAGGCCCTGGTGAGCCTTGGTGGTGGACTTGATGTGCCAGGTGATCAGCTTGGCACCGAAGGATTCGGCCAGTTGCTCGGCGAGCATGGTCTTGCCGGTGCCGGGTTCGCCCTTGACCAGCAAGGGCCGCTCCAGGGTGATGGCGGCGTTGACCGCCAGCTTCAGGTCATCGGTGGCGACATATGCGCGGGTGCCTTCGAACTTCATCGGTAATTCCTCGAACGGTAACGCCGATCTGCGCCGGGCAGGGCGGGCGAAATAAAAGTATGCCCGACTATAACGCGGCGCCCGGTCGACTGTGAACGCAGACGGCTTATTCAGTCTCTGAATGGGGCGTCACATGGTGACCCGGTCAGCTTAACGATTGACTGAACATGCCTATCATCCAGCGTCGCGACTGGACGCACGAGGGGTGCGAGGCATACCCTTGAAGGCTTCTCCAACGCTGCATAAGGACCCAGCCATGAGCCGCATTTTCGCTGATAACGCGCATTCCATCGGCAATACGCCATTGGTTCAGATCAACCGTATTGCGCCTCGCGGCGTGACCATTCTGGCGAAGATTGAAGGGCGCAATCCGGGCTATTCAGTCAAATGCCGGATCGGTGCAAACATGATCTGGGATGCCGAAAGCAGCGGCAAACTCAAGCCGGGCATGACCATTATCGAACCGACCTCGGGCAACACCGGCATCGGCCTGGCGTTCGTCGCCGCCGCGCGTGGCTACAAGCTGATGCTGACCATGCCGGCGTCGATGAGCATCGAACGGCGCAAGGTGCTCAAGGCCCTGGGCGCCGAACTGGTACTGACCGAGCCGGCCAAAGGTATGAACGGTGCCATTGCAAAGGCTACCGAGATTCTGGCCAGTGATCCGGCCCGCTACTACATGCCGCAGCAGTTCGAGAACCCGGCCAACCCGGCGATCCACGAAAAAACCACCGGTCCGGAAATCTGGAACGACACCGACGGCGCCATTGATGTGCTGGTTGCAGGTGTCGGCACCGGCGGGACCATCACCGGTGTTTCGCGCTATATCAAGAACACCCAGGGCAAGCCGATTCTCTCGGTGGCGGTGGAACCGCTGGTCTCGCCGGTGATTACCCAGGCCATGGCCGGTGAGGAAATCAAACCAAGCCCGCACAAGATCCAGGGCATCGGTGCTGGTTTTGTGCCGAAAAACCTTGATCTGTCGATGGTTGACCGGGTCGAGCTGGTCAGCGATGAAGAATCCAAGGCCATGGCCCTGCGTCTGATGCAGGAGGAGGGGATTCTCTCCGGGATTTCCTGCGGTGCGGCCATGGCGGTTGCCGTGCGTCTGGCCGAAACCCCGGAAATGCAGGGCAAGACTATCGTGGTGATCCTGCCGGACTCCGGTGAGCGTTACCTGTCGAGCATGTTGTTTAGCGATTTGTTTACCGAACAGGAATTGCAGCAGTAACGCTCAAAAGATCGCCAGCTCCTACGCCGAATGACGTGCCCATGTAGGAGCTGGCGCAGCCTGCGATTCTTTGATCCTGATCAGTCAAGGTTCAGGTGCCTTATGTTAATAAGTGCTTTATTGCGCAACCTTTAACACTGATTGTTCAGTTATGTGGGTTTTTCCCAAGGCCGGTAGTGTTTATCATGGCCGGCTGCCATGTCGGGTAATTGACAATGCGCAGAGAGACCTTTTTTCAAGGAGTTTCCTCATGACCTTTTCCTTTGCCGCAAAGGCGTCGCTGTTGCTGCTGTTCATCGGCAGCACGCTCTACGTGCATTTGCGCGGCAAGGCGCGTTTGCCGGTCTTGCGTCAGTTCGTCAATCACTCGGCGCTGTTCGCTCCTTATAACGCCTTGATGTACCTGTTCTCGGGAGTGCCGTCCAAACCGTACCTGGACCGCAGCAAGTTCCCGGAACTGGATGTGCTCAAGGAAAACTGGGAAGTCATTCGTGACGAGGCCATGCACCTGTTCGACGAAGGCTATATTCGCGCCGCCGAGAAGAACAACGACGCCGGTTTCGGTTCGTTCTTCAAGAAGGGCTGGAAGCGTTTCTACCTCAAGTGGTACGACAAACCGCTGCCATCGGCCGAATTGCTCTGCCCGAAGACCGTCGAGCTGGTCAGCCGCATCCCCAACGTGAAAGGCGCGATGTTCGCCCTGTTGCCAGGCGGTAGCCACCTCAACCCGCACCGTGACCCGTTTGCCGGTTCCCTGCGCTATCACTTGGGTTTGTCGACACCGAACTCCGACGACTGCCGCATTTTTGTCGACGGTCAGGTCTACGCCTGGCGTGACGGTGAAGACGTGATGTTCGATGAAACCTACGTGCACTGGGTCAAGAACGAAACCGAAACCACCCGGGTCATTCTGTTCTGTGACATCGAGCGACCGCTGAGCAACCGCTTGATGACGCGTATCAACCGTTACATCAGTGGCCTGCTGGGCCGTGCCACGGCGCCGCAAAACCTCGATGACGAGCGCGTCGGCGGGATCAACAAGGTCTACGCCTGGAGCAAGACCTCCAGCGACAAGTTCAGCGGCGTGGTCAAAAAGTGGAAGCGCCGTAATCCCAAGATGTACCGCATCCTGCGGCCAGTATTGGCGGTTGTGGTGCTGACGGCGCTGGGTTACTGGTTGTTTGGCTGAGCGACAGGCCTGCGATCTTTTGATCYGGTCATTGCAAAAAATATCGAGCGCTGGTTATAGTCAGCGCTCGCTGCGTTTCCAACCCAGCGATTTCTCCCTCGAAAAAGATCAGCCCATGCCTGCATCCCTCATCAACGCGGTAGTCGATTCAGCGGTCAACGCTGGCGTCGTGCCGTGCGGGAATGTGCAGCCTGCGCAGATCAGTCACTATCCCCCTCCTGTCAGTCGCACGCTGGTGTGCGCGGTGGTTTCACCGCCAGGTGTTGGCTTCTCGGGCTGATCAGCGGCTTCTGCTGTTGCCTGTGCCCGCCTGAACACAACGACTGAATTTCAGCTTCGGCTGAGTTGGCTTCTTGCCTGATGACAGGTGGTTTTCATGTTGCTCATTTCAAAAAAGACCGCGCTCGCGGCGGCGTCCACGAGCCTGTTCGTTCTGCTCTGGAGTAGCGGGGCGATTTTCTCCAAATGGGGGCTGGCTCACGCCTCACCCTTTGCCTTTCTGTTGATCCGCTTTGCCATTGCCCTCTGTGGGCTGGTGCTGTTGATCCCGCTGCTCAAACTCAAGCTACCCCGGCGCGGCAAACCGATGCTGTATGCCGCGGCCACCGGCCTGGTATTGCTGGGCGCCTATCAGATTTTCTATCTGCTGGCGCTGGACCTGAAGGTTACGCCCGGGGTCATGGCCACGATCATGGGGGTTCAACCGATCCTCACCGTGGTGCTGATTGAGCGCCAACGCTCCAGGAGCCGGATGTTCGGCCTGATGCTCGGGCTGGCGGGGTTGATCATGGTGGTCTATCAGGGCATCGGCCTGGCCGGCATGTCGCTGGCCGGAATGCTCTTTGGTTTGCTGGCGCTGGTCAGCATGACCGCAGGCTCGATCATGCAGAAGCGCATCACCGAAAATCCCCTCGGCACACTGCCGGTGCAATACCTGGCCGGGCTGTTGCTGTGCGCAATGTTCGTGCCGTTCCAGCCGTTCCACTTCGAGCACAGCACGGGGTTCATCGTGCCCGTGTTGTGGATGGGCCTGGTGGTATCGCTGCTGGCGACCTTGCTGCTGTATCGCCTGATCGCCCGAGGCAATCTGGTGAATGTCACCAGTTTGTTCTACTTGGTGCCGGCAGTGACGGCGGTGATGGACTACCTGATTTTCGGCAACAGACTGGCGATGTTGAGCATGCTCGGCATGCTCTTGATCATCGTCGGCCTGGTGTTTGTGTTCCGTAAAAGCCGCTGATGCTGACGCGGCCTTCGTGATTGGCGAAGGCCGCGTTTTTCATGGCTGGCATTGCAAGCGCACGCGCTCGTAGTTCAGGGCTTTGTTGCGCTCGGGCAATGCGTAGGGCGCTTGGCAGTGTTTGCCATCCCATTTGATGGTGAGGGTGGCTGAATCTTCTTCCACCAGCGCCAGGGCTTTACCGCTCGGGTCAGAAATGGCCAGTTGTTTACCGGCGGCATCTTCCAACGCGGCGCCAAATGGAATGGCCTTGTTCTGCGCATCAAACAGCTCGAACTGCACCCGCCGGCCGGTCTTGCCGACATATCGAGCCAACACCACGGCGCCGCGCCTTGGTACGACTTGCTGGGTTGCATTATCGATCTCGATGTCTGCACCCAGGTCCCGGGTATCCAGGCTGATCCAGTTCACCCGATAGGGTTGAGTGTTGGGGACCACGGCAAAGCCGTTGGCGCCGGTTTTAGCACCGCTGTAGCTGCCGATTTTGGCCCCGGAGACACCCGGCACTTCGGCCAGGGCAAAGGTTTCGCCCACGGTCTGTCCCAGATTGATTCCTCCCGCGTGGGCGACCACGGAACCGGCCAGGTTAAGGTTTTGCGAGGCGTAGCCGCGCCCTTGGCTATAACCCGCGCTGATATCCGCAACCGAGGTGCGGGTGCTGATGTTGGCCGAGGCCGAGCTGCCACCGGTGCTGCTGTTGCCGCCTTGCAGTGAGTAATAGGTGTCGCTGGTTTCCGACAGGTAACCGTTGATACCAACTTGCGTGCTGTCGCTGTTTTTCTGCGTATTGGCCGAAACAAAGGCCCGTGGTGCACGGGGTTTGGAACCCAGCGGGAACGACAGGGACAGGTTGATCAAGGTGTCGTTGTTTGACGATCCGAAATCTCCGACATCCTTGGTATAGGTCGCGCTGACGTTGTAGCTGACCTCACCCCAGTAGTTGCTGTAGCCGGTAGACAGACTCTGGGAACCGCCGCGTCCCCAATAGCGCTGGTCGCTGGCGTTCAGGTAAACGCTGCCATATTGCTGGTTGCGGCCCAGGCTCTGGTTGATGGTCAGGTCGGTACGGGTTTTCGAGTTGCCGGTGGGTTTCCGGCCATCGGCGTTGAGCTCCTCGACGTGGTTGGTCAGGGTCCGGTAGCCCTCGGTCGAATAGCGATAGGCCGCCAGGGTGAAGTTGGTATCGGTGCCGGTGAACGTCTTGGCATACAACGCCCGCAGGCTATTACCCTGGACGGTCTGGCCCGCGGTGAGGCTGGAGGAGCGAGTCAGGTCGACAGAGACGGCGCCGATCGGGGTATTGCGCCCCGCACCGACTGACAGCGCCTTGAAGTTCTCCGAGGCCTGGACGCCGACGATCCCGGTGAGGTTGCTGTTGATGCCGTAGGCCAGGGTGCTGCTGACAAACTGCGGCGACGCCAGGCCATCGCTGTTGCTGTTGTACTTGCCCGCCGAGACGCTGTACTTCACCTGGCCTTCGCGGACCATGATCGGCAGGCTCGAAAACGCCTGCACCGTTACCCGTCGACGGCCATCGGCTTCGATGATGGTCACTTGCAGGTCGCCATTCGAGCCGCTGGGATATATATCGCTGATTTCAAACGGACCCGGTGGCACGTTGGCGGTGTAGAGGACGTAATTGTTCTGACGGATCTCCACCGTGGCGCTGGTTTCCGCCACGCCGCGAATGATCGGTGCATAGCCGCGCTCGCTGTCGGCGCGCATGCCTTCGTCGGAGGCCAGTTTCAGGCCGCGATAACGCACGCTGTCGAACAGGTCGGTGTCGGAGAATATATCGCCGGCACTGAACTGGCCCTTCAACGCGGTCACGTCATGTTGCAAGTAGCTGCGGTTGCTCTTGAACGTGTTGGGCTGACCGGTGCTGCTACTGAAGTTCGACTCATTACGCAGGCGCCAGGCGCCCAGGTTGAGGCCGTTACGCAGACCCAGGTTGTTGGAGAACGTGGTGGCGTAGTCCGTACTGTTACGGTTGCTGCTCAACTGGTAGTTGATAAAAGCCGCCGAGACGCCGCTATCCCATAAGGCCGGGTCGACATAACCACGCATGCCCCGCTGCATGGCGATTTGCGGCACGCTGGCCAACAGCCGCAGACGGCTGACGTCATAGCGCAAAGTGGCCTTGTCGATCAGCGACGGCAAGTCATAGCAGGCTTGCGGCTCATGTGGGTTGAGTGTGCCGGCCGCTTCCAGCTTGTTCATGTCGATGCCCAGTTGCTGCAACATGTCCAGGGTCAGGCAGGCCTCGACCTTGCCGTTTTTCGGGTTGCGTTGGAAGTCGATATCGCGGCGGCCCACCAACACTTCGTTGCTGTAGAGGTCGACCCGGTAGTTACCCGGCAGCACGCTGTTGGCGGACAACAGCGACTGCAGGTCCACCGACGACTGGGCGCCTTGCAGAAACGTGGTGTTGAACTGCTTGAGTTGTTCCGATTCTAATTCTTCCGCCCCGACAAACATGGGGAGGGTGCTGGCAACAGCGATAAATAGCGGACTTAAAAGAGTGCTGGTATCTGAGTACCACGGTCGGTCGTTCACGCCAGGACCGGGTCGGTTGCTTGGAAATAAAAGCATGCAAAGTACCTATATTACCTCCGATACGAACTGCTAAACGGAGCGAAGAGAAATACGGTAAAAGAATACGGTTGCCCTTCAGACAAGCGCGTTAAGGCAACTCTTTGTTCAGTCGGGCCTGGCTTGAGGCGCCATTGGAAAGTTTTACGATGTAACGATCTTGCGCGCCGTAGTCGTTAATACTGGTAAACAGTACGTTGGGCGTAGTTGTAGTGTTGAATTGTTTAATGGTGAACTCTTTATTTTCGCCCGGAGCGATCATCGTTGAGTCGGCGGTGTGTTCGGTCAATGTTCCGGATTGAAGTTTTATGTCCGCCATGGACACGTGAAAGAGCCCAGGGTTATTCACCGCCAAGACTGTTTTGCCGGCCCGGCTCTCCAGGCGCCATAACAGTTGGGTCGGTGCCAGATAGGCGTCCGCGCTCAGCCCGACCGGACGGAAGAACACCTTGATGCGTTGGCGCACTGCGAGCTGCAATGTGTTTTTCTCTTTCGAAGCCTGAGGGATTTCCTGGACATTGAGCCAGACCACCGACTCTTTGTCGGATGGCATGCCAGTGCCTTCATAGATCACCCGCAACAACTGCTGCTCCTTGCCCACCACCCGTGCCAGCGGCGGAGTCACGGCGAAGGGCACCGACGTAACGCCAGGGGTATCCGTATCGACCCAAGACTGGATCAACACGTCTTCACCGCTATTGCGTACGGTGATGCCGGCTTCCTTGTGCTTTCCGTCAAAGACAAGACGAGTAGCGCTCAATGAGATTCCGGCATTGGCCTGGGAAACCACGAGCAGACCGAGGAGGCCCAGGCAGAAAGATATGGAAGGATGACGAAACATGATTATTACCGTTTGATTCAAGGGGTGCGCGGGGCCGATAAGCCCCGCACTAGGTCCGTTAATTCCCGGCGATTATTCGTATTGCAGGGTGAACGGCAGGGTGGCGTCACCGCGACCGGCGACGGCGGTGCCCGCTGCGCCAGTGGTGACGTAAGCGGCGGAGAACTTCAGCGAGGCGCTGCCATCTTGCAGGGTGTTCTCGATTTTGGCCGTGGTGGGTGAGCTCAGGTTGATCAGTGCGCCATTAGCATCGAGCAGGGCGATACCGATGTTTTTTGCAGCACCCAGGCCGCCGATCAGGTTCAGTACCCCATTGCTATCGACGCCCGTACCGGTACCTCTTTTGGGTTCAAGGATCATCGACACTTTGGTGCCAGCGTTGCAGCTGATCTTCATGTCAAAGTTTTCGGCGCTCAATTTGCCACTGCCCATTGGCGCTGCGGCGGTGCCCATGTCTTTGATCGACACTTCACCCATCGGCACGGAAATAGTCTTGTTCAGGTCGGAGCCTTCAACGGAGCATGCATCGTTGTTGATGTTGCCGCTGAAGCTGATGGTGCCGGTGCCGGCTTTAGTGGGCGTTTCTACTGCGAAAGCGGTGCCAGCGGATACAGACATTGCGAGGGTTAAAAGAGCCAGGGACAGCTTGTTCATTCTGATTACCATTGTGTGGATTAAAGGTTCTATGCGGTGCAGAAGCACGATATAGAGCCGACCCATACGGGAACATCAGACGATTCTTAAAGCAGGAGAGACGCTGGAGTGCAGATAAGCACTAGTTGAAAAGTTTGCGTTCAAAGCAGTAAGCCAACAAGTCCTGGTCACTGTTAACTTCCAGTTTACGCATCGCAGATGTTTTTTGCGTACTGATGGTCTTGGCACTTCTATTCTGGCCTCGGGCAATGTCGGTGACACTTTGCCCGGACACGAACAGGCGCAATATTTCGTGCTCTTTGGGCGATAGCCTGGCGAATCGTTCGTCCAGGTCTGCGGTGGACTCCATCACTGAACTGGAGTCCGGCCCGGTACTTTGGAACGGATTGCCTCTGGCGACAGCCTTGAGCGCAACTTGAATTTCGTTGTGCAACTGGCTTTTCTGAATGACCCCGACCACACCCAGTTCATGCAGACGGGTCAGGATCAAGGGATTGGAGATCATGGTCAGCACCAGGATTTTCACCGCCGGGAAATGCCGTTTCAGATACTCCACCAGCTTGAGGCCATCACCGTAGGGTGAGTCCGCGGGCATGTTGAAATCGGTGAGGACCAGATCGACAGGCTGGCGCTCAAGCAGGTTGATCAGCTCGTTGGAACAGACGGCTTCACCCACCACACGAAAGCGTTCATCACGTTCTATCAGCTCACGAACCCCGAGCAGCACAATGGGGTGATCATCAGCGATGACAACGTTTAGTTTTTTCATGACCGGTTACCCACAGTGAAATAGAGGTTATTCAAAGCTATTCAATAAAGCGCTTAGCCGATCAAGTTGAGTGTTGACCTCCAGCGCCAGGGCCGGCGTGAGGGTCAGCCCCAACAGCCGAGACTCCAGTTCGGCGAAGGCAATGGCCATGGCCCCGGCCTGTACGGCGCCCAATGCTCCGGCCATGCTGTGCAGTTGTCGCGCAATGGTGTTGATATCACCACTGTCCAGAGCTGCAAGCGTAGCCTGCCTGTCCTTCTGCATGGTGCTGATAAACAGTTCACGCATTTTCGGCGAAAGCTGCACCGAGTCAACGGCGACTTCAGGTGCCAGGCTGTCATCAGCGACGGTGGCGTGCGCGGACACTGCTATTTCGCAGTATTCCGACAATTGCGTGCGCAAGGTTTTCAGGTTCAGCGGCTTGACCATCCAGGCGTTCATACCCACGGCGGCGCAGCGTTCACCTTCCTCGCGCAGAGCGTTGGCGGTCACGCCGATAATCGGCAGGTCCACATCATGTTGGCGCAGGGTCGCGGCGAACTCATAGCCATTCATGATGGGCATGTTGATGTCGGTCAGCACCAGGTCGAACAGGCCGGGCAGCCACTGTGCAAGGGCCTGTTCGCCATTGGCCGCAAGCACTACTGAACAACCCAGGGCTTCCAGTTGTTCCTTGATGATCTGCGAATTGATAGGGTTGTCTTCGGCCACCAGGATATGCAAGTTCAGGCTTCGGCTTTTTTCCGGTAGCGCCCGCCGGTCAGCCCCGTCGACACCTTGGTGCGCGAGGCAGATGCTCCAGGCAATGGCGCGGACATCATAGGCGTCGACGTTCCAGCCATTGCCCGAGCACTCAGGCGGGTTACGCCCGTCGGCCGTGGCGATGATCCGTGGTCCCGGCCAGGGTATTTCGTTGCCGGATGGCAGCATGTCCACCAGCAATGTTGACGGCTCTGCTTGCAGCAGGTCGGTGTTCACCGAGCGGGTTTCAATGCCCAGTCGGTTGAGCCAGGCGCAGAGATGTTGCGTCAACTCCTGCACTGGCGCCCGAACATAAACAGCCGACGCTCCTGGCTCGAACTCGGGGCAATCGGCCAGTTCCCCCGGCACGTGCTCAAGCGCCAATTGCAGAGAAAAGCTGCTGCCCAGGCCTGGTTCGCTGACCACTTTCAACTGGCCAGCCATCAGCTCACACAGCCACCGGCAAATCGCCAGGCCCAACCCCGCACCCGAATCGTTGACGCCATCGCGGACTTGATAGAAAGGATCGAATAATCGCACCTGCTGGGCCTGGGATATCCCGACCCCCGTGTCGCTGACTTGCCATTGCAGGCTGACGTTTGAGCCATCGGTTTGCAGTACCCGAACCCGCAACACTACCCGACCGTAGTCGGTGAACTTGATGGCGTTGCTCAGCAGATTATTGAGGATCTGCCGAATCCGTAGCGGATCACCGCGTACCCGGTTTGGCAGCGTTGCGTCGATACAGGCATAGAGTTGCAAACCCTTGGCCTGGGCGAACGCGCTGTAGGTACGCAGGGTGTCTTCCGTCAGTTCCAGGGGGCAGAATTCATGAGACTCGATGGTCATCTGTCCGGACTCGATCTTCGACACATCCAGCACATCGCTGATCAACTGAAACAAGGTCGCGGAAGAGCGTTGGATGGTGTGCAGGTAGGCCTGCTGGCGCGGATCAAGCTCGGTCAGTCCCAGCAGTTCCAGGGTGCCGAGTACGCCGTACAGCGGTGTGCGAATTTCATGGCTCATGGTGGCCAAAAAGCGGGTCTTGGCCTCGTTGGCCGAGTCGGCCGCCCGGCGGGCTTCTTCCAGGGCTGCTGCGTCTTCGATATGCCGGGTCACATCGTGAAAGGCACAGAGCCAGGCGTCCTGGCCTTGATAACGAGTGGAAATGAACGCGACCTGCAAATGGCGGCCATCGATTTCCAGATCGGCCTGCCCTGGCTCGGTGAGGCCCTGCTGCCGGCTGAGGGCGCTGATCAGTTGGGTGGTGTCTTGCCATTGCTGGGCGCGCTGGTTTTCCAGCAACACTTTATGGTCGCTGCAGCGCACCACGTACAGGCCGGTTGGCGCGGTGTCGATCACGGCGCGGCTGAACGCTTCGCTCTCGGCGATGCGTTGGTGAGCCTGATGTGCAGGGAGTACGACGTGGCTTTTATACCAGCGATTGAAGGCCCAGCCGCAACCCAGTCCCGTCAGCACCAGCGCAGCCAGACAGAGCAGCGGCCACAAGGCGTAATCCACAAAACTTTTGAAGCTGATGGTGTAGATCGCTGTCCAGGGGTATTCATCATGGCTGGTCAGTTTGAAGACCAGGCCGTCACGGTTGAGATTCATCCCTTCACTCAACATGCGCTCCGGCTCGAGTGCGCCAACCAGCACCCTGCCGGACGGCGAAATCAGGGTGAATTGGTCGTAGATCGACCACTGCATGATTCGCTCAATGTTGTTGACCTGAGACAGGTTCAGCAAGGACGCGAGCGCTACCCGAGGGCTGGCGCCTTGAATATTCAACGTGCTCGAAGCGAGATCAATATTGACGTAGGCGAGGAGGGTTGGCGCCATCACGTCATCGGACGCTGCGCCGTACAGATCCCAATGAACCTGATTGTCCAGCGTCTGGTCATGCAGTTGCTTCTTGACCTGCTTCACGACATCGCCAAATACGCCGCCCTGAATCTGCCCTTCACGGCGCAGGTGCCCGGTGGCCGGTACCGTGATATCGAAGTTGTCCGGGACGTTGAACAGAAAAACCTGCGGTGACTGATAGTGCGACGCGGACCAGAAAGCGCTGTAGTAATCGCTCAGGTGCGCGGCCAGGGCAAAGACTTTTGGTTGTTCGCTGGCAGCGATTTTATCGGTGGCGATTTTCACGCTGAAGGGCAGCGAAAACGAAAACTGCTGCCCTTCATAAACATCCGGTCCTTGGTCGGGCAGGTTTTTTTGCTGAAACAGCGGCGAAGTCCGGGCGTCCAGGACGGAGCCTTTGGCACTTTGCCGCTGGACGGCATTGAGGAAAGCTTCCTGCTCGCGGATGTTTTCCATCAGCCGGGCAAAATGAAAGCCCATGGTGTCGCGCTGCTCTTCCAGCGTGCGCTGCACGCCCAGGTAGCTGATGCCGATTAACAGCAATACCAGCGCGCTGAGCACCATCAAGCCTTTGTTCAGCCGCAGGGAGCTACTGGCCAGTTTCTCCAGTAAGGCGTTGGGATGATTCATCGCACAGCCCCGCAGGCGGCGAGCCGATAGCCGTTGGACACAATGACCTCAAAAGCAAGGGACGTTCGGGCGGATCAGCACATGTTTGCCGGACCGTCATGGCTTAACAACTGTTGGAACTGATCCGAGGAGACCGCATGGGAAATCAGGAAACCCTGGACCTGAGTGCAGTCGATCTTACGCAACAGAGCAAGTTCTTGCGCGGTTTCGACACCTTCAGCCACTACGGTCAAACCTAACTGCCGCCCCAAGCGAACAATACTGGTCAACGCTTGCGCCAGTTCTTCGTTGTCATTACAGCCATGTACCAGTGCCCGATCGATCTTCAATTCGGTAAACGGTGCCGACACCAGATTCATGTAGGAGCTGTAGCCCTTGCCAAAATCATCCTGCGACAGACCGAAGCCCTTGATCCGCAAGCGGCAGGCACCGGCGTAGAAGTTGCTGATATCGTCGGGCACCGAACACTCCATCAGTTCGAAGCAAATCCTCCCTGGAATACCTTCATGCTTGAGGACGAACGCGAGTATACGGTCAGGCAGGTCATGGCTGTTGAGCAGGTGTGTGGGCAGGTTGATCGACACAGGGATGTCATAACCCTGCTCACGCCATTGGGCCTGGGCCACTATGGCCTGTTCCAGAACCCGCCATAACAGGCGCTCTTCCAGGCCGAAGGTGATGAGTGCGGGCAGAAACACCCCTGGCAGGAGCATGCCGTGCTCGGGGTGAATCCAGCGAATCAGCGCTTCGGTGGCGACGATGCGTGCATTGACCAAGGCTTTCTTGGGTTGAAACCAGGCCTGCAATTCACCGTTATCCAACGCATCAAGGATTGCCTGGCGGTCAATGCCGGGTAGGGGCGAGGGCTGAGCGACCTGGCGCAGCCCCTGCAATTGATCGATCAGGCAGCGCAGGGCAGCAACATTCACCGGTTTGGAGATCAGCCCTATGACCTTCACTTGCAGGTTGCTGGCCACCAGGCTTGCCCCCATCAGCATTCGGCGCGAGGCAGCACTCATGATCGCCAGCACTGGCCGCGAGCGTAAGGCCGCCAATCCCTGGATGAATTGCACGCCATCCATGCCGGGCATCAGTAGGTCGGTGAGGACCAGATCGAAATTGCGCCGCTTCAAGCAGGCCAGCGCTTCTTCGCCGTCGCACGCAGACTCCAGATAGAAATCCCCCAGTTCGCCGAACAAATGCTGCAAGTACAACTGCTGGAAGGGATGGTCTTCGACTATCAAAATGCTACACGGCTTCATGGGCTGCTCGTTCATAAGGAGCCAGGTAATTAAACAAGGCTCGCAACGTAAAAGGTTTGACCAGGCAGTGATTCATGCCGGCCGCCAGACACAATGCTTCCTCTCCACGCATGGCGTTGGCCGTCGCTCCGATGATCGGCGTAGTACAGCCCTGGCGACGCAGTTCGCGGGCCAGTTCGTAGCCATTGAGTCTGGGCATGTTCACGTCGCTCAGGACGATGTCGAACTGTTCGCTGCGCCAGATCGCCAGCGCTTCTTCGCCGTTGGACGCCAGTCTCACGGTGCAGCCGAGTTCCTCCAGTTGGTCGCACAGGATCAACTGATTGATCGCGTTGTCTTCGGCTACCAGGATGTGCAGGTTAAGTTTGCGCAGGTCGCGCTGCTCAATCAGCGGCTGAGGCTTGGCCATTCGTAAACCCTGGGCCCGGCTCACTGCCTGATAAATCGCGTGCAGGTCATTGAGGTTGACCTTCCAGCCACCGCACATGGCCTGCGGCTCGTTGGAACCATCGCTGGTGGCCAGCACCAACGGGCCGCCCCATTCTTGCGCCAGGCGCTGTTCGAGGGTGCCAGGGTGCAGTTCGATCAATACGCACTCCGGGCCAACGTCCTGGTGTGACGGTCGACCGATTTGCGGGCGGGCACCCCAGCGCCACAACCAGCCGCTGATGGCTTCGGCCACTTCACGGATCGGCGAGACCACGTAGACCACTTCGGGTAACAGGCCTGTCATGGTTGTCGACAGTGAACCGATCGTTGGCACTTCCAGCGGCAAGGTCAGGGAAAAGCTGCTGCCCAGACCCTGATCGCTGACCATGCGGATATTGCCGTTCATCAAGTTCGTCAGGCGCAGGCAGATAGGCAGACCAAGGCCTGTGCCGGCGACTACATTGGTGTTGCCTCCGGTCTGGTAAAACGGCTCGAAAATGAATGGCTGATCGTCATGGGCGATGCCTTTGCCGGTGTCCGAGACCTGCCATTGCAGACTGGCGCGCTCACCATCGCGGCTAAGCACTTTGACCCGCAACACCACCCGCCCGGAGTCGGTGAACTTGACGGCGTTGCTCAACAGATTGTTGAGGATTTGACGGATACGGCTGATATCACCGATAACCCGATCCGGCAACTGCGAGTCCAGACAGGCGTACAATTGCAGGCCCTTGCTTTGGGCCGCCGCCGCATAACCCTGAATCACTTCCCGTACCAGTTCCAGCGCCGAAAACTCGCTCAACTCCAGAGCCAGTTGCCCAGCCTCGATTTTCGACACGTCCAGCACATCGCAGATCAATTGCAGCAAGGTCGCCGAGGAGCCTTCGATGGCCCGAAGATAATTTTTTTGCTGGGCATCCAGATCGGTGCGCGCCAGCAATTCCAGGGTGCCCAGCACGCCATATAAGGGGGTGCGAATTTCATGGCTCATGGTCGCCAGGAACAAGGTCTTGGCTTCGTTGGCAGCATCGGCCAGTTGCCGGGCTTCATCCAGTGCGACTTCGATTTCAGTGCGTGCGCTGATGTCGCTGAAGGCACAGAGCAAGACGTCTTCGCCTTTGTACCGGGTAGGTGCGCAGCTCAGATAAAGGTGCCTGCCGTCGATGGTCTCGAAGTAGTCGCTGAGGGCGGGTTCAAGCGTATCGAAGGCCTGGCGAATCCAGCCGTGGCACAGGTGTTCGCGTTCACCTCCCTGTCCCAGCCATTGCTGAGACAAGGGGTTTTCCAGCACCACCTGACCGTCGGTGCGCCGCAATACGCACAGGGCCACGGGGGCGGTCTGGATTACGTCGCGGCTGAACCGCTCGCTTTCGATCAGGGCCTGAATCCGCATGATCGCTGGGTTAATGAAGCGGCGCTCGATACGATGGGTCAGCAGCCACACCAGACTGCTGCTGAACAGGAAAAACAACAGCGCGGCGCTCAATTGCGGCCACAGAGCCGACAGCACGGCGCGTAAGTCGATGGAGTACGCGAGTTGCCAGTCGGAAGACTTCAACTGCTTGCGCAACACGATGTGGTCAGGCAGCCAGCCGTCGCCGACAAAGCCAAAGAAATCTTGCCATTGAAGGTCCGGCAGATTCTGGCTTGAGTGCGGATTGCGGCTGTTGCTGAAAAGCGGCATGCCTTGGGCGTTGAACATGGTGAACTCGCCTGCGCTGTGGTCGCTCAAGGCTCTGGAGACTTCCCGATCGTCCATTTCCAGGCCCAGCCAGCCGGAGTTCACGTCGCGCTCGTCCAGACGAATGAATATGTATAGCTGCGAATGCCCTGCCGACTTATGGGTCAGCCACAACTCTTGCAGGGCAGGGGCGTTGTCGCGTTTAAGGGTCTGGAGTTCATTCAGCATGGTTTCGGAGAAATCCCCGGCTGCCGGTGTGGCGTTGTACAGGCGCGCCACCGTGGTCTCGACATCGCTGCTGACATAAATCAGGTTGACCTGTTGCGCTTTCAAATAATCGCGCATGCGTTGGGTCAGCCAGATGTTCCACTGCTTGCCGGGCGAGTCGCCCAGCAACAGATGAGTTTCTTCGTCGGACACCGCCGGTTCGGCCTGCCAGTCGTAGCGCGTGGCTGACAGGCTAAGGCTTTCGAGCAGCGCTTCACGGGTGGTGAAAAAGGTATGGGCTTCGGCAATCGCACTGCTCATGTAGCCGCGCCGCTGGGAGATTTCATTGTTGAAGGTGAACAGCAGAAAGTTATAAACGCCGCCGAGGATGCCGACCAGCAGCACCACGGCAAAAATACGCAGCAAGCGCCGCGCTGCGTCTGGTGTGGAAAGGATCGGATTGAACTGGTGGAGATACGTTTTAAATTTCATGCCGCCACTTTAGGTGGGGCAGACGGCATGAAAAATCAGACGATCCTTAGTTTGTTACAGATAGTTCATGGTGAATGTGACTTCGGTATTGGCGGTGCCGGCTTCAAGCCTGCTGTCGGCCAGGCGGATGTAAGCGGCAGATAAAGGGATTTTGAATTCTGTTCCCGAGGGTTTGAAACCGCTGAACCGGTAGGTGGTGTCCAGGGCGATGGGTTCCCCTGCCTCGTTCTTCAGCTGCAAGCCGATGCCTTTGGCTGTTGATCCGGCGTTCAGTGCAACGACGCCCTTTTGCGAGTCGATGACCGGAGTATTGGCTTTGAGCTGATAGGTAACTTTCTGAATGCCGGCCTGGCATTGGTTCAGCACAATGTTGAACTTGATAGTTTGAGGGGTGGCCCCCGGTTTACTGAAGTCCCCCAATTGATAGTCATCACCCATGTTTACCGAGACTGACGGGGCCTGGCAGGACGGGGCACTTACAACAATGGAATTGCTTAAATTAAATGTGGCGAGCGTGACGTCATCGGCAAAGTGGCGACCCAGATAGCCGGCGGGGACCACGACGTTCGATTGCAGCTCGGCTGATTTGATGATCTCCAGTGTGTAATTCCCTTCGGGCATGGCATCCGACTCAGGGTCATTGAAACGCAATTCCGTTTCGGGAATGTAATTATTCCAAGTGTTGCGTATTCGAAACGACAGCCCGCTCTTTCCCAAGGGGAAAGTGGTTGTGGCGTCGCCGCCTGTAGGCCACCCCAATGCGGGATTCATGCTAAGCCCGCGCTGATGATAGCTGGCGCTGCAGCGATAGGCGACCCTCGGTGCCCAGCGTCTGTCCGTGTAGACGGTCTCACCTATGGGGGTGCTAGGGGAAACCAACAAGTTGATTGCCGCCGAACCGCTCCCGAAATTCATTGTCGGGGCTTCGTTTTCGAAAGCGACGCAGGAGCCCGCAACCGTTGTTGACGTATGTAAACATGCCAACATAAAGACGAAACCCGGGATAGGAAGATTTTTCGAAAGTCTCATATTGATGATCATTCGTACTGGGCAAAGGTTATTTAAGCCAGCCAAACAGGGCATTCGGAAAAACTGGATACCCATGATCTTGGGGCTGGGACGTTGTCGCATTTAAGGGTTTCGAGTTCATTCGACATGGACTCGGAGAAATCCCCCGGTTGCCTACCCGTCGTAGCGCATGGCTGACAAGCTGAGGCTTTCAAGCAGTGCTTCACGGGCAGTGAAACAGGTATGGCTTTGGGCAATCGCGTTGCTCATTTAGCCGCGCCGGGTGTGGAAAGGATCGGGTTGAACGGATGGATATACGTTTTTAATCTCATGCCACCACTTTAGGTGAGGCGGAAAGTGGAAAAAATCAGACGATTCTTAGTTCGCTACAGGTAGCTCACAATGAAGGAGACTTCGCTATTGGCGGTGCCGG
This sequence comes from Pseudomonas sp. 05N36, assembly GCF_056397385.1. Lineage (NCBI taxonomy): Bacteria > Pseudomonadati > Pseudomonadota > Gammaproteobacteria > Pseudomonadales > Pseudomonadaceae > Pseudomonas > Pseudomonas sp. 05N36. The sequence continues at coordinate 297,435 of NZ_JBFTNH010000002.1, read as the reverse complement.
CTTCAAGCGTGCTATCGGCCAGGCGGATGTAAGCGGCGGACAAAGGGATTTTGAAGTCTGTGCCCGAGTGGTTGAAACCGCTGAACGGGTAAGGGGTGTCCAGGGTGATGGGTTGTCCTGCCTCGTTCATCAGCTGCAAGCCGATGCCTTTGGCTGATGATCCGGTATTCAGTGAAACGATGCCCTTTTTCGGGTCAATGGCCGGAGTATTGGCTTTGAGCTGATAGGTTACTTTCTGAATGCCCCGCTGGCACTGATTCAAGGCAATGTTGAATTTGATCACCCGAGGGGTGTCGCCGCTTTTGTCGAACTCGTCCAGCTGATAGTCGTCGCCCATTTGAACGGACACTGCCGGGGTCTGGCAGGAGGCAGTATTCAGGTTAATAGGATTGGCCAGGTTGAACGTGATGAATAGCAACTCTTCGGCCCTGAGTTGGCCTAATTCGCCGGCGGCGATCACGCTGTTCGATGACAGCTCGGCGGACTTGAAAATTTGAAGCGTGTACGTGCCACCTGCTATGTAACTCCTGGTCACTGTAGCGGGGAAGGAGGCGGGTGGTGCTACTTCCGGGGCAAACGTGTTAGGTGACTTTATACGGAAAGATAGCCCGGTCTTGCCCAAGGGGTAAGTATTGCCGGAAGGTACGCCGAGTGCAGGCGTCATGAACATTCCAGAGATATACTGTGAACTGCATTTATAATAAAGCTCTTTCTGTTGAAGGCTGTCCTCGTAGATAACTGTGCCTATGGGGGCGTCTTGGGGGATCGCCAGGCTGCCAGCGGTCAAGCTGGCCCCGAAGTTAAGGGTGCCAGAAGTGCCACTTACCCAAATGCACTTCGCAGCCATTGCGCTAGGGCCGTAGGCAAATGACATCACGCAAACGATTTTCAGAAGGGTGCGCAATCGAATCTGTTTGTTAGAAAAAATCATGCTTACGGAGATACCTGGTGGTAAAGGAACCAGTACCTTAGCGACCGTGAAAAGCTGCGAACATCAGGCGTTTCTTAGTTTGTCAGCAGCAGCGTGCTGACGGGTGCGCCCCGAGACGCCGTTGGCAGCCTCAAGAAATAAACATCAGACATTTCCTAAAATCCTCAAGATCCCAGCCAAACTTGTCGATGCAGTCCTTACAACCCTAAGGAGCATCAACATGAACGGTAAGCGTTTGTCGGTCGGTATCAGCCTGTTCTTCGCGCTGAGTGGTGCGTGCCTGGCGGCCACCCCGCTAGGCCAAGGTGTCATCCAGTTTCACGGCAGTATTGTCGAGTCAGGTTGTAGCTCCGGCGTGGGGGCGAGTTCGACGTTTGAGTTCAACGGTTGTCCGACCAGGATGGATGGCGACTCGGTCAGTGTGCGCAGCGTCGAGCCGGTTCGCTCGGTCAGTGCGCTCGATCATTCCCGCGTGGGCGTGAAGCTGGTCGCGGACGGGAGCAAGGATGGCCGTTACTACGATCAGCAATACGCCTTGGTCGACGCTGCCGGAAAACCGGTGAACTCAGGCGCTTACCTGATTACGCTGACGTCGCCTTGAGGTGAAGTGCACGCAATCCCAAGCGGCGCATAGTGTGTTGATGCGCCGCTGCCGATGGGTTATTGCTCCACCAGTTCAGGCACCTTCACCGCCGCAGGCTTCAACACCAGCCACAACGCCCCTGCAATCAACAGCCCGCCATACAGATGCGCCATCGACAGCGGTTCATCGAGAAACAATGCGCCCCACAACACGCCGAACGGCGGGATCATGAAGGTCACGGTCATTGATTTGACCGGGCCGATGGAGCTGAGCAAGCGGAAATACAGGATGTAGGCGAATGCCGTGCAGCCCAGGCCCAAGCCCAGCAGCGACAACCAGACATTCCAGCCACCCCAGCTAACGGGCGGCTGAGTGATGACGCTGTAGCCGAACAACGGCAACACGAACAGCGTTGCGCCGAGCATGCTGCCCAGTGCCGAGAGACGGCTGTCGAGGCCGCCTTGATGGTCGAGCCAGCGTCGCGCCAGGAACCCGGCGAAGCCGTAGCAGGTGGTTGCCAGCAGGCAGGCGAGTGCGCCCATCAGCAATTGCATGTCGAAGGCCACCGGACCTGCGCGGGTCAGGATGGCGACGCCAAACAAGCCGAGGGCTACCCCGGCAATCTTCGAGAGGGTGAGTTTTTCGCTGAAGAACAGGCCGCCGATCAACACGCCCATCAGCGGCGTGGTGGCGTTGAAAATCGCCGAGTAGCCGGCCGGCAGTACTTGAGCGGCCACCGAGTACAGGGTCGCTGGAAGACCGGAGTTGATCATCCCGAGCAGCAGCACGGTTTTGAACTTGCCACGGAAATCCCAGCTGATCCGCATCAGCGCCAGAATCACCAGCAACCCGGTGGCGGCGATCGAAACGCGGAAAAAAGCAGTGGGGATTGTGCCAATCACTGGGGCGATGATGCGCATGAACAGAAAGCTCGCCCCCCAAATGGCAGCAAGTGACAACATACGCAGAATATCGACGGGGTTCACGGCTCGTTCCTTCCTTTATCAGGGCGCAAGTGTCGCTGCCTCAGGGGGCCAAGGCAATGGTTGCGTTGCGTAACAATTGACCTCTAAGCTCAGCCCCAACGACAAGAACCATCCCGCAGAGGTCTTCACATGCCGCAGCCATGGCCCGCCGCCGATATCGCCCAGATGATCCTCGACGGCTTCGACGATTACCGCGAGCATTTCCGCCAGATCACTGACGGTGCCCGGGCGCGCTTCGAACAGGCGCAGTGGCAGGAAACGCAGATCGCGTCGGCGGCGCGGATCAACCTCTACGAAGCCAAGGTCAGCGAAGTGGTAGGGCGCCTGCATGCCGCCTTCGAGGCTGAGGTGCTGATGGATGTCAGCTGCTGGCCGCTGGTCAAAAGCGCCTACATCAACCTGATCGACCTGCGTTTCGACGATGAATTGTCCGAGACCTGGTACAACTCGATTTTCTGCGGGCTGTTCAGTCATGACCTGATCAGCGATGGCTGCATGTTCATCCACACCACCCGGCCCAGCTTGCACCGGGCCCGGGCCGCGCAGACCCGGATCTATAAGCCGCATGGGCAGTTGTCCGGCATGCTGGCGAGTATTTTTGCCGATTACCGCTTCAGCGAAGACTACGCTGACCTCGACCGCGACCTGCGCCGACTCGAAGCGCAACTGCGCGAGAATTTGCCCGATTGGGTCTGCAAGGACCCGGAACTGAGCGTCGAGCTGTTTTCCTCGGTGCTCTACCGCAACAAGGGCGCCTACCTGGTAGGGCGCATCTATACCGCGGACGAGCAATGGCCACTGGTGATTCCGTTTCTGCACCGCGAAGGCCGAGGGATTCAGATCGACGCGTTGATCACCGATGAAGCCGAAGTGTCGATCATTTTCTCGTTCACCCGCTCGTACTTCATGGTCGATGTGCCGGTACCGGCGGAGTTCATCGGTTTTCTCAAGCGCATCCTGCCGGGCAAGCACATCGCCGAGCTGTACACCTCGATCGGTTTCTACAAACACGGCAAGTCGGAGTTCTACCGGGCGTTGATCAATCACCTGGCCAACACCGACGACCAGTTCATCATGGCCCCGGGCGTGCGCGGCATGGTCATGAGCGTGTTTACCCTGCCGGGGTTCAACACCGTATTCAAAATCATCAAGGACCGTTTCTCGCCGTCGAAAAACGTCGACCGCGCCACGGTGATCGAGAAGTATCGCTTGGTGAAAAGCGTCGACMGGGTCGGGCGCATGGCCGATACCCAGGAGTTTGCCGACTTCCGTTTTCCGTTGAGCAAGTTTGATCCGGCGTGCCTGGCCGAGCTGCTGGAAGTCGCCGCGTCGACGGTCCAGGTGGAAGGCGACACCGTGCTGATTCGCCACTGCTGGACCGAGCGGCGCATGACCCCGTTGAACCTCTACCTGGAAAACGCCAACGACGCGCAGGTGCGCGAAGCGCTGGAAGATTATGGCTTGGCGATCAAGCAACTGGCGGCGGCGAACATTTTCCCCGGTGACATGCTGCTGAAAAACTTCGGCGTCACCCGACACGGGCGCGTGGTGTTTTATGACTACGACGAAATCTGTTTTCTCACCGAAGCCAACTTCCGCCACATCCCGCAACCGCGTACACCGGAAGATGAAATGGCCTCCGAGCCGTGGTATTCGATCGGGCCGCTGGACGTGTTCCCCGAAGAGTTCCCACCGTTCCTGTTCGCCGACTCCGCGCAGCGCCGGTTGTTCGATCAACTGCATGGCGAGCTGTACAACGCCGATTACTGGAAAGGCCTGCAAGCAGCGATTCGCGCTGGCAAGGTGATCGATGTGTTCCCGTATCGGCGCAAAGGCCTCGATAACGAATAACCCTCCTGAGTGAACACCTTGTGGCGAGGGAGCTTGCTCCCGCTGGACTGCGCAGCAGTCCCTTTTGGGGCCGCTTCGCAACCCAGCGGGAGCAAGCTCCCTCGCCACAAAAGCAGGTTGGGTTCGTCGCTATGGACTCAAATCTGCGACAATCGCCCCCCTGCGCCACTAGACGACCTTTGCGTACCTGATGACTGACGAATCGCCTTCAATCGACAAACTGCTGGAAAACCTCGACCACGCCATGCTTGCCGACCGCCACCGGCTGCGGCGGCAGTTGCTCGAGCTGCGCAAGAAACCCGACGACGCCAAGCTGGCGCTGTGGGTGACGCGCATGCAAGCGTCCTGCGACCAGGTGGTGGCGCGACGTGCCAGCCTGCCGCTGATTCGTTACGACGACAGCCTGCCGATCGCCGCCAAGCGCGACGAAATCAAGGAAGCGCTGCTCAAGCATCAGGTGCTGATCATTGCTGGCGAAACCGGCTCGGGTAAAACCACCCAGTTGCCGAAGATCTGCCTGGAAATCGGCCGCGGCCAACACGGCCTGATCGGCCACACCCAGCCGCGCCGAATTGCTGCGCGCAGCGTCGCGAGCCGGGTGGCCGAAGAGCTGGCGACGCCGCTCGGTGCCTTGGTTGGCTATCAGGTGCGGTTCGAGGATCAGAGCGATGCCAACACCCTGATCAAGCTGATGACCGACGGCATCCTGCTGGCGGAAACCCAGAACGACCGCTACCTCGAACGCTACGACACGATCATCGTCGACGAAGCCCACGAACGCAGCCTGAACATCGACTTCCTGCTCGGTTACCTGAAAACCCTGCTGCCGCGCCGTCCGGACCTGAAAGTCATCATCACCTCGGCGACCATCGATCTCGAGCGCTTCTCCAAGCATTTCGACGATGCGCCGATTGTCGAAGTCTCGGGCCGTACTTTCCCGGTGGACACCTGGTATCGACCGCTGACGCTGGAGCAGGACGAAGAGGGCAACCGGGTCGAAGACGACCTGACCGTGGATCAGGCGATCCTCGCCACCCTCGATGAAATTGCCGCATACGAACGCAGCGAGCGCCGCAGTCCCGGCGACGTGCTGGTGTTCCTGCCCGGTGAGCGCGAGATTCGTGACGCGGCGGACATGCTGCGCAAGGCCCAGCTCAAACACACCGAAATTCTGCCGCTGTACGCACGGCTGTCGCCGGCCGAGCAGCAGCGGATTTTCCAGTCTCATCCGGGTCGTCGCGTGGTGCTGGCGACCAACGTCGCGGAAACCTCGCTGACCGTGCCGGGCATTCGTTACGTGATCGACAGCGGTACCGCGCGCATCAGCCGCTACAGCTACCGGGCCAAGGTCCAGCGCTTGCCGATCGAGGCGATTTCCCAGGCCAGCGCCAACCAGCGTAAAGGCCGTTGCGGACGGGTCGAGCCGGGCATTTGCATCCGCCTGTACAGCGAAGAAGATTTCATCGGGCGGCCGGAATTTACCGATCCGGAAATTCTGCGTACCAACCTTGCGGCGGTGATTTTGCAGATGCTCCATCTGCGCCTCGGTGAAATCACCGATTTCCCGTTTATCGAACCGCCGGATGGCAAGGCCATCAGCGATGGTTTCAACCTGCTGCAAGAACTCTCGGCAGTCGACCGCAACAGCCAACTGACGCCGCTCGGCCGGCAACTGGCGCGTTTGCCAGTGGACCCGCGCATGGGCCGGATGTTGCTCGAAGCGGCAAAACTCGGCAGCTTGCAGGAAGTGCTGATCGTCGCCAGCGCGATGTCGATCCAGGACCCGCGCGAGCGTCCACCGGAGCGTCAGCAGGCCGCCGATCAGGCCCACGCACAATGGAAAGACGTGGACTCGGATTTCGCCGGGCTGGTCAATCTGTGGCGTGGTTTTGAAGAGCAACGCCAGGCCCTGACCGCCAGCCCGCTGCGCAATTGGTGCCGCAAGAATTTCCTGAACTACCTGCGCCTGCGCGAGTGGCGTGATTCTCATCGCCAGTTGAGCCTGATCTGCCGCGACATGCAGTTGAGCCTCAACAAAGAGCCGGCGGACTACCCGAAGCTGCACAACGCGGTGTTGTCCGGATTGCTCAGCCAGATCGGCCAGAAAACCGAAGACGGCGATTACCTCGGCGCGCGTCAGCGGCGCTTCTGGATTCACCCGTCATCGGGCCTGGGCAAGAAGCGTCCGCAATGGCTGATGACCGCTGAACTGGTGGAAACCACCAAGCTCTATGCGCGCATGGTGGCGAAGATCGAGCCGGACTGGATAGAGCCGCTGGCCGGGCACCTGATCAAGAAGAACCACTTCGAACCGCATTGGGAGAAGAAACGCGGACAGGTCGTGGCCTACGAGCAAATCACCCTGTTCGGGTTGATCGTGGTCGGCCGCCGGCCCGTGCATTACGGGCCGATCGATCCTGTCACCTCGCGTGAACTGTTTATCCGCGAAGCGCTGGTGCGGAGCGAGATTCAGTCGAAAGCCAAGTGTCTGTCTGCCAATGAGCAATTGTTGGAGCAGCTCGACGAACTGGAGGCCAAGGCCCGTCGTCGTGACATTCTGGCAGACGAGGAAACCCTGTTTGCCTTCTACGACGCGCGCTTGCCGGCAGAAATCCATCAGACCGCGACCTTCGACAGCTGGTATCGGATCAACAGCCAGAAAGACCCGCAATTGCTGATCATGCGTGAAGAAGACGTGCTGGCCCGCGAAGCCAGCGAAGTCACCGCCGCGCATTACCCGGACACCCTGCGTCTGGGCGATCTGACCTTGCCGTTGAGCTATCACTTCGAGCCTAACCATCCCCGCGATGGCGTGACCTTGCGCGTACCGGCACCGCTGTTGCCGATGCTGCCGCCGGAACGCCTGGAATGGCTGGTGCCAGGGGTGATCGAAGCCAAGTGCATCGCCCTGGTGCGTAACCTGCCCAAGGCCCTGCGCAAGAACTTCGTGCCGGTGCCGGACTTCGTCAAAGCGGCGTTGCAGCGAGTCACTTTCGCCGACGGTTCCCTGCCGCAGGCATTGGGTCGCGAACTGTTGCGCATGACCGGTGCGCGAGTCAGTGACGAGGCCTGGGTGGAAGCGTCGCAGCAGGTTGAAAGTCATCTGCGGATGAACCTGGAAATCGTCGATGGCCAAGGCAAGTTCCTCGGCGAAGGCCGTGATCTGGCCGAGCTGACCGCACGTTTCGCCGAGGCCAGTCAGGCTGCTTTGGCGGTACCACAGACGGCGAAAAGCCAACAGCCGGTGGAGGCCAAGGTCTTCGCCGCGGTGGCCGAGAAAACCCAGCAGAAGATCGCCGGGCTGTCGATGACGGTCTACCCGGCGCTGGTGGAAGAGGCGGGCAGCGTTAAGGAAGGGCGTTTTTCGACCCCGGCCGAGGCCGAGTTCCAGCATCGTCGGGCATTGCAGCGGTTGCTCATGCAACAACTGGCCGAGCCGGCGAAGTTCTTGCGCGGCAAGTTGCCGGGGCTCACCGAGCTGGGCCTGATGTACCGCGAGCTGGGGCGTATCGACAGTCTGGTGGAAGACATCCTGCTGGCGAGCCTCGACAGCTGCATTCTCGACGGCGAAGCGAGTTTGCCGCGTGACGGCGCGGGTTTGGCCTCGCTGGCCGAGCGCAAGCGCGGTGCGTGGACCGAGCATGCCGAGCGTCTGGCGAAACTGACGCTGGAAACGCTCAAGCTCTGGCACGCTTTGCAGAAGCGCTTCAAAGGCAAGATCGACCTGGCGCAAGCGGTGGCCCTGAACGACATCAAGCAGCAGCTCAGTCACCTGGTGTATCCGGGCTTTGTCCGTGAAACCCCGATGCAGTGGCTCAAGGAGTTGCCGCGTTACTTGAAAGCCATCGAGCAGCGCTTCGAGAAACTTGGGGCTCAGGTACAGAAGGACCGGGTCTGGAGCGGCGAGTTGTCCGGTCTCTGGACCCAATACCAGACCCGCGCCAACAAACACGCGCAGGAAGGCAAGCGCGATCCGCAGCTTGAACTCTATCGCTGGTGGCTGGAGGAGTACCGGGTTTCGCTGTTCGCCCAGCAATTGGGGACCAAGGTACCGATCTCCGACAAGCGTTTGAGCAAGCAATGGACCCAAGTCGAACCGTAAACCCTGTGGGAGCGAGCCTGCTCGCGAAGGGGCCAGAAAACTCAGCATCAATGTTGACTGACACACCGCTTTCGCGAGCAGGCTCGCTCCCACAGGTCTGCCATTGTTCTTGCGGCAGGGGCCAAACGCCAATGTTTATGGCAAACTTCGCCGTTATAAACACCGCCCGCGCATATTTGAGCCTCGCAACCCGGGCGGACCGGAATCAAGAGATGCCAGGTTGATGCCCTTCGACGGGATAAACCCTTTATGTGTTGGTACGTCGGTGCCAACACTTTCTGCCTGAACAGATCAGAGAAACGACCATGCATAATGTCGTCATCAGCGGCACCGGCCTGTACACCCCGGCCAACAGCATCTCCAACGAAGAGCTGGTGCAGTCTTTCAATACTTACGTCGCTCAGTTCAATGCCGACAACGCTGACGCCATCGAGCGCGGTGAAGTGCAAGCGTTGACCGAATCCAGCGCCGCCTTTATCGAAAAGGCCTCGGGGATCAAAAGCCGCTTTGTCATGGACAAGGACGGCATTCTCGATCCTAAGCGCATGGCTCCCCGTTTACCCGAGCGTTCCAATGACGAATGGTCGGTGCTTTGCCAGATGGCCATCGGCGCTGCCGAGCAGGCCTTGCAACGCGCCGGCAAGACGGCGGCGGACATCGACGGGGTGATCGTTGCCTGCTCCAACCTGCAACGCGCCTATCCGGCCATTGCCATCGAAGTCCAGGAAGCGCTGGGTATCGAGGGTTTCGGTTTTGACATGAACGTGGCCTGTTCCTCGGCGACATTCGGCATTCAGGCCGCCGCCAACAGCGTACAGCTGGGCCAGGCGCGGGCGATCCTGATGGTCAACCCGGAAGTCTGCACCGGTCACCTGAACTTCCGCGACCGCGACAGTCACTTCATCTTCGGCGACGCGGCGACAGCGGTAATTATTGAACGTGCCGACCTGGCCACGTCCAAGTACCAGTTTGATGTTGTCAGCACCAAGTTGTTGACCAAGTTCTCCAACAATATTCGCAACAACTTCGGCTTCCTCAACCGTGCGGCGGAAGAGGGCATCGGTGCCCGTGACAAACTCTTCGTCCAGGAAGGTCGCAAGGTGTTTCGCGATGTCTGCCCGATGGTCGCGGAACTGATCGCCACCCACCTGGACGAGAACAAGCTGAACATCAGCGACGTGAAGCGCTTCTGGCTGCACCAGGCCAACCTGAGCATGAACCACCTGATCGTCAAGAAGCTGCTGGGCCGTGAAGCCACCGAAGAAGAAGCCCCGGTGATTCTCGACACCTATGCCAACACCAGCTCTGCAGGTTCAGTGATTGCCTTTCACAAGAACCAGGACGATTTGCCAGCCGGTTCGCTGGCGGTACTCAGCTCGTTTGGTGCCGGTTATTCGATTGGTAGCGTGATTCTGCGCAAGCGCTGAGTTCACGAACCGGACACGAGGTTTCAATGACCGCAGCTGACGACACGCAACTGCTCGGACGCCTGTTGGCGGGCGAGCAAAAGGCTTTCAAGGAGTTGGTCAGCACCTACCAGAGCGCCATGCGGGCCGTGGCTTATGCCATCGTCGGTAACCGGCATGCCGACGAAGTGGTGCAGGATGCCTGGCTGTCGGTGGTGCGCAACCTGAACGGGTTCGAGGGGCGTTCCAGCCTCAAGACCTGGCTGTTGACCATCACCGCCAACGCGGCAAAAGGTCGATACAAGCAAAACCGCCGGGAAGTCTTGCTCGATGACCTGCCGTCACCCCACGGCACCATCGACGATGATCGTTTTTCCGCTGATGATGGCCACTGGCTGGTGGCGCCGTTCAGCTGGCATCAGGACACCCCGGAAGCGCTGCTTACCGAAAACGAACTGCGTGAATGCCTGGAGCACACCTTGCTCAGCCTGTCGGAACTGCAAAGCAGCGTGCTGCTGTTGCGTGAGCGCCAGGGCCTGGAGCTGGAGGAAATTTGTAATCTTCTGGAGATCTCGCTCTCCAATGTTCGTGTGCTGCTGCACCGTGCACGGTTGAAGGTGTTTGCAACCGTGGAGCATTTTGAGGAAACCGGCGAATGTTGACCTGTAAGGAACAAGTAGCGCGGTCCAGCGATTATCTCGATGGCCAGTTGAGTTTTCGTGAGCGGCTGATGGTGCGCCATCATTTGATGTTTTGCCCCAATTGCCGACGGTTCATCCGACAGATGCGCCTGATGCAGGCGACCTTGCGCGCCATGCCCGAAAAACCGCTTCCCGGTGTCGACGAGCTCGCCGCGCGGCTGGCCGCCGAACGTCAAAAGGGTAAAGAGTAATTTCAGGTCACACCGCCCTCAGACTTCGTTTTGACCCCGCTTCGGCGGGGTTTTTATTTCGGCAAGGGCCGGGGATGGGCGATACTCGGCGGGTCTGTAGGCAACAACCGCAGGGGAACAGAATGCCGTTACACGTTTTGGACAGTCTGTCCGCCATCGCGCCTCAAGAGTGGGACGCGCTGGTGCCCGAGACTCAGCCGTTTCTGCGTCACGCTTTTCTTGGGGCGCTGGAAGACAGTGGCAGCCTGGGACCGCAATCCGGCTGGCAGCCGGAGCATCTGCTGCACATCGAAGACGGTCGGCTGCTCGCGGCAATGCCGAGTTACCGCAAATGGCATTCCTACGGCGAATACGTGTTCGACCATGCCTGGGCCGATGCCTGCGAGCGCGCCGGGATCGATTACTACCCCAAACTGTTGACGGCTGTGCCGTTCAGCCCGGTCAGCGGGCCACGGTTGTTGGCGGCGAACGTGCAGGATGGTTTCGAACTGCTGAACAGCGTGCCGGGTTATCTGGAAATTGAAGGGCTCTCCAGCGCCCATATCAACTTTACCGACGCCTTTACCGATGCAGCATTGGCCGAGCAACCGGGCTGGTTGCAACGTATCGGTTGCCAGTACCACTGGCAGAATCGCGGCTATCGGGATTTTCAGGACTTCCTTGATGCACTCAGTTCTCGCAAGCGCAAACAGATGCGCAAGGAACGTGAACAAGTGGCGGGGCAGGGTATCGAGTTTGAATGGCTTGAGGGGCATCAACTCGACCAGGCACTGTGGGATTTCGTCTACGCCTGCTACGCCAACACCTATGCGGTGCGTCGGCAGTCGCCGTACCTGACGCGGGAGTTTTTCAGCCTGTTGGCTGAACGCATGCCCGAAGCCATCCGGGTGGTGCTGGCCAAACAAGGATCACGGCCGGTGGCCATGGCCTTCAGTCTGGTCGGTGGCGATAGTTTTTATGGGCGGTACTGGGGTTGCCTGGCGGAATTCGACCGCCTGCATTTCGAGACCTGTTTCTATCAAGGCATGGACTACGCCATCGCCAACGGTTTTCAGCGTTTCGATGCCGGTGCCCAGGGCGAGCACAAATTGATTCGTGGTTTTGAACCGGTGATCACCCATTCCTGGCACTACTTGCGACATCCGGGATTGAAGTCGGCGGTGAAGGATTTTCTTGAGCGCGAACGTTTGGGTGTCATGGGCTATGCAGAGGAGGCGAAGAGCGCCTTGCCCTACCGACAAGGCTGAGGTTAGAGCGCTGTGGCGAGTTTTTTGAGCTGACGGAGGCACTTTTTTTGAGCTGATGGAGGCTCTTGTGGCGAGGGAGCTTGCTCCCGCTGGACAGCGAAGCTGTCCCAATGCACGAGACGGCGTTGTGCCAGGTAAACCCGACAACCTGAATCTGCGGCCGCTTCGCGCCCGAGCGGGAGCAAGCTCCCTCGCCACAGACGCAATCCTCAATCGATGCCGACAAACCCGCCGGTCTGGTGCTGCCACAACCGCGCATACAACCCGCCATGGGCCAGCAGTTCGGCATGGCTGCCGGTTTCGGCGATGTGGCCTTTTTCCAGCACCACCAGGCGATCCATTCGGGCAATGGTCGACAGCCGGTGAGCGATGGCGATCACGGTCTTGCCCTGCATCAGGGTTTCCAGGCTTTCCTGAATCGCCGCTTCGACTTCCGAGTCCAGCGCTGAGGTGGCTTCGTCCATGATCAGGATCGGCGCGTCCTTGAGCAGCACCCGGGCGATGGCGATCCGTTGGCGCTGGCCGCCAGAGAGCTTCACCCCACGTTCACCGACATGAGCATCGAAACCGGTGCGGCCTTCAGCATCCGATAGCAACGGGATGAACTCGTCGGCGCGGGCCTTGCGGACTGCTTCCCAGAGTTCTTCGTCGGTGGCGTCGGGTTTGCCGTAAAGCAGATTGTCACGGATCGAACGGTGCAGCAGCGAGGTGTCCTGAGTGATCATGCCAATCCGCTCGCGCAGGCTTTCCTGGGCCACGCTGGCGATGTTCTGCCCATCGACCAGGATCTGCCCGCTCTGCAGGTCGTAGAGGCGCAGCAGCAGATTGACCAGGGTCGATTTGCCGGCGCCTGAAGGACCGATCAAACCGATTTTTTCACCGGGTTTGATGGTCAGGTTGAGGTCGTCGATGATTCCGCTTTTCTTGCCATAGTGAAACGTCACGTGTTCGAAACGCACTTCGCCACGGCCCACTTCCAGGCGCGGCGCCGGTACGCGGTCAGTGACGCTGATCGGTTGGGCGATGGTTTGCAGGCCGTCCTGGACCATCCCGATATTTTCGAAGATGCCGTTGACCACCCACATGATCCAGCCCGACATGTTGACGATGCGGATCACCAGGCCGGTGGCCAGGGCAATGGCACCCACCGAGATCAGCGACTGGGTCCACAGCCACAGCGCAAGGCTCGTGGTGCCGACGATCAGCAAGCCGTTCATGCTGGTGATGACCACGTCCATGCTGGTGACGACGCGGCCCGCCAGTTGGGATTTTTCGGTCTGCTCGGCGATGGCTTCGCGGGCGTATTGCTGTTCGAAGTTGGTGTGGGCGAAGAGCTTCAGCGTGGTGATGTTGGTGTAGCCGTCGACGATCCGGCCCATGAGTTTGGAGCGCGCATCGGAGGACACTACCGAACGTTCCTTGACCCGCGGCACGAAGTAGCACAGTGCGCCGATGTAGCAGGCGATCCAGGTCAGCAGCGGGATCATCAGGCGCCAGTCGGCTTCGGCGAACAGCACCAGCGAGCTGATCGCGTAGATCAGCACATGCCATAACGCGTCGACAGCTTGCACCGCCGAGTCGCGCAGGGAGTTGCCGGTCTGCATGATCCGTTGGGCGATGCGCCCGGCGAAATCGTTCTGGAAAAAATTCAGGCTCTGTTTGAGCACGTAACTGTGGTTTTGCCAGCGAATCATGCTGGTCATGCCGGGGCTCAGGGTTTGATGCACCAGCAGGTCATGCAGGCCGACGAATATCGGCCGCAGAAATAGTGCGACCACCGCCATCCAGGCCAGCTCGACGCCGTGGATTTTGAAGAAGTCCGTATTTGGCGTGCCTTGGGCCAGATCAATGATTCGACTCAAGTAACTGAACAGCGCCACTTCGATCAGCGCGCCGATCAGACCGACGACCAGCAGCGCGGCAAAGCTCGGCCAGACCTGACGTAAATAATAGGTATAGAAGGGGAGAACCCGGCTCGGCGGAGCCGCCGTCGGGGCGTCACGGAAAATATCGATCAGTTTTTCGAAACGACGATAGAGCATCAGCTAAACGCCCGCGTACGGGCTCTCCTTTTTTCGATGCGAGCGGCGCGGTGAACACACCGCTGCCGCTCGGGACGCCTAATGCAGTTTAGTCGATGCGCTTGGCCGACTTGATATACACCGGGTCGGACGGCACGTCCGACATGCCTTGTTTGGTGGTGGTGGGCGAGTTGACGATGACGTCGACCACGTCCATACCCTTGATCACTTTGGCAAATACCGCATAACCGGCGTCGCGGCCAGGGTCGAGGAAGTCATTGTCCTTCACGTTGATGAAAAACTGGCTGGTGGCCGAGTTCGGATCCGAGGTGCGCGCCATCGACAGGGTGCCACGCACGTTATGCAGGCCGTTGCTGGCTTCGTTCTTGATCGGTGCCTCGGTTGGCTTTTGCACCATCTGTGCGGTGAAGCCTCCTCCCTGGACCATGAAGCCCGGGATCACCCGGTGGAAAATCGTATTGTTATAGAAACCCTTGTCGACATAGGCGAGGAAATTCTTGGTACTGACCGGCGCGTGGACCGGGTCCAGCTCGATTTCAATGGTGCCGTTGGTGGTCACCAGTTCTACGTGTGGCGCCTTGGCAGCATCGGTGGCGGCCATCAGGTTGGTGGCGAACAATACTGCGCCTGTGACTAGGGCGATTTTTTTCAGCATGGGTCAGTGATCCTGGGTAGTGGTGTCGACTGCGGTTAGAAATTCAAGCAGGGTTTGGTTGAAACGGTGTGGCTGGTCCAATGGCGTTGCGTGGCGTGAATCTTCGATCACTACCAGCCGCGCATCGGGCAGCAGTTTTACATAGTCTTCTTTCACCGAAACCGGGGTGTAGTCATGGTCGGCGCTGATGATGAGGGTTGGACAGGTGATTCTTGAAAGTCGTTCCTGCACTCCCCAGCCAACAATGGCCTTGAAGCTGGCGAGATAAGCACGTTTGTCGTTTTTTGCCCAGCGCTCGGCGATCTTACGCCGCAGATCGGCTTGTTCGGGTTTTGGAAACAACATGCGTCCCAAGGCCTTGCCGATAGTTTCCATGTTCAACAGATGAGCCATGCTCCAGCGTTTGAGCAGCCACCAGTAGTCGCTGAGTTTTTTCATTCTGACCTGGGGCTGGCTGTTGACGATGCTCAGGCTCTTGAGCATCTGCGGCTGATCCACCGCCAGCTGAAAACCGATCATCCCGCCCATGGACAACCCGACCAGATGCACCGGGCTGAGGTTCAGGTGTTCGATCAGTGCAGTCAGATCAGCGCTGAAACCGGCGATGCTGTAGCGCTCGCGGGGTTTGTCGGAGCGACCGTGGCCGCGTACATCCGGGACGATCACCCGGTAACGGGTCGAGAGCTCCGGGATCTGTTTTTTCCAGTCCAGCGTACTCGAGCCCAGCCCGTGAACCAGCAGCAGGGGTGTGCCGTGGCCATATTCCTCGTAGTGCAGGGTGCAACCTTCATGTTCGAAATAGGCCATGGTGCAACTCCTTGTCAGGCTTGTTCCGGGGCCGCGAACGGCGCATCCAGTGGCGCGGTGTCGAAGGTGCGCAGCAACTCGATGAGAATCTGCGTCGCCGGCCCCAGGGGTTTGTCCTTGTTTGAATACAGATAGAAGCTCGGGTTTCGACTGCCGCCCTGATCCAACGGTAGCAGCTTGAGCGTACCTTCCTTCAGTTCCCGCTCAATCATGTGCCGGGGCAACCAGGCGAAGCCCAGGCCGCTGCTGACAAAAGTCGCGGCGGTGGCGAGGCTGCCGACGGTCCAGCGCTGTTCAGCGCCGAGCCAGCCAACGTCCCGTGGCTGCTGCCGACCGGAGTCGCGGATCACCACTTGCATCTGGGTTTCCAGATCCTGGAAATTCAGTTCGCGGTTCAGACGATGCAGCGGGTGTTCGGGGTGGGCCACGGCCACAAACTCTACGTCGCTCAACTCCGCACCCAGGTAACCGGGAATGCTGAAGCCGGTGATGGCCAGGTCGGCTACGCCTTCGAGCAAGACTTCCTCGACCCCGGACAGTACTTCTTCGCGCAGACGCACCCGGCAGCCGCGGCTTTGCGGCATGAACGCGGTCAAGGCGCGGACGAGGCGGGCGCTCGGATATGCGGCGTCGACCACCAGCCGCACTTCCGCCTCCCAGCCTTGCTCCATGTGGTGCGCCAGGTCTTCTAGCTGACTGGCCTGTTTGACCAGTTGCCGGGAGCGGCGCAGCAGCACGCCGCCGGCTTCGGTCAGCACTGCCTTACGGCCGTCGATGCGCAGCAGCGGCACACCGAGCTGGTCCTGCATGCGTGCGACGGTATAGCTGACGGAGGACTGCGAACGGTGCAGCACTTCGGCGGCCTGGGCGAAACCACCGTGGTCGACCACGGCCTGGAGTGTTCGCCATTGATCAAGGGTCACGCGGGGCGCTTTCATGAGGAGCTCCTCTTGTCCTAAGCTGGCAGCTTCCATTGGAGGCTGCCGAATGAAAAAAATCTGTTGTGTGGTGCTGGCGATGTTGCCGCTGACCGCGTTTGCCTACCCCATCGATGTACAAAAAGAACTCAACGGCCTGAAAATCGACTACACCACCCATGACACCGCACGCGACATGGGCGCCATTACGCTGAACAACTCCAGCGGCAAAGCCGCCGAATGCACGGTGGCATTTCGCAATGGCCCGGAATTACCGCGTACTCGCCGCGTCAGCCTGGAGGCCGGCAAAAGCGCCGACCTCTCGGCCAGGTTCAACCGTGAAATCATCAAGCTGTACATCACCCTGACCTGCAAACCCAAATAAGGGCTGTTGCACAGGCGGGGCAGATACGCTCCGCTTATAAACGAATTTATTGATGGTTTATAGCAGTTATTTGTGCTTTTTCATCGATACAACACTGTTTAATCTCCACTCCATCGACTTACAGCATTCWCCGATGGAGGCTACATCCCATGTCCCGCGTTCTGATCATCGAAAGCAGTGCCCGCCAGCAAGACTCGGTWTCGCGTCAGCTGACCCAAACCTTCATCAGCCAATGGAAAGCCGCGCACCCGGCCGACCAGATCACCGTTCGTGACCTGGCGACCCATCCGGTTCCACACCTGGATGCCAACCTGCTGGGCGGCTGGATGAAACCTGCCGAGCAGCGCAACGAAACCGAACAGTCGTCGCTGGAGCGCTCCAACCAGTTGACTGACGAGTTGCTGGCCGCCGATGTGTTGGTCATGGCCGCACCGATGTACAACTTCGCGATCCCAAGCACCCTCAAAGCCTGGCTCGACCACGTGCTGCGTGCCGGTGTGACCTTCAAGTACACCGAAACCGGCCCGCAAGGTCTGCTCAGCGGCAAGCGTGCTTACGTGTTGACCGCTCGYGGTGGCATCTACGCCGGTAGCACCTCCGATCACCAGGAACCGTACCTGCGTCAGGTCATGGCCTTCATCGGTATCCACGACGTCACCTTCATTCACGCTGAAGGCATGAACCTGGGCGGTGACTTCCACGAAAAGGGTCTGAACCAGGCCAACGCCAAGCTTGCCCAGGTCGCCTGAGCCGTTAATCGCCGGATAATCACCTGATGGTTAAGTAGCTCCTGTACCTCCTTCAAACCGGTTCGCGCATCGAACCTCCCTTTGCACTTGTTGCTCCTGAGTGCTCTAGCCCGATTGAACGCTTTAGCGAGATCGGGCTTTTTTTTGCCTGCGATTTTGTGGCCGGGCACGAACCTGTGGGAGCGAGCCTGCTCGCGAAGACGGAGTGTCAGTCGACATCATTGTTGAATGACACACCGCTATCGCGAGCAGGCTCGCTCCCACAGGGGATTTGTGTGTTGCCTGATGATTCGCAGTGAATAGCAAAACCCGCTATCGTCGCCGCCATTCGAAATCGAGGCGAGCATGGGCTATCTACTTTTTGTCACGCTGATCCAGGCGTTTTCCTTCAGTCTGATCGGCGAATACCTGGCCGGTCATGTCGACAGCTATTTCGCGGTGCTGGTGCGGGTGTTGCTGGCCGGGCTGGTGTTCATTCCGTTGACCCGCTGGCGTCAGGTGGAACCGGCGTTCATGCGCGGGATGCTGTTGATCGGCGCGTTGCAGTTCGGTGTGACCTACGTCTGCCTGTACCTGAGCTTCCGCGTGCTGACCGTGCCGGAAGTCCTGCTGTTCACCATTCTCACGCCATTGCACGTGACCCTGATCGAAGATGCGCTGAACCGCCGCTTCAATCCCTGGGCGCTGGTGGCGGCATTGGTCGCGGTGCTCGGCGCGGCGGTGATCCGTTATGACCGGATCAATCCGGACTTCTTCATGGGGTTCCTGCTGCTGCAACTGGCCAACTTCACCTACGCCGCAGGTCAGGTGCTGTACAAGCATCTTGTGGCGAAGCACCCGAGCGACCTGCCGCATTACCGACGCTTCGGTTACTTCTACCTCGGCGCGCTGGCCGTGGCCCTGCCGGCGTTTCTGCTGTTCGGCAAACAGAACTTCCTGCCGGAAGCAGCCTTGCAGTGGGGCGTGCTGGTGTTCCTCGGACTGGTGTCCACCGCGTTGGGGTTGTACTGGTGGAACAAGGGCGCTTGTCTGGTCAACGGCGGGACACTGGCGGTGATGAACAATTTGCACGTGCCGGTGGGGCTGCTGATCAACTTGCTGATCTGGAACCAGCATGAAGCGCTGGGGCGGTTGTTCCTGGGCGGCTCGGTGATACTGGCGGCGGTGTGGATCAGTCGGCTGGGTGTTCGGCAAGTCGCAACGCAAGGGTAGGTGGAGAGGGGCTCCTAAGGGAGCTGCTGTTCTACTGGGGTTACGTTGACGCCCGGACTTAAAAAATCAATGTGGTAGCCCGAAGAACCATCTCCTATCGCCAAATGGACACCACTGATGCCCTCGTTCATCTGGGAATTGACCTGGTAACTGATAGTGGGCGCGATTGACTCATTCACCCCGATAGCGAACTCGGTCAGTTTAAGGCCGCGAGGACCCGCTGCGAGCTCAAGAAGATTTATGTGTTCAGCATTCTTCGTTTTAAAGGAAATTATTGTGTTGTTCTCTACCGTGAGAAGCGCCTCTTCGTCTGCAATACGTTGTGTCAGTATGTGAAGTGATGCTTTCAGGCCTTCTGATAACGCTGGATTGGTCCTCCTCAAAACAGTCAATATTCCAGATATTTTCAATCTCCCGTTAAATATAAATGGGCAGGGCTCTTGTGGTTTCATGTGGGCGTAATGAACTTCGAAGAACTCGGCCACGGATTGGATGAAGTTGTGGGTGACGTCTTCTTCAATCAGTGCATAAGGTGAGGCGTGCTTGTTAATGGTGACTACAGCATCGGCGTCACTACCTGAAAGCTGAAAGCTCCTGTAGGTGTTCAACATGTTCAATATTGCTCGCTGTGTCTTTAGTGCTTGCCCAAAGTCACTGCTTAATAGTAGTTTTAAGCTGTAAATCGCACTTGCAATGGATGGGTCAAATACTTGAGCTGCGCAGAAAATGCTTTTTTTGATTTTGGTGTTTTTCGCGAGTTCGAAGGTACGTTTGGCAGCGTTATTGCTAAAAGAAAAAATAATGCTGTTTTTGGGTAGTGTTGTTATGTTTGTCAGGCTCAATGTATTGAGCTCTAGCATTGAACACTCATTCAGAAAATCTGGGGAGTCGGCGATTACTGCTACGTCCTCCTGACCAAATAGCGTATGGATCATGTTTGACGTGGACATGGCTTGGTTCTCACTTTGGGGCAATGGGCGCCACGAGATTTCTTGGCGCCCATTGCCGTTACTTAGTCTTCAGTGTGAGCCCATGCCAATGGAGCCCAGCCAAAATTGTCAGGGTCTGAAGTGATTCGGTTGAGTTTTTCATAATGGCTGTTTTGCTTATCCATAAGAGTTTATCCTTTTTGATTTTCATTATTTAGCCTCCTTGAGGTGCTCAAGAAGTGCCTGCATTAGGTCATGGTTTTTTCGAGGGTTCAATTGATTTTAAGGTTCTTTATAGAGTGATTTGGCATTTTGGGTGGGCTTTCTGGGCGCCTAAAGTTATTTGTGTAGGTTGTCTCTGTAGGCTTGTTCTGATTTTTGGAAATTTGAGTCTGGTTGGTTGTGGGTGGACGTATTAAGCAGGTAGGTTGGTTTTTATCTGTTATGTGTTGCTCGCTTGAACAGGGGCGTCCTACATCAATTATATAGAGAGCTGGCGATGTACTCTTCGAAGAAATACCTCACGGATGATTCTGTTCAGTCGGCATTGGCGTTGGTTGATCTTACCGAGTCAAGTGTCCCCGAACATGCCATACGGATATTGCTCATTGAAGTTGTCGAAGGGCTTGCTAAAAAAGGTTGGCCCAGCGCCGAGGTACAGACCGGTCCGCGTATTGTTTCTGCGCAGGAGAATTATGGTTTGTTGGGTTATGAGCCTGCTGAAATCACGCTCGGTAGCGAACACACCCGCTGGGTCGACGACCATTCCTTATTACGTACGCAGACCACCAGTCAAATCCCGGCTGCGCTCCAGCGTGCGGCGCAGAGGCGGCAGCCGGGCGAAACGATCCTGTTGGCTGCGCCCGGAATTACCTTTCGCCGTGACAGTCGTGATCGATGGCATTGCGCTGAACCCCATCAAATGGATATCTGGGTGCTGGGCGATCCGGAGCTTTCGACGCGTGAGCATTTATTGCGTTTGGTGGGCGATATCCTCCAGTTGGCAGTTCCTGACAAGCCCTGGATCCATCGCGACAGCCCACATCACTACACCGAAGGTGGGATCGAGGTAAATCTGCTAAACAATGACCTGCCTGTTGAGGTATTGGAGTGCGGTTGTATTGCTGCTTCGTTATTGAAGCGGTTACAGATTGATCCAATGCAGCATGGTGGACTGGCCTTGGGCATGGGATTGGATCGCTTGACCATGTTGCGCAAAGGTATTCCGGATATTCGTCTGCTTCGTGACCCCAATGCACGCGTACAAGCGCAGATGAATGACTTGAAACCTTGGAAAGCAGTATCACGCTTACCCTCAATTGCCCGAGATATTTCCTTAGCGGTAACGCCAGGCCAAAGCGAAGAAGTATTGACCGAAAAGATGTTGCAGGCAGCCGGAGAGTGTTCAGGCTGGATCGAGGAAATGCAGATCAAAGGGCGCTGGCCTCTGGCAGAGTTGCCTCTTCAAGCGATTGAGCGTCTGGGGATTTTACCCGGGCAGGAGAATGTGCTTTTACGAGTAGTTCTGCGTGATAGTTCACGTTCGATAACCACTGCCGAGGCCAATGGTTTGTACGAGAGAATCCAATCGGCGCTGCACGAGGGAGTTCCTGGTGCGGGCTACAAAATGGATAGTCAGAAGCGCTAGGTTTGCTTCGCCCCTCGGAGCAAAGCTTGCTCGCGATGAGCGATAACGCGGTTTACCCGATAGACCGCGGTGTCTGCATCGCGAGCAGGCTCGCTCCCACAAGGGATATGGCAGCTACATCGAGCGTCTTTCCGGCTCGGGAATATGGCTTGCGCCGAGCACCGCCGGCAACAATCCAGCACGCAAATCACTGCCGCTCGGCTGCTGATACAAACTCAGCCCAAACTCCGGCAGCACCGCCAGCAGATAATCGAAGATATCGCCCTGGATCCGCTCGTAGTCGGCCCACGCCGTGGTGCGGGTGAAGCAATAGATTTCCAGCGGCACGCCCTGAGCGGTGGTCTGCATCTGGCGGACCATGCAGGTCATGTTCGGTTGAATTTCCGGATGGCTCTTCAAATACGCCAGTGCATAGGCGCGAAAGGTTCCAATGTTGGTCATCCGCCGACGGTTGGCCGACATCGCCGCGACGTTGCCCTGGGCCTCGTTCCAGCTCTTGAGCTCGGCCTGTTTGCGGTTGATGTAGTCGGTGAGCAAACGCACTTGGGTCAACTTCTGTTCTTCGTCGTCATGGATGAAGCGCACGCCACTGGCGTCGATGAACAGGCTGCGCTTGATCCGTCGGCCGCCTGACTGCTGCATGCCGCGCCAGTTCTTGAACGATTCGGACATCAAGCGCCAGGTCGGGATCGAGACGATGGTCTTGTCGAAGTTCTGCACCTTGACCGTATGCAGAGTGATATCCACCACGTCACCGTCGGCGCCCACTTGCGGCATCTCGATCCAGTCGCCGACCCGCAGCATGTCGTTGCTGGTCAGCTGCACACTGGCGACGAACGACAGCAGGGTGTCCTTGTAGACCAACAGAATCACCGCCGACATGGCGCCCAGACCCGACAGCAGCAACAGCGGCGAACGGTCGATCAGGGTCGCAACGATGATGATCGCGCCGAACACGAACAGCACCATTTTCGCCAACTGCACGTAGCCTTTGATCGAGCGCGTGCGGGCATGTTCGGTGCGTGCGTAGATGTCCAGCAAGGCGTTGAGCAGGGCGCTCAGGGCCAGCACCAAAAACAGGATGGTGAAGGACAGGGCGACGTTGCCGAGGAAATTCTGAATGGTTTTGCTCAGTTCCGGCACCAGGTTCAAACCGAACTGGATCACCAGCGACGGGGTCATTTGCGCCAGGCGATGGAACACCTTGTTCTGGAACAAATCGTTGAACCACTGCATCGCCGGTTGCCGGCCAAGCAATTTGACGGCGTGCAGCACAACGTAACGCGCCACTCGTCCGAGCAGCAAGGCGATCACCAACAACACCATCAGCGCCAGGCTGGAATGCAGAAGCGGGTGCTGGTCGAGAGCGCCCCAAAGGTCTTGGGTATTGAGCCAGAGCTGTTTGAGATCCATGGGTTAAAACGATTCTTCTGTAGGACGAGAGGGGGCGATTAGAGCATTTAAGACGCATCGAGTTACGTTCAGGGACAAATCCGCTAACAAAATCGCCATTGTTTGCGTCCGATTGCATAAAGAAACTCGGCCTTCGCGCTCGAAACCGTTACCCTATGCAGCTGATTTTTTGTATTTCTTCGAGGTAGCACCCGTGTTTTCCCAATTCGCCCTGCACGAACGCCTGCTCAAAGCCGTGGCCGAGCTTAAATTTGTCGAGCCAACGCCAGTGCAAGCAGCGGCTATCCCGCTCGCGCTCCAAGGGCGTGACCTGCGGGTGACTGCGCAAACCGGTAGCGGCAAAACCGCTGCATTCGTATTGCCGATCCTCAACCGTTTGATCGGCCCGGCCAAAGTCCGCGTCAGCATCAAAACCCTGATCCTGCTGCCGACCCGCGAGCTGGCCCAGCAGACCATCAAGGAAGTGGAACGCTTCGCGCAGTTCACGTTCATCAAGTCCGGCCTGATCACCGGCGGTGAAGACTTCAAGGTCCAGGCCGCCATGCTGCGCAAGGTGCCGGATATCCTGATCGGCACCCCGGGCCGGATGATCGAGCAACTGAACGCCGGCAACCTCGACTTGAAAGAAGTTGAAGTGCTGGTGCTCGACGAAGCCGACCGCATGCTCGATATGGGTTTTGCCGAAGACGTACAGCGTCTGGTCGACGAGTGCACCAACCGTCAGCAGACCATGCTGTTCTCCGCGACCACCGGCGGTTCGGGCCTGCGCGAGATGATCGCCAAGGTCCTGAACAACCCTGAGCACTTGCAGCTCAATGCCGTCAGCCAGTTGAACGACACCACCCGTCAGCAAATCATCACCGCTGACCACAACCAGCACAAAGAACAGATCGTTAACTGGTTGCTGGCCAACGAGACCTACCAGAAGGCCATCGTCTTCACCAACACCCGGGCCATGGCCGACCGTATCTACGGTCGTCTGGTGGCGCAGGAGTACAAGGCGTTCGTCTTGCACGGTGAGAAAGACCAGAAGGATCGCAAGCTGGCGATCGACCGTCTGAAGCAGGGCGGGGTCAAGATCCTGGTCGCCACCGACGTTGCCGCTCGCGGCCTCGACGTGGAAGGCCTGGACCTGGTGATCAACTTCGACATGCCGCGCAGCGGCGACGAATACGTTCACCGTATCGGTCGTACCGGTCGTGCCGGCAACGATGGCCTGGCCATCTCGCTGATCTGCCACGGCGACTGGAACCTGATGTCGAGCATCGAGCGCTACCTCAAGCAGAGCTTCGAGCGCCGCACGATCAAGGAAGTCAAAGGCACCTACGGTGGACCGAAAAAGGTCAAGGCCTCGGGCAAAGCCGTTGGCGTGAAGAAGAAAAAAGTCGACGCCAAGGGCGACAAGAAAAAGACCGGCGCCAAGGCCCCGACCAAACGCAAGATCGCCAACCGACCGAAGACCGACGCCCTGTCGCTGGTCAGCAAGGACGGCATGGCGCCGCTCAAGCGCCGCAAGCCGCAAGCTCCGGCCGCTGAATAACGCGCCTTAGCGATCCCATAAAAAACCCGGACAGTGTCCGGGTTTTTTCATTTTTAGCCTATGGCGATCTTGAGATCGAGCCTCGCTCCTCGGACTCAGGCAGTCAGAAGCTCCACAGGCTTTCGAGACCATAAATTTCGAGCGGTGAAGGTATGTGTCAATAAAGACATATTTCGCAACAAATGGGTGTCCGGCTTATTGACGTCAGAATGATGGCAACTTAACATTGCGCCATCATATTGATATCACTTGTCGTCTCGAGGGATCGAACATGTACCTGCACACCCTCGGGAAGAGGTTGTGTGCGGCTTTGCCGTGTCTATTGCTGTGTTTCAGCGTAAACCTTGCCCACGCCGCACCCACCCCCGGTGAAACCGACCTGATCCGCGAACGTCAGGATCGTCTGCTCGAAGAGCAGCGCCGACGTCTCGAAGAGCTCAAGGAACTGCCCGGCAAAGCGGCCAAACCGACGGCCCCTACAGCACCAGCCGATACCCGCTGCTTCCCGATCAAAGACATCGAGCTCAAGGGTGCCGACAGCCTTTCGGACCGTGAGCGCGAGCGTTTGCTCAAGCCTTACATCGGTCAGTGCCTGGGCGTCACCCAGCTCAACGAGCTGCTGAAAGTCATTACCGATAGCTACCTTGAGAAAGGTCTGGTGACCAGTCGTGCCTACTTGCCGCAGCAGGATTTGTCTACCGGTCATTTGAAGGTGCTGGTGGTCGAGGGCAAGCTCGAAGGCCTCAAAGGCGCGGAGGGCAGCAAGCTGTCGGACCGTGAACTGTCCATGGCTTTTCCTGGCAAGACCGGTGACCTGGTCAACCTGCGCGAGATCGAGCAACTGGTCGATCAGTTGAACCGTTTGCCGTCGAATCAGGCGCAGATGGAACTGGCACCCGGCAAAGCCGTGGGCGGCAGCGAAGTACTGGTCAAGAACACCCCGCAAAAGCCATGGCGCGCCGGTTTGTCGCGCAACAACGAAGGCCAGCGCAGCACCGGCGAGCAGCAGTGGGGCACGACCTTTGACTGGGACAGCCCGTTGGGCCTGGCGGATCAGTTGATGCTGCGCGGTGGTCACGATGCGGTAAGCGATCATAACCACACCTCGAGCAACGCCATGCTCAATTACAACCTGCCGTGGGGCTGGTGGAACTTCAACTACAGCTACAACCAGAGCGATTACCGCTCGCAGATTGCCGCCAATGGCTACAACTTCAAGCAGACCGGCGACAGCACGACTCACCAGTTCAAGGCCGAGCGCGTGATCTATCGCGATGCCGTGAGCAAGACGTCCTTGAATGCCGGCGTGTCCCACTTGCGCATCAACAACTTCATCGAAGACAGCAAGCTGGCCCTGAGCAGCAACCATCTGAGCGAAGCGCAGTTCGGGATCAACCACGGGCGGCGTGTCGGCTCGGCCTTCGTCAACCTCGACCTGGGCATGCAGAAAGGCATCGGCGCCTTCGATGCCCAGAGCAACGGCCACCCAGGCCCTGGGGACGCGGATGCGCGGTACCGCAAATACACCGGCACCCTGAGCTACTTGCAGCCGTTCAAACTCTGGGGCGAGTCGCTGAGCTTCAGCAGTTTGATGACCGGCCAGCGCAGCGAGGACGTGCTGTTCAGTCCGCAGCGCACCAGCCTGGGCGGGTTGTCGTCGATCCGTGGTTACAAGGACCAGTCGTTGTCCGGTGACAGCGGTGGTTACTGGCGCAATGACCTGCGCTGGAGTCGCCCGGTGAACTGGGAATGGCTGCGTCCGGTGTTCGCTGAATACGGCACCAGCCTGGGCTACGACCAGGGCGTGATCAGTCATGGCCGCTACAACGGCGAGCAACATGGGCGGATGTCCAGCAACTCGATCGAGCTGTTTGCCAAAGGGCAGCATGTGTCTGCCAGCGTGACCTTCGCCCATTCTCTGGAACGCCCGGATGCGTTGACCGAGCGCGAAGCCCCGATCTATTTCCGCGTGGATTTCTTCCTCTAACTTTCCGCTTTGTCGAGACCTGAATATGGACGTTCGCCAACTGGCCTTTCTGGCCGGCCAGCCTTCTGCTGCCGTGATTCCCCGTGAACGTTTCATGGGTATGCCTAAGCGCGGCCTGGCGTTCCTGCTGGCCAACGTCATGTTCTGGCAACCGATGTGGGCGCAGGCGGACGGCATCGTGGTCAGCGCGCCGGGCACCAGCCTGGATCGCGCCGGCAATGGCGTGCCGATCGTCAACATCGCCACGCCCAATGCCACAGGTCTCTCGCATAACCAGTTCCACGATTACAACGTCACCTTGCAAGGCTTGATCCTCAACAACGCCTCCACCCAGACCTCGGCTACCCAGCTGGGTGGGTACATCGTCGGCAACCCGAACCTGAAGAACAGCGGTCCGGCGCAAACCATACTCAACGAAGTCAACGGCGGCAGCCCGAGCCAGTTGAACGGTTACACCGAAGTGGCGGGGCAGTCGGCGCGGGTGATCGTCGCCAACCCCTATGGCATCAGTTGCAATGGCTGCGGGTTTATCAACACCCCACGGGTGACCTTGACCACCGGCAAACCGGTGCTCGACAGCGGTCGACTGGATCATTTCCAGGTCGATCAGGGCAGCGTCTCCATCGACGGCGCCGGGATCAACGCCACCAACGTCGACCGTTTCGAAATCATCACCCGCAGCGCGAAAATCAACGCGCAGATCCAGGCAAATAACCTGACCATCGTTGCCGGTCGCAACGACGTCAATGCCGACACGCTCAACGCCACGGCGCGGGCCAATGACGGCAGCGCCAAGCCGGAGCTGGCGATCGACTCCTCGGCGCTTGGCGGCATGTACGCCGGCGCGATCAAACTGGTCGGCACCGAAGCCGGCGTCGGGGTGAAGCTCGACGGCAAACTGATCGCCAGCGGCGGCGATATCCAGCTCGATGCCAACGGCCAGCTGAGCATGGCCGACACCTCGGCGGCCAATGGCGCAGTAAATATCAAAGCCGCCAGCCTCAATGCCCAAGGACCGATTTACGCCGGCAGCTCCCTCACCGTGCAGACCCAGGGCGACCTGAGCAACCAGCAAACCCTCGCCGCTCGCGACAGCATCAACCTGAGTGCCGGCGGCCAGTTGACCAACAACAACGTGATCGAAGCTGGGGTCAACGCCGACACCAGCCGCAATGCCAGCGGTGATGTGAACATCAGCGCACAGAACTTCAACAACAGCGGCAAAAGCGTCGTCGCCAGCCGCAACCTGACGGTCAACACCGCGCAAACCCTGACCAACCAGGGCGGCACTTTAAGTGCGAAGCAAGGCGCGAGCATCAACGCCGGGACGCTGGATAACCAGAACAAGGGACGGGTGCTGAGCACCGGTAGCCTGAACCTCAACGCCAACCAGTTGCTCAATGCCCAGGGCGGACTGGTGACCAGCAACGGCGAACTGGTCGCCAATGTGGGAGCACTGAGTAACGGCGCTGCTGAAATCTCCAGCCTTGCCGGGGTTACCTTGAATGTTGCGTCTCTGGATAACGTCGCCGGACTGATTTCGGCCGGCAGCACCCTGAATATCAACGCCAGCGGTGCCTTCAACAATCAGCGCGGTCGCCTGGCTGCCCAGCAGCGCGTGCAAGTTACGGCGGCATCCCTGGATAACAGCCAACAAGGCTCGATCATCAGCCAAGGCACCTTGGGCCTGACGGCTTTCGGTGCACTGGACAACCATCAAGCGGGCACGATCCAGAGCACCGGCAGCGCGGTGATCAATAGCGGCAGTCTGGATAACCATCAAGCAGGCGTGCTCACTAGCAGCAACGCTTTGAACCTGACCACTGGCCAGGTGGACAACAGCGAAGGTGGACGCATCGCCAGCGCCATGGCCCTGACCGCCAGTGTCAGCGGTCTGGACCAGCACAATCAGGGCCAATTGAGCGGCGCCACAGGCCTGACCCTGGACCTGAACAACGGTCTGCTCAACAACCAGAACGCCCTGATCACCACACCCGGCGCGCTGCTGCTGAAGAACCTGAATGCGGTGGTTAACCAGAACGGTGAAATCTCCAGCAAACAAGGTTTCACGTTGACGGCTGCCAGCCTGGACAACACGAGCGGCAAAGTCCTCAGCCAGCAAGCGCTGGTCCTGCGGATCGCCCGAGCCCTGGACAACACCGGGGCGCTGATTTCCGCCTCGGCCATCGATTTGCAGGCCGACAGCCTGAACAACCAGCTTGGCACGATGAACGTTGGCACAGGGCTGAACCTGTTGCTCGCCGGCAGCCTGAACAACCAGGGTGGCAAACTGAGCGCCCGGGATATCACCCTGCAGGTGGCTGATCTGGACAACCGTCTGGGTCATGTGACCGGCGATAACAATCTGACGCTGGGCAGTCAGGGCGCGATCAACAACGCCACGGGTTCGATGACCGCCGGCCAATTGCTGAAGGTGCAAGGCGCCAGTCTCGACAACACCCAAGGCACACTGACGGGGAGCTCGGGGCTGACGGCGAAGATTGCCGGACAGTTGCTGAACCAGGCCGGCTTGGTGTCCTCGAACGGTCTGTTGACCTTGGGCAGTGCCAGTCTCGACAACCAGCTCAAAGGGCGGATCGTCAGCAATACCGATCTCAACCTGAACACGCTCGGGTTGCTGGATAACCGTACCGGCAGCCTCAGCGCCGGTGGCGCGCTGACACTCAATGCCAACCGAATGGACAACCGTCAGGCGGGGTCGCTGAGCGCTGCCCAAGGCCTGAACCTGGCCATCGACAGCCTCGACAATCAGGGCGGCAACGTCTCCAGCCAACGTCAGTTGAACCTGACAGGCACGACGCTGGACAACAGCCATGGCGGCCAACTGCTTGCTAATGGCGACATCGATCTGACCCTCGCCCAGCTCAATAACCAAGTTGGCGGTCAGCTGTCCGGTCAGGCCGGTTTACACCTCAAGGCTGCGCAACTGAACAACGCTGACGGAGGCAATCTCTACGCCAAAGACAAGCTAGACCTGACACTGAGCGAGCAGTTGCTTAACACCCACGGCACGCTCAAGGGTGATGGCGCGATTCTGCTCAGCGTCGGCAGCCTGAACAACGACGGCGGCAACCTCTCCAGCGTCAAGGACCTGAAACTCACCAGCCTCGGCACCGTCAGCAACCTGGGTGGCACGCTGATCAGCGGCGATACGCTCGACCTGATTAGCGGCCAGCTCAACAACGGCGCCAAAGGCAGTATTTCCAGCACCAAAGCCCTGACCGCAAGCGTCAGCGGCCTTGATCAGCAAAACGGCAAACTGTTCAGCAGCACTGGGCTGAGTCTCGATCTGAATAACGGCCAGCTCAATAACCAGGGCGGTCTGATCAATGCCCCAGGCCAGTTATTGCTGAAAAACCTCAAGGGCGTAGCGAACCAGGGTGGCGAGATATCCAGCGATCAGGGATTCACGTTGGCTGCGCAAACGCTCGACAACACCGATGGCACGATTGGCAGTCATCAGGCGCTGATCCTGCGCGTTGACCAGACCTTGAAAAACCTCCGGGGGCTGGTGTCGGCCAATGGGTTGGATGTCCGCGCCGCTAGCGTCGACAACAGCGCTGGCAAGATCGGCAGCGATTCGGACCTGACCGTGAATGTCGAGGGCGGAGTCACCAACCTCAATGGAACGGTATCCAGTGCCGGGATCTCGACCTTCAAGGCCGCGAGTCTGGACAATACCAAAGGCCAACTGACGAGCGACCTTGGTCTGAGTATCGACCTGAGCGGCGCCCTGAATAACCAGGGCGGCAAGCTCGGTTCCGGCAAGGCACTGAGCCTGACTGTCGACAGCCTCGACAACCGTGCGGCGGGAATGCTGCTGGCCGTCGATGGCAGCCTGACGGGGAAAATTGCAGGAGCGTTCGATAATCGGGAGCTGGGAAAACTAAGAGCCACCGGCAGCATCGACCTGACCACCGGCAGCCTGGATAACCGTGGCGGCAGTCTGGCCGGCAAGGACCGGCTGACCTTGCGCAGCAATTCGGCAGATAACCGCGGTGGGCTGATCGAAGCTGACAAGGACCTGAGTCTGCTCGTCGGGCAACTGGATAACCGCGACAAAGGCGTGCTGACCGGCAAGGCCGCGATCAGCTACGAAGGCTCGCAGTTGGACAACAGCGGTGGCCTGCTCAGTGCGGTCGGTCCCGTGACGCTCAAGGCCCGGGACCTCATCAACACCAAAGGCCGGATCGCCAGTCAGACTGACCTGACCGCTACCCTCGACACCTTGAACCAACAGGGTGGTGAGTTGGTCGCCCAGGGTAATTTGCTGCTGACCGCCAAGACCCTCGACAACCGCAACGGCGGTCTGGTGGGCAGCACCAAGGCGCTGACCGTCAATGTCGATCAGATCGACAACCGCGCCGGGGAAATCTCCAGCACCGACAACAGCGTGAACCTCACCGGTCAGCGTCTGGACAACAGCGACGGCGGCAAACTGCTGTCCGCGACCGACCTGCAGTTGACGGTGGCGCAACTGATCAACCAGAACAAGGGCAAGCTGTTCGCCAAGGGCAGCGCTCATCTGGCCGGTACCACGCTAGACAACACCAGCGGTAGTTTCTCCGGCCTCAAGGGCCTGGATATTCGTCTTGATGGGGCGCTGCTCAATAACGCCGGGTTGCTCAGTGGCGAAGGCGGATTCACCCTCAACGCCGCCACGCTGGATAACACCGCAGGCAAGCTCAGCAGCGCCGGCGCTCTATCGGTCACCAGCCTGGGGGCGTTGCTCAACCAGGGTGGTTCGATCATCACCGATCAGGGTTTGACCCTTACCAGCTCCAGCCTCGATAACAGCCAGAAAGGCCTGATCAACGGCAAGGGCGCAACCCGCGTCACCACGGGTATTTTGAACAACAGCCAGGGCGGCCATCTCACCAGCGACGACATGCTGGATCTGACCGCGACCCAGGTCAGCAACGGCGGCACCGGCCGCATTGCCAGCGAAAAAAACCTGACGGCAAGCGTCACCGGCCTGGATCAACAAGGCGGCGAACTCTTCAGCAAAACCCGCCTGGACCTGGACCTGAACAACGGCCAACTGAACAACTTGAACGGCCTGATCAATGGGCCCGTGCTGGTGCTCAACAACCTCAAGGACGTTAACAACCAGAACGGCGAAATCTCCAGCGCCCAAGCGTTCACCGTCGCCGCGCAAAACCTCGACAACAGCGGTGGCAAGCTCCTGAGCAACCAGGGCCTGACCCTGCGGATCGCTCAGACCCTGAACAACCTTAACGGGCTGATTTCTGCTGCGTCCCTCAACAGCCGAAGTGCCAGCCTGGACAACAGCCATGGCCTGATCAGCAGCAGTGGCGACATTGATCTGGGTGTGACCGGGTCCTTCACCAATCAGAGCGGCACCCTGATCGGCGACGGTGCGGTGCTGTTGGCGGCCAACAGTCTCGACAACAGCAACGGTTCGGTCGCCGGCAAGGCCGATGTGTCGGCAACCGTCACCACGCTCAATAACCAGAACGGTCAACTGATCGCCAGTGGTGCCCTGAGCCTGACCAGCAGCACACTCGACAACCGCCAGAACGGTTTGGTAGGTGCAACAAAAGCGCTGAAACTCAATGTCGGTGATATCGACAACCGTGGCGGCGAACTCTCCAGCAGCGCCGATATCAGCCTGACGGGCAATCGCCTGGACAACAGCGACAGCGGCGAGATCATCGCGGCCATGGGCTTGACCATGACCCTCGGCCAGGTGCTCAACCGTAATCAGGGCCTGATCAACGGCAAGGCCGGTTTGACGTTGGATGGCCAGACCCTGGACAACAGCGCTGGCCACTTGCTCAGCGGGCAAGATATTCGGCTGGGTCTGAGCAGCGACCTGACGAACAATCAGGGCCAGATCAGCAGTGAAGGCCAACTCGACGTCAGCAGCGCCAACCTGAGCAACACCGGTGGCAGCCTGTCGAGTGCCGGGGCGTTGAAGGTCAATGTCAGCGGTGCGCTCGGCAACCAGGGCGGGCAACTGGTCAGTGACCGCAGCGTTGACTTGACCAGCGCCAGCCTCGACAACCGTCAACAAGGCGTGATCAGCGGCAAGGGCCCGGTTGGCGTGACCACCGGCGCCTTCGACAACAGCCAGAACGGTCGTCTGAACAGTGGCGACAGCCTGAGCCTCACGGCCGGCCAGGTCACCAACCAGAGCGGTGGCAGCATCGGCAGCGCCAAGGCACTGACGGCCAGCGTCACTGGTCTCGACCAGATGGGTGGCAAACTCTTCAGCAACACCAGCCTCGTCCTGGACCTGCACCAAGGTCAGTTGAATAACCAGAATGGCCTGATCAATGCCCCGTCGCTGGTGCTCAATAACCTCAAGGGTGTTAACAACCAGGGCGGCGAAATCTCCAGCGCCCAGGCCTTTAGCCTCGCCGCTGACAGCCTCGACAACAGCAACGGCAAGCTCCTCAGCAACCAGGCCGTGACCCTGCGGATCAATCAGGCCTTGACCAACCTCAAGGGCCAGATTGCCGCAGCGGCCCTCGACGTCCGCGCCGCCAGCCTGGATAACACTGACGGCACCCTGAACAGTCGCAGCGATCTGACCCTGAATGTCGCGGGTTTGCTGAGCAACCAGAACAAAGGCCTGATCAACGCGGCACAGAACCTGACGCTGACCAGCGCCGACCTGAACAACCAGGGTGGCATCCTGCTCGGTGGCAGTGCCGTGACCCTCAATGCTATGGCGCTGAACAACAGCGCCAACGGCTTGATCAACAGCCAGGGCGGTTTGAGCCTGACCGCCAACAGCCTGAACTCCAACAATGGCGGTGAAGTCTCGGCCAAAGGTGACATCGCACTGACGTTGGGAGCACTGACCCAAAACGGCGGGCGTTTGCTGAGCGATGCGGGGATCACGCTTGACCTGAGCGGTAGCGACCTGAGCAACCAGAACGGCTTGATCACCGCCAAAGGTCCGCTGACCATCAGCCGCCTGCGCGACCTGAACAACCAGAGCGGTGAAGTCTCCAGCAGCCAGAGCTTCACCCTGGCTGGACGCACCTTCGATAACAGCGGCGGCAAACTGATCAGCAACAACCTGCTGAGCCTCAACGCCGGCAATCTGCTCAACCAGAACGGCCTGATCTCCGGTTGGCAGGGCCTTGACGTCAACAGCGCCAGCCTCGACAACCGCAACAACGGCACGCTTTCCAGCCGCAGCGGCAACCTCGGCGTGACCTTGAGCGGTGCCTTGCTCAACAGCGGTGCCGGCGCGCTGGTCAGCCAGAAAGCGCTCACCGTCAACGCGGCAAGCCTCGACAACAGCGGCGGCATTCTGTCCAGCGGCGCCGGCCAGACCCTGACGGTCAGCGGCCTGCTGAACAACGGCCAGAACGGCCTGATCGACAGCGGCGCGGCGCTCACCGTGCAAGCCATGACCCTCGGCAACGCGGCGGGCGTGATAAACGCGCAACAGAACCTGAGTTTCACTGGCAGCACGCTGGATAACAGCGCCGGTAGCCTGGTCAGTAACGGTGCGCTCACCCTCGACCTGCTCGGCGCATTGACCAACACCAACGGCAAACTCGCCAGCGCCGGTCCACTGCTGATCAGTCGTAGCAGCCAGATCAACAACCAGGGCGGTCAACTGGCCAGCCAAGGTCTGATGACCTTGCTCACCGGCAGCCTCGACAACCGCAATCGCGGCACCGTCGCGAGCAACAACAACCTCGTCATCAACACTTCCGGCGCCGTCCAGAACAACGGCGACGGCCTGATCTACAGCCAGAACGGCAACCTGCAACTCACCGCCGCGAGCCTGGCCAACGCCAAAGGCACCGTGCAAAGCCTGGGCGCGATGAATCTGTCTGTAGCGGGCGATATCGACAACCAGAGCGGCCGGCTCCTGGCCCAGAACGGCGACCTTACGGTCAGCGCCACCAATCTGGACAACCGCGGCGGCACCCTCGCCAGCGTCAAGGGCGCGCTCGAAGCGCGCATCGTCGGCGTGCTGAAAAACGGTTACGACCTGACCAACAACCGTCAGGGCGGCATCGTTCAGGCACAGCGTCTGAACCTCAGCGCATTGGGCGGCATCGATAACTACGGCGGCCGCATCTCGGCGCAAAGCGGCGATGCAATCGTCGCCACCCGCGACTTCGATAACCGCAATGGCGGCCTCTACGCCAAAGGCCGGGTCAGCGTCACCGGCAACAACTTCGACAACAGCGGCGACAACGATGGCCAGATCGCCGGCAACGGGATCGACCTGAACCTCAGCGGCGCCCTGAACAACCGCCTGGGCATCATCGAGAGCGACAGCACCCTGAGCGTGCGCGCCGCCAGCCTCGACAACCAGACCGGCCAACTGCGTGCCTTGGGCACCAGCGGCAAGACCGACTTCCAGATTGGTGGTTTGTTTGATAACCGCAACGGCACACTGGAAACCGCCAACAGTGACCTGACGCTCAACGCGGCAAGCTTCCTGAACCAGGGCGGTAGCTTGTTGCACGTGGGCACCGGCACGTTTGATATTTCCACGGCCAACGTCACCGGGGCCGGCGGCTCCATCGTGACTCGTGGTGGGCTGACTCTCAACGCCGACTCGTTGACCAACAGCAGCGTCATCCAGGCTGGGCGCCTGACCGTCAACGTCAACAACCTGAACCAGACCGGCAGTGGGCAATTGCTGGCCTCTAACAGTCTGGTGGGTAACGGGGGGAACTGGAACAACGATGGTTTGATTGCCAGTGATGGCAGCATGAGCCTGGCGCTGGGCGGCAACTATAGCGGCAATGGCAGGATCAGCAGCCTGGGCAATCTGGGGCTGACAGCTGCCTCGATGACTCTGGGCAGTGCGGGCAGCATTGCCAGTGGTGGAGACGCCACGATCAATGTCGGTGGCCAACTCAACAACTACGGTCGGATGACGTCTGCCACCGGGATGACGGTCAATGCCGGATCAATCAACAACTACGGGACCTTGGGCAGCAGTGGCAATCTGCGTCTGAGCACGTCCAGCCTGCTGAATCAGAATGGTTTGATCTTCAGCGGTGGTGACATGGCATTGCGGGTGAATGACTTCACTAACCGTTATGCGGATGTGTACAGCCTCGGCAATATCAGCATCGCCAGGGATGACGGTAATGGTTTGAGTTCTTCGATCAACAACATTTCCGCGACGCTTGAAAGTGCCGGTGATTTGAGTCTGGCGGCCAGTCACATCGAAAATCGTAAGGACATTTTTGAGACCACAGGCGGGCTGATGAGCGGCTACATAGGAGTGCAGTGCTCCTCCTGCTCCTCATACGATCCCCTTTCCCCCGTGGGATCAGATAGCTATGTGGTCTGGGTGCAAAACTACAAGTCGCAGATCGTCAAGGATTCTGCCTCGTCCAGTTTAACTGCTGGGAGAAACTTCACTGTCAATGGCGGTGACCTCATCAATCAGGCGTCGACCATCAGTGCCGGCAACAATCTGACGTTTAACCTGCAGAACTTCACGAATCAGGGGGCCTCTGTAGGTGACTACAGTGAACGGCGGTCTATTGCGCTTTCACCTGGATTGAGCCTATGGAAGTCGATCATGGCTTATAACGCCGCCAATGATCCTTCCTACGATCCTGGACAATTAGGGTACGTTGGGGGCAGTGATCCAACATTTTCACGGCCTAATCTCCATTTTTGGAACAGCGCCAGCGTTGAATCCGTAATACAGGTAGCCCCTCATCCAGGCGGAAAAAACCTGGAGACCTACATCAGGTTCGGTTCGCAACATGTCGAAGTCGACGCTGGTGATTTATGGGCCGACTTTGCCCGTCCCCATTATGACGATGGCGTGCGTACCGCAGCTCCGGCTGCAATTCAGAACGCAACCTACTTCGACCCCAAGGTGACTTACAACAGTCCCTCAAGTTACGCCAACGCGATCGTTCAGGCAGGTGGTGTGGTGGCCATCAACGCCGCCCAAAACTTGACCAATGGCGTCGTTCGTCAAGGCGTCACGATCGCCAACAACGCTTCTCGCGTAGGCTCGACTCAGTCGAGCAGCAACACCGCGACCATCATCAACATTAACCATCAGTTGCCTCCGGATCTTGCACAACAACAGGTCAACCCGCTGGCTCTGCCTGGTTTTAGTCTGCCCTCTGGGCAAAACGGTCTGTTTCGCTTGAGCGGGCAAGGCGGGACGGTTCAGCAGGCGACCCAGGCCAACATCGGCCCGCAAAGCTGGACCATGGGCAGCGCCTCCGTCAGCACCGCTCAGCGCCAACAAAGCCTGCCAGATGTGCAGGCACGTAGCGTCCAGATCGGTGACATCGCCCAAGTCGCCTCCAGCGACCGGCAACTGAGCCGGATCACCCGTCAGGTCACCGACAGCAACATGGGCGCCAGCACGATCAATGTCAGTGCTCCCGCCGACAATGGCGGCACCCTGCTGTTGCCCGGCCATGACAGTAATGTTGGGGCTATCACCCAAGTAGGTGCCGTGCATGTCGATGGCGCCAGCCAGAGTGCGGTCGCAACAGGTCCAGACCTGAGCGTACCGACGCTGCCGCTCAACCAACGTGACCCGTTGGCCACCGTGACCACTCCTGTGGCCGCACCTCTCGTGCCGCCCGTGAATACTCAAAATCCCGGCGCCTTGATCAGTGCCCCGACTGCCGTCCCCGGTGTGGTGACCACACCGACCGGTAGTGTTCCGGTGGTTAGCAATCCCGCAATCACGACTCCGGTAGTGAGTGCACCAGTGATCGCTACTCCTGTGGCCAGTCAGACCGTGGCCCGTGTTCAGGGCCTGCCGGACACCTCGTTCAAGTCCAACCCGCAGAAGTACCTGATCGAAACCAACCCGGTGCTCACCGACCTCAAGCAGTTCATGAGTTCGGACTACCTGTTGGCGAACCTCGGTTACGACCCGGATAAAAGCGCCAAACGTCTGGGTGACGGCCTCTACGAGCAGAAGCTGATTCAGCAAGCCGTAGTCGCCCGTACCGGCCAGCGCTTCATCGACGGCCAGACCTCGGACGCCGCGCTGTTCAAGTACCTGATGAACAACGCCGTCACCAGTAAAAACCAACTTAACCTGTCACTCGGTGTAAGCCTGACTTCCGAACAAGTCGCGGCCCTGACCCACGATATCGTCTGGATGGAAAATGCCGAAGTTAATGGTGAGCGAGTGCTGGTGCCAGTTTTGTACCTGGCCAGCGCCAACAACCGCCTGGCGGCCAACGGCGCCCTGATCCAGGGTAGCGACGTAACGCTGATCGCCGGCAACGATCTGAACAACGCCGGTACCTTGCGTGCCAGTAACAACCTGTCGGCCAAGGCCGGCAACGACGTCATCAATACAGGGTTGATCGAGGCCGGCAATCGTCTGGATCTGCTGGCCGGTAACAACATCATCAACAAGTCCGGCGGCATCATCGCCGGGCGTGACGTCAGCCTCACAGCGGTCAACGGTAATGTGATCAATCAGCGCGATGTCACAGGCCTGGACTCCAGCATTGGCGGTACTCGTCAGCACCGCGATTACCTCGACAACGCCGCTCGCATCGAGGCCTCGAATGACCTCAGTATCGTAGCCGGTCGCGACATCAAAAATACCGGAGGCGTACTGCAAAGCGGCCGAGACATGGAGATGAGTGCCGGTCGGGACGTGAGCATCAATTCGATTCAAGAGCGCACCACGGATGCTCGTGGCAGCTCATTCCTCAATCAGCAAATTACCCAGCACGGCGCAGAAGTCACCGCTGGCCGCGACCTGTCAATCAGTGCCGGTCGCGACATCAGTGCAATTGCCAGTCGCCTGGACGCCAAGCGTGATATCGCCCTTCAATCGGAAGGGGACATCACCCTGGCTTCGGCTGCCGATGAAAGCACGTATGCGTCGCGCAGCAAGAAAACCACCCTTGAAACCCATCGGGTGACCCAACAATCCACCGAGGTGAACGCCGGACGCGACATTTCCATTGATGCGGGCAAGGATCTCGCGATTATTGCCAGCCGGATCAAGGCCGGTGCAGATGTCGGTCTGGATGCCGGTCAGGACATCACCATTGCCTCTGACAAAGACGAGAGTTCGTACTTCTACACGAAAAAGAGTAAGGGCTCCTTCGGTCGCAGCAGTAGCAAGCAGCAAGAAAGCTACGACAGCACCAACGTTGCCTCGGTGATCGAGGCCGGCCACGACCTGACGGTGAACACCAGCAAAGACGCACAGGGCGGCGTCAGCCTGGATGGCGGACGTGATGTCAGCATCATCGGCAGCCAGCTCAAGGCCGGTAACGACTTGATCCTCGGCGCTACCAACGACGTCGCGGTGTTGTCGGGTGTTGAAGAGCACGGTTCTTACAGCAAGACCACCAAGTCTGGATTCCTCGGGTTGTCGAAAAGTGGCAAAAGCCAGTTGAAGACCACCGCCTCTCAGGTGGCAAGTGATCTGGAAGCAGGTAACGATTTGGTGGTCGCAGCGGGTAACGACTTCCGTCTGCGGGCCAGTAAGACCTCGGCCGGCAATGATGTCGAACTGCGTGCGGGCCTGGTCAAGGACAGCGGCGACATCAACCTGGTTTCGGCCAACGACACGGCCTATAGCCGTAGCGAGCAGTACAAGAGCAAAACCGGGTTCTCCACCTCGGGTGGTTTCCTGTCGATTTCTTCGGCCAAGGAATCGGGCCGGCAAGCGCAAAGCAGTACCAGTGTGGGCAGCCAGGTAGTGGCTGATCGTGATGCGACCTTGCAGGCCGAGCGTGACATCAACGTGTTGGGTAGCAGCATCAATGGTGGGCGTAACGTTAGCCTGAATGCCGGACGCGACGTCAATGTGGCCGCGGGGCTCAACGAAAATGCCGAGCAGGCCTGGTCCAAGTCCAGGCAGGTAGGTATCGGCGTTTCCAGTGACGCCAACGGCGTGAACTTCTTCGCCGGTGCCGATCGCCTCAAGGAAAAGAATCGTCTCGAACAACAGGCCGCAGCCGCCAGCCAGATCAATGCGGGTAAGGATCTGGCCATCAATGCCAAACGCGATATCAACCAGACGGGTTCTGATCTGCAGGCGACTCATGACATCGACTTGGCCGCCGGGCGCAACATCAATATTGATGCAGCCCGCGAGACTCAGGTGATCGAGCAGCAGCGTGAGTCCGAGCGCAATGGTCTGAGCGCTTCGCTCAATCACAACTACGGCCAAACCAAAAATGCTGTCAGCGGTACAGGCAAAGGTGAGAACGGCGTCAGCAAGGGTTCCAGCACGTTGAAAGGGGTTGATGCTGTCGGTCAATTCCTGGCGGGGCCGACGGCTGACGACAAGTTCGGTAACAGCAAACAGACCAGCAGTCAGGAGACCATCGAGCAGAGCAACAGATCTTCGACCCTGAATGCTGGCAACGACCTTAACCTCATCGCTAATAACGATGTCACGGTCAAGGGCGGTCAGCTGCAAGCTGGACGTGACATCAATGTAAAAGGTCGTGACGTCACCCTAGACGTGGCCAAGGGCAGCGTCAGCCAGGAAAGTAACCAAAGCCAGAGTTGGGGCGGTATCCATGGCGGCACCAGCGGCGGCTTCAAGATCGGTATTGGCGGTAGCTCCGGTATGGCCACCGAGGATGGGGGGCATGGCACCTCAACCGCGACTCAGGTTGCGGCAGGTCGGGATATCAACCTGGATGCCAGCCACGATATGAACCTGGTGGGGACTCAGGTCAAGGCAGGTCGGGATATCGATCTGCATGTCGGCAACGACCTGAACATACGCGCGGCGCAGAACGACAGTAATAGCGAGAGCAACCGGCACAGTGGTGGCGGGGAAGTTGGTCTGACAGCCGGTTCCCAAGGTGTCGGCGTCTATGCCAGCGTCAGCATGGGCAAGGGCAACCTCGAACGCGAGGGTGAGCACCAGCAAGAGGCTTACCTCTATGCCGGTGACCGCTTGGGCTTCACCAGCGGCAAGGACACAAATATTGCCGGTGCAACTCTGCGTGGTGATGAGGTAGTTGGTCGTGTGGGCGGCGACCTCAACGTTTCCTCCATGGCCGATACCGGCAAGGTCAAAGGCAAAGAGTTCGACATCAGCGTCACAGCCACCATCGGTCTGGGAGCCAGTGTCAGCGGCTCGGTCGGCTATGGTCAGACCACCGGCAAGACCAATTGGGTCGAACAGCAAACCAGCATCACTGGCAAAAACAAGGTCGACATCCGCACCGAGGATCACACTCAGCTCGATGGTGCTTTGATCTCTGCTGACAACGGCAACCTCAAACTGGATACCGGCACGTTGGGCTTCAGCGATATCGCCGGTGAAGACAAGGAGCACGGTTACTACCTGAACGTCGGTGGCAGTTACGCAGCTGGTAACAGCAAAACCACCCAGGACAGCAGTCAGGTCGGCAAAGGCAAGAAAGGCGAGACTGGCTGGAGTGTCGACGGCTGGAAATACGATAAAGAGCGTGAGCAGGTCGTACGGGGGACCGTCGGAGCCGGCGAGATTGTGGTGCGCAAGGATGCCGAGACAGGTAATGACTCTACGGCCGGGCTGAACCGGGATGTGAGCAAGGCGTATGAAATTACCAAGGACAAGGAGTCACGGACTGACCTGTATGTGACCAAGTCTTCTACCGAGGCCGTGGCTGACACCACTGGCACGCTGCAAGCCTGGAAAACCAATATAGGAAACTATGCCGGTAATACTGAAAAGGCTTATGAGGCCGCCCTCGCACTGATTACAGGCCCGGTTCAGGTAGCCGGACAGGCTTGGAGCAATATTCAGGCGCAGCGGGTTTCCCTCGACGAGGTGCCTGCCTCGGCGAGAGCTCAGTTGGGTGATGAACTGGCACTCAATATTGCCAAGAACCTGGTGCGAAATGGCAGGAATCCGGATGAGGTCAAGGACCTGAAGCCGGGTGATGTGATCGCCATCCAGACCTTTGCGAAGCGATTCGCAGAGTTTACCGAGCAGCAAGGGCGCTGCGCCGCCTCGGGTGGCTGTGTTTCAGGTGATGGGAACCAGCAAGACACGGTTTATACCCACTATCGCGATACAGACGGCAGCAACAAGGCAACAGGGCTCAAATCGCTGAATCCGAATACGCCGGGCGGCAAATTGCTGGCGCAGTCTGAGCTATTGCAAGGGTATCTGGATCAGTTGCCGGCAGAGCAGGCGCAGCTTGTGGGGCTGGGAATTCAGGCCGTCATGGGGCCAGCGAAAATGGCCGTGGGTCTGGCAGGGAACGTCTTGGTCAACAAGCTGTTCGGCGACAAGATCGCTGCGGCCAAGGACTCTCTGTCAAAAAACATCGCGAGTGAGCTGAGTGGTCAGAGCAAGGATAATCTGGAGATCAGCGATAACAAGTTCAAGAA
Organism: Pseudomonas sp. 05N36; assembly: GCF_056397385.1. NCBI lineage: Bacteria > Pseudomonadati > Pseudomonadota > Gammaproteobacteria > Pseudomonadales > Pseudomonadaceae > Pseudomonas > Pseudomonas sp. 05N36. Next base: position 255,820 of record NZ_JBFTNH010000002.1, on the reverse strand, counting down.
ACTGTACGGACTCGGGGAGAGTGAGCAGCAGGGCGATATCTATGTTCGTGGTGCAACCACGCTGCTGAATATTGCCTTGGGTACGGTGACCAACGCCGCAGGTGCTGCGACTGGTAAGGTCATTGGCATCATAGGTGGCAAGGGGGCTGCTGGCGGCACAACCAAGGTTACGGACCCGCTGAACATTGACCTTAAACATCCTGACTGGAAGAAAGAGTTTGGGGAGACGCCGCAGAAGGGATGGGTGGATGCAGGCCCGACAGGCAAGCAGCCAACGACGTCTGTGTCCGACCATGGCCTCAAACCTAACGTTGGGGGGCATGCCGATATTCCTGTGGTAAAGGTCAATACCGGCAACGCGGTCAAAGGATCTCGTGAGTACGAAATTCTCAATAATCCGAGTGCCAGGAGCCCCAATACCCGATACGAGCTTGATAATGGCGACTCCTTTACGACAAACAGTAAAGGCTTCGTAGAAGAGCTTACGTTTACTCCGAACCAGACGAAGGTCCCTCGAGATTCTAGGCAGACAGCGGCAGGCAAGGAAGGGCGGGACACTGACGTTGGCGGCCATGCTCAGGCGTGTAGCCAGGGTGGGACCTGTGATGGTTATAATCTGTTTCCACAGGACAAGAATTTCAATAACTCGGCCTATAAGGTGTTCTATGAAAATAGAATCAAGGAGGCTTTAAATGATCCGTCCAAAACTGTTGGTCCGACTACTATAAGGTTTAATCGCGCGGATCCTGGGGCGGTGAGACCCGATACGATGGAGTTGACATATACGATAGATGGGAAGAGTAAGACTTTGCGTTTTGAAAATGAGGCTAATAAAATTCCGGAGGTTATAGAGTGATTACTGAAGATATAGAGTTGGTAAAAGAGATTTTTGCACTGATAGAGGCTGGCATTGTGCATGGTTATGACTCTTTTCGTTACGAGGTTGAGGTGGGTGACGGCTACTCGGAGGAAGAACTCGTAGTTGAAAATAATGGGGTTGAGGTGACAAATGCCGAAACTGATTTCAATGGTGCGATTCTATATAGTCTGGTGAAGCGATTGAAAGAAAACTCTAAGAGGCGTGGTGAAAGCTGGAATTCATTTGTCATGTCTTATAGGCGTGGTGGGGAAGTAAAAACAAATTTCAAGTACTGATGCTCTGGAACTATAGGGCCGGCTAATGGGTGTCCCCTTTTTGGTCCGAGTTTGGCCAGGGTGGCGTTGGAGACCAAGGGCCTCACATCAACGTACGACCACCCGAAAATACCCGTAATGGCACGGTGCCTGGTACTGAAGAGCACTATTATTTTGAATAGGACTGACATGACTAATTGGACTGATTTCCTGACTGACGCCGACGGCCTGCGGGCGATTTTTGGTGATGAGTTACCGACTTTGAATCAGGTCGATCTGCATGAAGTAATAATGCATCGGGACGGTCCAAGAGTGGTGCTGCGGTTTGATTTGTCAGAGTTTCCAATCAACCCTCCGAAGAAGTGGGTGCAGGCTGGATATAGCTGCGTGCAGCTAAAGTTAGTGGCTGTAGGGATTCGTGAGTTTTTTGTTGAAGGGTGGTGCTCGGAGTGCAAGTGCAATATTGTTATTGGCTCTCGCGGGAAATCCGTTGAGCTGTGTGTTGAAAGTGAGTTTGTTAAAATAAAGATTGTTGCTGATTTTTTGGTTTTTGATGGCGTGAGTGCCTATCGTGCTACATAAAAAATAAGAAGCAGAGGAATGGGGGAGGGCTTATTTTTTTAGCCAAAGCAGTAAAAATAACCTCCCGATTTTCCCTTAATTAACTTGAGCGTCACTTCAAAATTCGTAAGATACCGCTCTTAAAAAATAACATAACCCCTTCTCAAGGACGAACTCACATGCGTGTGTTGGCTCTACTCTTGGCAATCTCATTTTTGTCCGGCTGTGCCTCAAAACCGGATTACTACATCTCCCCCACACCAGTTCAGATCCCGGCGACCGCTACCTATTGGATCGATAACTTCGATGTTGAACTGGTCGGCAAGAATGAGCGGTTTATGCCACAAGACACGTTGCGTGAGCAGCTCCGTGTTGAGCTGATCAATCAATTGTCGAGCGCTAATCGCTATGCAACGAGCAAGGAAAGTGCCGATTACCTGCTGGATGTGAACACCGTCTACAAGCGTCGGATCGGCAACTCCAATGGGGGATTGGTGTCGGTTATTGTCGACGACAATACGATCCTTGCCAGTGTTGATTTCAGTTATCAGGTCAAGGTCAAAAAGGCCGGTGCCGAAGTTCTGCATTTTTCCAATGAGCGTGAGGGGCTGCAGCCTGCCGGTGCATTTGGTCAGCTTCGCAATATGAAGACCATGGTGGCGGCGCTGACTCACAAAGATAATTCTGACGTGGAGCCTTTCTATATCCGTACCTTGCCGACATTTATCGTGTCCGACATCAGGGATATTCCTTCGCGCTAGTTGCTGCGAAAAGGGGAAACCCATTAGCCGGTCTTGCACGAAAAGGGGACAGATTTATTTATTGATAAACGATTTTGGTTGTCGAAAATAAATCTGTCCCCTTTTTTCATAGTAAATAAATCCGTCCCCTTTTTGCCTTTATATTAAATATACTCCGGCGATTCGTCCGAGGACGGGAGAAGTAGTTCCTCGCTGTGAGAATTGCACTAACATATTTGGAGCTGAGTGATGGAAATGGATGAGGAGTTTTTAGAAATCAATGATTTGGATTGGTTTGCTTCTTGTCAAGATGGCCTGCTCGCGCATTTTGCGACAGGCGGTCGAGGTTTTGTCCCGGTGGCAGTAAGAAAATCAATCGCCGTATATGAAAATATTTATGATTACTTTTTTTCCATAGAAGATAGTGTTGGTGTTGAGGTTGTTGAGGTTGTTGAGGTTGTTGAGGTTGTTGAGGTTGTTGAGGAGAATCTCCCTGGGTTTAGTGATGATGTTCAGCGTGAGCGCTACTTGCGGTCATTTGTTGATATGGCTAGAAGAGGTTTGTTTAGTTATGATGTTAATGATAGTGGTGGTTACAGTTTAATAGTTAGGCCTAAAAAAATAGAGGGGTTTGTGATTTGCCAGGGAGTATTAAGGATGTTGTTCATGTATTGCCTTTAAGTTTCTCTACGAATATAGAAGTGAAAGATCTCCTTTGATTTTTAGGAAAAGGGGGTAGATTTGAATGGCACTTACTTAACCTTCTTCGGGTGCCCATTCCTCCGTACCTCCAAACGAAAAGGGGACGGATTTATTTTCTGCTGATTTGCTAGGCTGAAAGCTCCATGGAAGGAGGTTGCTCCTACCGAGGACGGGACAGTCGTCGTAAATAAATCCGTCCCCTTTTTTATTGCAGTCGCCACCACCGAAAAGGGGTTGGACAATGAAGATTCGTCGAACACTTGAAAAAAGGATGAAAGATGTTGAAGCCTCAGGTCGAGGGCGCTTTCATGATGAAGCTGAAGAGGGTGAAGTTTTATTTTCTACTGGTATAGAGGGTGGAAGGTTAGATGTATATGTTGACGGTTTTTCCTTTGGAAGGAGTGAAGTTACGAATAAGGTGTTGTTTTCTGATATTTCTAGTATTAAAAGTCACCTGAATGTAGAACTGTTTTCGAATGCGAGTCGCTCGGGGGATGTTGATTTTTACGTTCCCTTAGATGTGATATGTGGCTTGTCTCAATTTGCGATATTTTTACCATTCTTGACTTACTCTAATGTTATGAATATTTTGGTTGGGCTTAGAGAAGATTGGGTGAGGCAGATATCTCCTGAAGGGTAGTTGGTGCAAAAGGAGGATTGGGGAGAATTGAGCCACCCATTCCAAAGCAGAATAGGGGACAGACCCTGAGGGATCCCCACAAATCTACTCCAAAGCCTGCGCCTGTAGATGTACCTCGTTTCGCAACGCGTGCTCAAGTCTCTCCAAGGCTTTTCGAGAGCTTGAGCCGCGTCCGCTGCGCCAGTATTCCAACGATAAGTAACGAAAAGGGGACCCCCATTAGCCGGTCTCAAGTCAAGGCTAATGGGTGTCCCCTTTTTGGGTCCACTTTTTTGCGTCGCTAAGACAAATGCTACGGCGGTCGCTGATGTCGCTGAAGAATGTCCACCTCGCGCCATTCTTTAAGTAAGACTTGCCTCCGACGGGGGTAGCGCTCGGGCTTTACTTTCAAAGCAGATATGCGATCAGTCCTAAAGTGACGGAACTCTTGCCGTAGTTCGCACCACCCGGCAAGCATCCGAGCGCGATCAAAATAGCCCAGCGCAACGGGCCAAATCGTTCTCTCTGAACTAGCTCCCTTCAGATCTAGATACTTGATTAGTATCTTATGCTCGACTCGAATGGCCCTTCGAATCTGCGACAGATCGATGGCCTCTAATTCTGTTTGATCCCCTTTACCAACCACCAATGAATTGGTATCAAGTGCGGTTCGCAGGTCCTGGGGTAAAACAGAAGCTATTTTTGACAATGCTCCTTTTGCGGCTCTACTCAGTTGAAGGTCGGCACGCTCGGACACCCAGCGAGAACCCAAGACAAGGGCCTCTATTTCCTCCTCGGTAAACATCAGTGGCGGGAGCATGAAGCCGGGGCGTAAAACGTAACCAAGTCCTGGCTCTCCTTCAATGTTGGCACCTTGTCCCTGAAGCGTTGCGATATCTCTGTAAAGCGTACGAACGCTTATCCCCAGTTCTTTGGCCAAATGATTGCCAGTAACTGGAAAACGATGGCTTCTCAGGGTCTGAATCAGATCGAATAATCTTTCGGTGCGAGACATGAGTGGCTTTGTGGGTGGTGTGATCTCAACGAGATGCTGCCATCATTTGGCAGCAAGTCAAAGAACTGATTGCCATCAACCTCTGGGGAAGGCTACTGAAGGCCATTTGGACCATGCTGACAGCGATGTTCAACGGAAACGACCTGATAGGAAGCGCTCTCCTGGTGGGCTGATGAGAGCAGGCGCCACGCACGCATCACTACTGACATTTTCTGTCAGTGTGCAGGAAGACAATGGCAGCGTTGATCACTAAACAAGGAGTTAACACCATGCGTCTTCACTACCATCCCGCATCAACTTGCAGCCGCCGAGTGCTGATGGCCGCACATTACCTCGAAATCAAAGTCGATCTCGTGCTGGTGAATCTGTTTAAGGGGGAGCAGAACTCTCCTGAGTTTCTGAAACTTAACCCGAATCATCGGGTTCCGGTTCTCGAACATGATGGATTTGTTCTTTGGGAATCTTACGCCATCATGCAGTACTTGGCGGATATGACCCCTGGCCAAACTATTTATCCCATCGAACCCCGTGGCCGTGCTGACGTTAACCGCTGGCTTTTTTGGTGTGGGCAGTATTTCATGCCGGGCGTCGGCATTCTAAACTGGGAGAACTCGATCAAGTCTTTGGCTGGAATGGGTTCGCCCGACCCCATTGAGGTCGCTCGTGGAGAGCGGCTTTTGACTGAGGCTGCGACAATTCTTGACGCGCACCTTAGTCATCGAGAATGGATTTGCGACACCGGTCTTTCACTCGCCGATTTTGCTATAGCCGCGCCACTAGCTGACCAGCACAGTGCCAAATTCCCCGTCACTGATCTGCCCAACCTCCAGCGGTGGTTCATGCAAATCCAGGCGCTTGACTCTTGGAAGAAGACGCAAACAGGTGCTCTGTAAGCTAAAGGCGTCCGGTTGGAGCAATGCCTAACTAGGCGTCAGGCATTACGTCCGACATGCGTCAGGATGTAGTCCTATTGAGCCTTTATTGACACACTCAATAAAGGCTCATTGATTCTATCTTCCCCGCAACGTGCGGGAACAGCCTATGCGTTACCTCAGGGCTGCGCCCGAATCTGGCGCCCCAATACATCCATCACATCACAACCGTCCCGCAGCAGCATGGCCGCTGCGTGGGCGATTTGCTGCACGTCTGCGCCTTTGGCATGGGCAATGTCGAGGCTGGCCAGGCTTTCCATCATCTGCGTGACCGCCAGAAACCGTGCAGCGGCGTTGCTGTGCAGCACATCCAGCGGCGCTTGGGTGGCGATCAGCAGCACCGGGATATCGCAATCGTTGTTGGTCATCGGCATGTGCGGGTTCATGCGTCATCTCCCGGTTGGGCGGCGTGCAGTCCGTCGATCGAGGCCTGGAGCAATGAGCGGGCGGTGCCGAGCATCTGCTGGCTGGCCCAGCGTAACGAGACGATGTGTTCCGGGGTGGTGGCGGTGGGGGCTTGATGGGCGAGGGCTTCGGCGCAGCTCAGGTAGATCGAGGCGTGTTCGAGTGCGTCGAGTAACGGGATGTCGGGTTGGACGGCGAACAGGTAATGGTCGACGTGGTCGCAGCGGGCGAAGGGGATGGATTTTGTGGTTGGATCGGTCATGGGTGTAGCTCCTTGGAAGTCAGAGAGCTGCCACTGAGTCGCCGTCAACGAATGGGTGGCAACTGTGCGCAGGTTGACGGACCGGTCCAAGATACCCGGCGCACTCGAAAGTGCCCCGCACACAGTTACCATTAAGCTGTGCAGCGGGCACACAAGTGCACGAGCAAAGTAGAGGAACCATGCGCATCTTGGAATTGCCGAGCCGTCAAACCCGATCACGAATGAGTCGTGACAGGCGCGAGGATAGGGAGTGGGGCGAGGTCAGTCAATCGGCCTAAGGTCTGACACAGGTGGTTTGTTTGTAGGTTTGTTCCGAAGCTGACAGCTGCCGTGTGCGCGGATACCGATGCGGAAAGGGGACACCCATTCGCCGGTCCCGTCCTGAACAAGGATTACACCTGTTTCAGGACCAGACACTCACCAAAAAGCCCGGACACGTGTCCGCAATGCTGTTCACTTAAGCCGATGTTTCAGGCAYATCCGCAGTTGTGGCGAGGGAGCTTGCTCCCGCTGGGGCGCGAAGCGGCCCTGAATTGGGCCTGCTACGCAGTCCAGCGGGAGCAAGCTCCCTCGCCACAGATACTTCTCAGGCCTCCAAACTTCCTTAAGTGAACAGCATTGTGAACACTGTCCGGGCTTTTTTACATTTCAGCTCACCAACAGCTGATTTAACTCCCCAACAATCCCGTAGTGTCTGCATCAAACAGTTTTTTGGTCTGGTTGGCGGCAGGCGTCAGCAGGGCAAGCAATTTCACCTCGTTATACAACTGCGTACTGGCCAGACTCTTGGGTGTCGGTTCTATCGGAATAATGATGTCCTCATTACCGGCGTCGTTTGCATGCAGCCAGATCGCCACAAAGTGCAGTGCCGAGACAAACAACACCCTGAGCTCATAGGATTTCCCCTGCAGGCTCGCCGAGTTTTCTGCCAGGTTCAGCGCGCTGACGGTGGCGGGGGCCATCGCGCCATGGTTCAGCGATGAGAACTCGACATGGCCGTGTACTTCGGCCAGTTCGGCATCGGCAATGGTCGTTCCATCGGAAAACACCAGGTAGTGCCAGTTACCTTGGGTGGCCGCTTTCAAGCCTTTGCCCTGAGTCAGGTCTTCCAGGCTCAGTGAATAACCGCGGTAAGGCTCGGAGAGGCTGATTTTGCTCGGGACGGCATTTGCAAACTGGCGGTTGATGCCAAAGCCTTGTGTCCGCAAGGCTGCTTGAAGAGCAGGGCGCAGTGTTTGTACGCCGTTGGAAGGCGCCATTGGGTAAGAAAGTTTCATGCTGCCTCCTAATTTTTCCGGGTGAAGTAAGTGTTGGTCCAGTTGCCGCCGCCGTTGTATGAGCCGGGGAAGGTATTTAATGCGCGCGTGGAATAGCCATAGATGGAATCTGCGACCAGTACATAGTTGCCATTGGTCCCATAAAACGTCAGGAAGTGAGCGCCACCGCCATACCAGGCAACGCGTATGCCGATGGGTCTTCCCATGTTGATCTGGTTTTCGATGGCGCTCATTTGAATCGAGCCCTGGCTCATGCTGGCAAAGCTTCTTGTGGTCCTGAGGGCCGAATCCAGATAGCCATAAACGTTGCAGGGGCCTGGTTGGTTACAGCAGGAGTTCCTGTCGAGTTCGTAGTTGGCGACGACGCATTGGGACCAGGACCCGGTGCCGTAATAGTTGCCAATAGACGCCGAAACCGCTGCCCAGCACCAGTTGGTCTGGGTTTGCCGCTGCATGCTGAAGCTGAGACTGGCAGCGGCCAACGCTGCTGACTCTACCGATGTTTCGATATCGGCCAGTTCAGGGTTAATAAGGTGTTGGGACAGGCATTTGGGAAGTGCTTCGCCGGTGGCCGAACTTTTAAGCTGTGTTTCTTCAGTCAGTAACATGATTCATCCTCCATGAATGAACGTAGCGTCCAGCTTGGGTATGTGTACCTTTTTGAAATAAAACGGCTTTGTCGTCAGTGAGGTATCGGCTTGCGCTATTTGCCATCTTCGATGGCCGGCTCCGATCGGGTCTCGCTGTAACCTTAGGATGCAATATGCGTTAGCGCAAATTTATAATGCGTTAATGCATTTTATGTGGCGGACGTCTTCGAGTTGAGAGGGCGCTTGCACTCCCTCGCCCCAACCGGGGCGAGGGGCCGGCAGCATTACTCGCAGCCACAGTCTTTGGCGCCTGGTGCGGTCTCGTAACGATCGTGATGGCGCACCCATTTCATGCCGTGCTCTTCGTTGCGGCCCTTGGGCGTCAGGTCGAGGAAGTTATAGGCACCGACCAGCAAGTCCAGGCCGCGCGCGTAGGTGGAATAGGTGTGGAAGATTTCCCCGGCGTCATTGCGATAAAACACACTCAGCCCCGGCAGTTCGCCTTCAGTGCTGGTGCTTTTTTCGTAGTTGTAGGTCGCGGTGCCGTCCGCGAGTTCCTGATCGCTGATGGTCACCTTGTAGTCGGCGTTGAAGTCGCTGCCGGCCGATGAGACCCATTTGAACTTCCAGCCCATGCGTTTGYGGAACGCCTGGAATTCTGCCAATGGTGCGTGGGAAACCACCACCAGTGAAACGTCGTGGTGGGCCAGGTGCAGGTTGGCGCCGTCGAAGTGGTCGGACAGAAACGAGCAGCCATGACAGCCTTCTTTCCAGCCCTTGGCAAACATGAAGTGATAGATGATCAACTGGCTGTTGCCACCGAAAAGATCGGCGAGGTTTTGCCGCCCGTCGGGGCCTTCGAACACGTAGTTCTTGTCGACTTTTACCCAGGGCAGTGCGCGACGTTCGGCGCTGAGTTTGTCGCGTTCCCGGGTAAAGGCTTTTTCGTGGATCAGATGCTGTTTACGGGCCGCGAGCCATTCTTCTCGGGACACGACCTTGTGCTGTTGCACGCTGTTCATGACGTTCCCTCCTGCGAGGTTGGCGTGTTGTGGCTTACACAGCCTAGTCGTTTGGCCGACGCTGTAATCGACAAGCCGCTGATCGGTTGTCGCCGTTATCCACCCGCATGACAACCTGGCTGAACGGCTACCGATGGTGCCGGTCACAACCTATGAGAGGCCTCTCACTGTCTGGCTGGAGGTTGATATCGGATGACGGCTTATAACTGGGATTTGCTTGAACGAATGCTGCACGAAGTGCAGAACAGCGCCGACCACAGCTTTGCTCCGCGCGTCTATGCCGAGCAGCATGCGGCAGAGAAGGCGGCAGAGGGTGAGCCCATCGGTAATCTGGATGAGCTGAAAGTGACCGCCACCATGTATGAAAAGCTCCTGCTGGATCGTGGCTATATCGAGACTCGTCCCGAGGACGAAGGTGGTAACGGCGAGAACTTCATTCTGATACCGCGCGGTTCGAGCCTGCTGTACATGATCGACAGCAGCAGTGCGGGCAATGATCATTCACGGCAGGTGCTCGACGAGCAGGTGGATGCATTGGACCCGGCGACCTTTGATGAGGTGGCGTCTAAAGCGCAGATCGCTTAAGAGGTTTCGGCTACCTTCAAGCACTTCAACGCGCTGAAATCGCTGCGCATCTTGTCGATTTTTTTCAGTAAGTGCTGGCGTTGAGCGGCGGTACTGTCGGCCATCAGGTCGACAATCAGGCTGCGCGCCTCGGCTTCGGTGTGGGTGTAAGCCTGGCGATAGGCCGGCGTCCATAGAGTCTCGCGATCGACCAGCAGGGTTTCGATGCGTTGCGCAAAGTCGCTGTTGTGGCGTTGTTCCACTGCTGCGCTGAACAGTGCCTGCCAATGAGCGCGGTTGGCGATCCATTGCTGATTTTGCTCGCCCAATGCGTTGGCCCAGGCAACAACGCGCTGCGCTTGAATAGTGTTGAGCGGGCCAAGCCAGTCGCCCAGGCGTTTATCCATCCGTTCGATGCGATGTTTGATCTGTTGTGCCAGCGGCGCTTTGAGGTATTTCTCCTGATGCACGCGCTGGTCTTTGGCGAAGGCCTGTTTCATCTCGTTGACCTGCTGGTCATTCAAGCCTTGCAACAACTCGACCGCCGACGGGGTGATTTCCCGGGCGGTCTGGGCAATGGCTTGCTTGGCTTCCTGGATGCGGGCTTGCAGTGCGGCGTCTGTGACCTGATTGGTTTCGACCATCTGCTGCAAGCGGTCGAGCCAGTCGACGTAGCCGGGTAATTGCGTGGAGCAATGCCAGCTGAGGTGTTCCTTGAGACGTTCGCTGAGCCAGCCTTTCTGCTCGCTGTTCATGTCCAGGTAGTCGTTGAGCGTCCAGGGAATGATGATGTCGAGATTGCGATAGGCCAGGCTCACCCGGTTGCAGGCCGGTAGCGAGAGGCACAGGGTCAGGAACAGGGCGAGGTGTTTCAACCAGCGCGACATGAGCCAATCCTTGCAAGGGCGTAGTTCTGGTATCTGAATGCAGGATGGACCCGGCTGTTCAGCTGATCAAATCGAACGCACGTTTGGTCTTGAAGGGTGTAGCAGGGGAGGAGGGTTCCAGTCCTAGCGCTTCGAAGCTCAAAGCGCTTAGGGACCAGGGTGACGCGAGGGGGGTATTACTTTTTGCCCAGGGTGATCTGTTTGGACGGGCCGAATGTCTGGCCGCTGACGCCTTTGGCAATTTGCTGGATCTCGCCGCCGGATTTGAGGAAAGCAGCAATCTGGTTGTTGATCGATTCGCTGGTTTCAACGGCTGGAGCTGGCTTTGCTTTGCTGTTGGATGCTTTTACACGCATGGCGGCCATTAACCTGTAGAAAATTAACTTGGCCAGGCATCGTACAGGAAATACTTGACAATTGCTTGGTAAATATCTGCCTGAAATAACCGAAGGCAGGTGTTGATTATTCATAAGTTACTGTTCGCAATAATCGCCTAAGCTGCTGTTTTGAATAAGAACACAGGCCTGAAAAGTACCGTGTACGGCTTACCGATATCGGCCAAAAGGTCTCCGGACGGTCTGACGAGCGGGCTCTGCTCTGGTGCAAAACCCAGGAAAAATGAGCCTTGCAGCTGATTTTTCTTCGCAAGCCGGCCAGTCACCCAACAGCGCCAGCAAAACCGGGTAGAATGGCGCCCAAGCAATGAGGGTATTGGAAATGGCTTTAGTCGGGCGCTACAACAGCTTGCAAGTGGTTAAACACACTAACTTCGGTTTATATCTGGACGGTGGCGCGGATGGCGAAATCCTTCTGCCGAATCGTTATATCCCCAAAGATATTCCCAGCGAAGATGAAGACTGGCTGAACGTTTTTGTTTATCTGGACAGCGATGACAAACTCATCGCAACTACCGAAAAACCGAAAGTTCAGGTCGGTGATTTCGCCAGTCTTAAAGTCGTTGAAGTCAACAGCATCGGTGTGTTTCTCGACTGGGGTCTGCCCAAGGACCTGCTGTTGCCGTATTCCGAAGAAAAGCGTCAGATGACCGCGGGCGAATACTGCGTGGTGCATGTCTACCTCGACAAGCACACCCGCCGTATTACCGCGACCGCGCGTCTGGATCGCTACCTGGACAAAACCCCGGCCAACTACAAACCTGGCCAGGAAGTTGACCTGTTGGTAGCCGAAGCGACCGACATGGGTTTCAAGGCGATCATCAACAACAAGCATTGGGGTTTGATCCACAAGAACGAAATCTTCAAGTTCATGCGTGCCGGCAAGGAAGAGAAGGGGTTCATCAAGGAAATCCGCGCCGACGGCAAGATCAGCCTGAGCCTGCAGCCCGTGGGCGAAGAAGCCGCCACCAGCCTGAACTCGAAGATTCTCGCCAAGCTGCGCGACAACAACGGCACCTTGCCGGTCAGCGACAAGAGCGACCCGGCGCTGATCAGCAGCCTGTTCGGCGTCAGCAAAGGCAACTTCAAGAAGGCCATCGGCGCGCTCTACAAGAACGGCCAGATCGTCATTCATGCGGATCGCATAGAACTGAGTTGAGCCGAGTTGACGTGACCCGACTGCCCCGGCCACGTACCGGGGCATTTTGTTTTTAGTGAGTAACTGCCATGTCGTTAACCGTTCGCGAGGTTTCGCGGTGATTGCCACTCGGCGCAGCGCCGATGGTTTTGCCCTGCAAGTGATGTTCGGGTTGTGCCTGGTCTGGGGTATCCAGCAGGTCATGATCAAATGGGCGGCGGCGGACATCGCACCCGTGATGCAGGCCGCCGCACGTTCCGGGATTTCCGCATTGCTGGTGGGTTTGCTGATCTGCTGGAAGGGCGGCTGGAACCAGGTTGGCAGCACCTGGCGCGGCGGTTTGCTGGCGGGCGGTCTGTTTGCCACCGAGTTTTTGTTCATCGCCGAAGGCCTGAAACTGACCACGGCGGCGCACATGTCGGTGTTCCTCTATACCGCGCCGATCTTCACCGCATTGGGCGTGCACTGGCTACTGCCGAGCGAGCGTTTGCGACGGTTGCAATGGCTGGGGATTTTGCTGGCGTTTGTCGGTATTGCCGTGGCATTCGCCGGGGGCGTGTCCTGGGACAATCTGGACCGGCGGATGCTGCTCGGCGATGCGTTCGGTGTGTTGGCCGGCGCCGCCTGGGGCGCGACCACCGTGGTCGTGCGCGCCTCACGGCTATCGGAGGCACCGGCGACCTTGACCCTGTTTTATCAACTGATCGTCGGCTTTCTCGGCCTGCTGCTGATTGCCGCACTCAGCGGGCAGATCACCCACGTCCACCTGACTAACGTGGCGGTGGCCAGCGTGCTGTTCCAGGGGCTGGTGGTGTCGTTTTTCAGCTACCTGACGTGGTTCTGGCTGCTGCGCCGTTACCTGGCGTCGAACCTCGCGGTGTTCTCTTTCATGACGCCGCTGTTCGGTGTCACCTTCGGGGTGTTGCTGCTCGGTGAACCGTTGAGTGTCAATTTCGTCGTTGGTGCCGTACTGGTGTTGCTCGGCATCACCTTTGTCAGCGCAGAACAGTGGGTGCGCCGTCGTTTGCGCACAATGCTGGAGCGTTGAGTGGACGCAGCAGCAAACCACCGGCTACCAGCAGACCGCTGCCCGCCATCATCAACGCCGGTTGCAAGCCACCACTGAAGTGGCTGCTCAGCGCTGCCAGCAACGGCCCGCTGAGCTGACCCACGGCAAAACACGCGGTCAGCAGGCCGGCATTGCGCTGGGTGGCCTGCGGCGCCAGTTCTCGCGAGCGCTGCATCACCAATTGCATGCAGGCCAGAAACGGCGTGCCACAGAGAATCACCCCCAGCGCCAGACCGAGACCGCTGCCCAGCAGGCAAGCGAAGACCCCGGCCGCTTGCAGCCACAACGTCGCGATCAGCCAGTGACGCGTGGCGTTGGGGTTATGCCGGCGCAAACTCACCAGCAGCACACCGGTGGCGGACGCCAGGCCAAAACATGGCCAGAACAGATCGGCCTGCCATTGACCGTGAAAACGGGCACTGGCCATCTGCGACAGGAAGGTCGCCGGAATGATGTAGCCCAGGCCGTACAGCGCGTAGATCAAGCCCAGTCGCGGGATACCGGCACTCTTTGAGGCGCCGGCCGTTGTTGTGGCTGCCACGCTCGCAGTCGGTTGCGGCAGGATCGGCAGAATCACCAACAGCATTGCCAGGCCTACGCCGGCATACACCAGCCACAAGGTTGCGGAGCTTTGTCCCAACAGGTTCGAGCCAAGTGCGAGCAAACCCGTCAGAAAAATCCCCAGGCCCGGTCCGGCGAATACCAGTGCGCCGAGCCGTGGACGTCCGGCGGCCATCGCCAATGGCTGGCTCAACGCGGTGATCATCACCAGCACCCAGGCGCTGGCTACGCCGGTACCGAAGCGCAAAACCAGATGCGGCCAGAAGCCCGTGGCCCAGAACGAGGCGAGCGTCAGTAGCACGCACAGCCACAATCCGCCGAGCAAGCGCCGGCGGACTTGCTCGGGGCGACGGGCGAACATCGCGTCCACGGCACCGATGAAGTAGCCCAGGTAATTGGCTGCCGCAATCAGACCCGCGGCAGTCAGGTCGATCTGACCTTCGCTCAGCAAATGCGGCAGCTGCGGAGTGAGCGCAAAGCGCCCAATGCCCATGGCCATCATCAAGGCAATGAAGCTGGCGAGTAAGCGTATAAGCGGCGACATGGTCGGGATTCCTGCAACGGAGCAATGACCGTCAGGCTAGGACTGATTGACTTTCTTTAAAAATGAATAATAGTGAGTAACTTGTTCTTATTTGGAGAAAGGTGTGGAGTTCAGCCAATTGCGCATCTTCCAGGCGGTGGCCGAGGAAGGTTCCATCACCCGCGCCGCCGAACGCTTGCATCGGGTGCCGTCCAATCTGTCGACCCGGCTCAAGCAGCTTGAAGATCAGCTGGGTGTAGAACTGTTCTTGCGTGAGCGTCAGCGTTTGCAGTTGTCGCCCGCAGGCAAAGTGCTGTTGGACTACACCGCCAAGCTGTTTGCCCTGCATGACGAAGCCCACGCAGCCGTGCAGGGCGGGCAACCGGCCGGCGATTTTGTGCTGGGCACCATGTACAGCACCGCGGCGATTCACTTGCCGGGTTTGCTGGCGCGCTATCACCGCACTTATCCGGCGGTGAACCTGCAAGTGCAGTCGGCGCCCAGTGGCGAATTGCTTGAAGGCCTGCTCACCGGACGCCTGGATGCCGCGCTGGTCGATGGCCCGCTGCAACTGGCCGGGCTCGACGGGGTGCCGCTGTGTGACGAAAAACTGGTGCTGATCAGCGAAGCCGATCACCCGCCGGTACGCAGTGCGCTGGATGTGCAGGGGCGCTCGGTGTTCACCTTTCGCCAGGGCTGTTCATATCGGATGCGCCTGGAGGCCTGGTTCGCCCATGATCATGCGGCGATGGGGCGGGCGATGGAAATCGAGTCCTATCAGGGGATGCTGGCGTGTGTGATTGCCGGTTCCGGCGTGGCGCTGATGTCCGAGTCGATGCTGGCCAGTCTGCCGGGGCGCGAGAGTGTGGCCGTTCATCCATTGGCCGAGCCTTTCGCCAGTGCCACCACCTGGCTGATGTGGCGCAAGGGCATGCTCGGCGCCAATCTCAATGCCTGGATCGAGGTGCAACAAGCGGTATTCGGTAGTGGCCGCCCGGTGGGGGCTGATTTTGATGAATTCGGTAACAGATCTTTGCCTATTGAGGCGAGCATTGCGTAAGACTTCGGACTACTATCTGTATGAAGCGTCTATAGAACACGGTCGCTCAGCACTACCCTGAAGGGGGGGCACCATGAAAGAGAAATTGCAAAACTGGCTCCATGACCTCGGTGTCGCGCTTGGTTTGATCGAACCACCTCTGCAACCCGTGCCCATCCGCACCGACGATGAGCAACGTCGCCGTCAGCAACGCCGCCGGTAAACGAGGCAAGGCGTGAATAGATCGCAGCCTTCGACCACCGCGTCGGAGGCGCGGCTGCGCTAGCGCACTCGCCTCAAGCGTGCTGTTGCAGCCACTGGTCAATCATCGTGTGCAACTTCTCCCCGGAAAAACTCCCGAAATGTCCGCCATGCACGGTGCGAATCGGCAACGAGCGCAAGCGTTGCAGGCTGCGGGCGTAATCCTCGAGGTTGGAGTGGTAGGCGTCTTCGACCAGCGGTCCGTCGTAGATGATGTCGCCGCTGAACAGCGTGCCGGTGGCAACTTCAAAAAGGCTGATACCACCCGGTGAATGACCGGGAGTGTGCAGCACCTGCAAGGTTCGATTACCCAGATCCAGCACGTCACCTTCTTCGATCAATCCCGTGGCGGGTGCGGCTTTGACCCGGTATTCGGCGTAGCACAGCGGGCAATCGGGGTGGGCTTCGAACATCTCGTCGCCGACAAACGCCCTGGAAAGGGTGTTGTCGCCGTCGGGTTCGGCGAGGATCTGCGCTTCGGCCGGATGCACCAGCCGCTCGGGGAATTCGTGATGGCCGGCGATATGGTCGAAATGGCAATGACTGGCCACGGCCACCAGCGGCCGGTCGGTCAGCCAGGGCAGTTGCTCGCGCAGGCTGACCAGGCCCGAGCCGCTATCGAGCAGCAGGTCTTTGTCGCGGCCCTGAATGTGCCACAGGTTGCAGCGGTAGAATGGTCGAATATAGGGCTCGTGAATCAGCCGAATGCCGTCGCTCAGGTGTTTGACTTCGAACCATTGGTCGCGACTGACGATCTTCATGGGACTTTTCTCCAGACGAAAAAAAACGGGTGCAGCAACCGACGCTGCACCCGCCGAAGAAAGGTGTATGGCGTCTAACCTGAGGTTAGATCGCGTTCGCCTCGGCAACCGGGCGAGGGGACAGCAGGCTGACCACGACGAAACTCACCAGGCCGATCGCCAGGCTGTAGTAGATCGGGGTGTTGGCATCCAGGCCATCCTTGAACATGAACACCAGGGCGGTCACGAAGCCCAGGCCCATGCTGGCGATAGCGCCGGAGGTGGTTGCACGTTTCCAGAAAATGGCCCCGATCAACGGAACCAGCATGCCGCCCACTAACAGGTTGTAGGCCAGGGTCAGGGCACTGATCACGTCACTCACCACCAACGCGATACCGAGCACGACAATACCGGTCAGCAGGGTGAACAGGCGGTTGATGCTCAGGCTCGACTGTTTGCCACCGCGCAGTTTTGGCAGCAGGTCTTCGGTCAGGGTGGTGGAGGCGGCGAGCAGGCCAGCGCTGGCGGTGGACATCATGGCCGCCAGGGCTGCAGCGATGACCAGGCCACGGATACCGTCAGGCAAGGACAGTTTGACGATTGCGGCGAAGGCGTTGTTGACGTTGTCCAGGTCCGGGATCAGCACGTGCGCAGCCATACCGATCAGCGCGCAGGCCAGACCGTAGAGGATGCAATAGAAGCCGGAAATGGTGCCTGCGTACTGAGCGACTTTTTCGTTCTTGGCGGTGAACACCCGYTGCCAGATGTCCTGGCCGATCAGGATGCCGAAGAAGTAGATCATGAAGTAGGTGATGATGGTGTCCCAGCCGATGGTGGTGAAGCTGAAGCTGGATGCCGGCAGTTTCAACACCAGCTCATCCCAGCCACCCACGCGGTACAGGCAGATCGGCAACAGGATGAACATCAGGCCAACGGTCTTGATCACGAACTGAACGATGTCGGTCAGGGTCAGCGACCACATGCCGCCGATGGTCGAATACACCACCACCACGCCACCGCCGAGTACCACTGAAATCCAGAAGGGCAGGCCGAACAGCACTTGCAGCACGGTGCCGATCGCCAGGATCGAGGTCACGCCGATCATCAGCGCGTAGGCCAGCATGATCACCGCACTGGCCTGGCGGGCCATCGGGTTGTAACGCTTTTCGAGGATCTGGGTAACGGTGAAGATCTTCAGTTTGAGCAGCGGCTTGGCCAGGAACAGGTTCAGCGCAATGATCCCGCAACCCAGCGCGGCGCAGAGCCAGAAACCGGAAATACCGTGTACGTAGCCCAGGCGAACGGTGCCGACGGTCGATGCACCGCCCAATACAGTAGCGGCCATGGTGCCCATGTACAGGGTTGGACCGAGGTTACGACCGGCCACGAGGTAGTCTTCGTGGGTCTTGGCCTTGCGCATGCCGTAATAGCCCAGCACGAGCATGCCGGCGGCATAGATGAGTACAACGAATAAATCCAAAGCCATGAAGCGTGTCTCCGATTGTCTTTCTTATAAGAGTCTCGTAGGAACAAGGCTTGCTGTGGCGAGGGAGCTTGCTCCCGCTGGGCTGCGTAGCGGCCCCAAAAATGCGACTGCTGCACAGTCGAGCGGGAGCAAGCTCAAGTTCCCTCGCCACAAACGTCCTGTCCCTACGGGTAATGCTTGAATCAGGCGGTTTTGCACATGACCGCTTTAGCGAACGAATCCGTGCCCTTGCTGCCCGAACACTGCCACCGGTGCTGGGAACAGGCTCGACAACGTCGGCTGTCGCACAACGCCTGATTGGCATTGCGCGATAGCTGCGGTTGGCCGGGGAGCAGAAAGCGAAGCCGTTAGCGGTGCTGAAGCAGGCTGGGGATCGCTGCCTCAGCGGTGCGCCACGCCCGGCAGTACGCAGAGCATTTCGTACAGCAGGTTGGCGCCCAGCAGCGAGGTGTTGCCGGTGGTGTCGTACGGCGGCGAGACTTCTACCAGGTCGCAGCCAACCAGGTCGAGGCCTTGGCAGCCACGAACGATTTCGATCGCCTGAATGGTCGTCAGGCCGCCGATTTCCGGGGTGCCGGTGCCGGGTGCCCAGGCCGGGTCGATGCCGTCGATGTCGAAGCTCAGGTACACCGGGCCACCACCGACTTTTTCACGGACTTCAGCCATCAGCGGTTCCAGCGACTTGTGCCAGCACTCCTCGGCCTGAACCACGCGGAAGCCCTGTTTGCGGCTCCAGTTGAAGTCTTCAGCGGTGTAGCCCTGCGCGCGCAGACCAATTTGCACGACGCGGCCGCAATCCAGAAGGCCTTCTTCGACGGCACGACGGAAGGTGGTGCCGTGGGCGATCTTCTCGCCGAACATGTGATCGTTCACATCGGCGTGGGCGTCGATGTGGACCAGGCCGACCTTGCCGTGTTTTTTGTGGATGGCACGCAGGATCGGCAGGGTGATGGTGTGGTCGCCACCGAGGGTCAGCGGGATCACGTCGTGTTCGAGGATCTCGTTGTAGGACTCTTCGATGATCCGCACGGCGTCCAGCAGGTTGAAGGTGTTGATCGCCACGTCACCGATGTCGGCAACCGACAGCGAGTCGAACGGTGCAGCGCCGGTGGCCATGTTGTACGGGCGGATCATTACCGATTCAGCACGGATCTCGCGCGGTCCGAAGCGGGTGCCGGCGCGCAGGGAGGTGCCGATGTCCAGCGGGATGCCAATGAAGGCAGCGTCCAGGCCGGCAGCGGTTTGCAAGTGGGGGAGTCGCATCATGGTGGCGATGCCGCCGAAGCGCGGCATTTCATTGCCGCCCAGTGGTTGGTGAAGAATCTTGTCCACGGGTATGGCCTCATCATCATTGTTTTATTTATGGGGTTGCACCGCGCAAAGGGATCGCACAGGCACCTGTTGAGCGGATTCTGCGAAATGCAGGGTGGGAGAAGAATCGCTGCCGGCAAATACTTAGTTCATATTTTTCTAAACTAATGGCGAGGAGGGAGATAGACTTCCCCCCAATGAAAGCTGGAATACGTCCTGTAGCAGCTGGCGCAGCCTGCGTTCGGCCGCGGAGCGGTCGCCATCCAGGCAACTCAATTTTCCTGAAAGCTCAAGTATCGCAATCACGACTGCTGCGCAGCCGAACGCAGGCTACGCCAGCTGCTACGGGGGCTGTGTCGCGACGACAACAGCATTTCACTTGGAGTCTTCACCTTGGCCAACGCTTTACCCGACCTGAAACTGTTGCGCATTTTCGTCAGCGTGGTGCGTCATCAGGGGTTTGCCAATGCGCAGCAGGAGCTCAACCTCTCGACATCGGCCATCAGCACCTACATGAGCCAGCTCGAAGCGGCATTGGGGCTGGTGCTTTGCCATCGCGGGCGTGGCGGTTTCAGCCTGACCAGCAAGGGCGAGCTGTTCCATCAGGAGACGTTGCGCCTGTTCGGTGAACTTGAAGGTTTCGAGCAATACGCCGCGGCGCTCAAGGGCGAATTGCGCGGTACGCTCAACCTCGGGGTGATCGACTCGACCGTCAGCGACAAGGCCTTGCCGTTCGCCGAAGCCATTGGTGCCTACAGCCAGGAGCACCCGGCGGTGCATTTGCACCTGTCAGTGATGAGCCCTTACGAACTGCAACTCGGCGTGCAGGACAACCGACTCGATCTGGCCATCGGTGCGTTCTCCACGCGCATGAGCGGGCTGGTCTACATGCCGCTGTACCGTGAACAACATTGGCTGTATTGCAGCAATCGTCATCCCTTGTTCAACGAGCGGCGCATTCCCGAACAAGTCATCACCCAGCAGCGCATGGTCGGTCGCGGATACTGGAGCCAGGCCGAATTGGCCCGCCACGGCTTCAAGCACAGCGCGGCGACTGTGGAGAGTATGGAAGCACAGCTGATTCTGGTGTTGTCCGGCGCCTACATCGGCTACCTGCCGGAGCACTACGCTCAAGCCTGGGCCGACAAGGGCGATTTGCGCGTGCTACTGCCGGCGACCTTTGGCTACCAGGCACCGTTTTCGATGATCGTGCGTCGTGGGCGCAGTCGCGAGCCGTTGATCCAGACCTTCCGCGATTTGCTCAAAGCGCAGCTCAATCAGGTCTGATCGGGGGGAATCGTATGTCCAGAATTCAATGCGCCCGCTGCCTGCGCCCGCAAACCCATTGCCTGTGCCCGTTGATTCCGAGCCTCGACAGCCGCACCCGGGTGCTGCTGTTGCAGCATCCGAGCGAGGTGAACCATGCGTTGAACACCGCACGGCTGGCGGCGTTGGGGCTGAACAATGCCGAGCTGGTCGTCGGCGAAGTGTTCGAGGATTTACCGCGTCTGTTGAATCAACCGGGTTACCGGGCCCGCTTGTTGTTCCCGGCCGACGATGCGCAACCGTTGCAGGCCTATACGCCTGACGATCAACCGTTGCTGCTGGTGGTGCCGGACGGCACCTGGCGCAAGGCGCGCAAGATGTTGCACCTCAATCCATTGCTGGCAGCGTTGCCCCGAGTGACGCTGGCCGAAGGCGCGGTTTCGCGTTACCGGTTGCGCAAGGCTCCGGGGCCTGGGGCGTTGTCCACGGTGGAGGCGATCGTGCAGGCGTTGCAAACCCTTGAAGCACCCACGACCTTCGAGCCGTTATTGCGACCGTTTGAAGCGCTGATCGAAGGGCAGATCGCGGCGATGGGGGAGGAGACGTACCAGCGTAATCATGGTGGCAAAGCCTAGAGGCGGCGACGCTAGTTCGTGCCACGGGGCGGCCACGCCTGCGTACTACATGGGTTCCGGTGGTCCGATCAGCCGGCCCATGACGCCGAACAGTCCCAGCGACCTGATTGCCTCCAGTTCCCCCGGCGTTTCTATCTGTTCGGCAATCAACGGTAAATCGATGCTGTTGGTCGCGCGGAAAATGGCTTCGATGAACAGGCATTTGTCGCTTTGCTGGTCGATGGCGCGAATGTAGCTGCCATCGATTTTCAGGTAGGCCAAACCGAGTTGGGTGAGGTTGCCGATCTGGCTGAAGCTGCCACCGAAGTGCTGCAGGCCGATCCCGTAGCCGGTGTTGTGCAGGCTCAGGCACAGTTGACGCAACTCTTCGGGGGGCGGCAGTTGGCGTTCGTCGAGTTCAAGGGTCAGCAAGGGGCCGAGGCTGGGCAGGCCGTCGAGCATATCGAGGATCAGGCGCCGTTGCGCGGCATCGCGCAGGGTGCTGCCGGACAAGCTCAGGGCCAGCGGCCAAGGGTGTTCGGCAAGGTAGTCGAGGGTGTGTTCGAGCATTGCCAGGTCGAATCGCGCCGACCAGCCCAGCCGTTCTATCCAGGGTAGAAAGTGCCCGGCGCAAATGGTTTTGCCCTGTGGATCGAGCAGGCGTGCCAGCACCTTGTGGTGCAGCACCTGGCTGGTGTCGGCGCATTGCACCACGGGTTGGAAGTACAGCTGCATTTTGCCGTGAGTCAGGGCGTCATCGATCCAGGAGCGCCAGTCGTGCTGCGTATGGTTCGGTGGGTTATCGGACTGCTGCAGTTGCACCCACGGCCGTTCGGGATGCTGCTGGGCCTGAGTCAGTGCCTGATCGAGGCGCAGCAGAATGTCGGTGGAAGCTTCGCCGGGTGTGTAGGCGACGATTCCCAGATGCGCCACCGGCATGCAGTCGCTGGCGCCGGTCAGGCGCAGGTTTTCCAGGGTGGCGCTGATCTCTGCGGCCAGGCGCGCGGCGTCCTTGCTGTCCAGGCCAGGGGTCAGCAGGCTGAACTCACCACCCCGATTGCGTGCGGCCAGCCAGGTATGGCGATCCGGCTGTTGAGTCAGGCGTTTGAGTAACTGACCCACGGCGCTGATCAGGGCATCGGTGCGCTGGCCACCCAGTCGCTGGTTGAGCCCGGTCAGGTCATTGATCCGCAACATCAGCAGGTGTCCGGCGCTGCTCTGCTCAGTCACCAGCAACTGATCGGTGAGTTGTTCGTTGAGCAAACGGCGGTTGGCCAGCCCCGTGAGACTGTCCTGAAACGACTCGGCGCGCAGTTGCTCGCTACGTGCGGCTTCTTCGGCAAACAGCCCTTTGAGCTTTTCGACCATTTGGTTCATCGCCAGCACCACGCGTTTGAGTTCCGGGGTTCTGGGCACCTTCGGCAGGCTGAGAAACTCGCGTTTGTTGATGGCTTCGGCCTGTTTGACCATGGCGTCCAGCGGGCGCAGTTGCCGACGCAGCAACCAGCCGCCGAACATCGCGCTGAGCAACCCGCACAGCAGTAACCAGATCAGACTGCCGAGGGTACTGTCCCACAGTTTGCTCAGGACGAACTGTGGATTGCTCACCACTTCAACGCGCGCGGCTTGCTCCCAGCCGCGCATCACCAACGCATCCCCGCCTTGCGGATGCAGGTTCACCAGATCGACGAACCAACCCGGTACGCGTTCGGTGGTGGCGACCGCATTGCGCTGGACCAGGACGCGCTCGTCCTCGATATTGATGACCCGGATACTGGAAAAGTAGCCACTGTCGAAGACCGAGCTGACCATCAATTCAATCATCGCCAGGTCGTCGATCTGTGTGGTCAACGACAGCCCCAGTGCGGTGGCAGTGTCCTGGGCATGGGCGCGTAATTGGCTGAGTATCTGCGCACGCGAGCTTTCCAGGCCGACAAAGAAACTGCCGCTGAAGGCGACCAGCAAGAACAGGCAGATGGCCAAAAACAACTGTTTGAGTAGCGACATGAGACGCTCCGGAGCGTTGACCTTCCTGGACGACGGGATATGTCTGGCCGCAGACGTGCAGATGCCTGGAGTTTAGGCGCTGTTTTGCAGGAGGCAGGGCAGATTGTCGGGAGCGGGGGGATGGATGAGCTTATGCGGCGAGGCGTATTCAGGGTTTGATCAGGGTTTTCTGCCGCAGGATATACACCGTCACCAGCACTGCGCTGGTCAGCATGAAGCCGCGTGCCCAAGGCAGTGGGACGAGGATGCAGGACAGGCCGATGCTCAGCCACATCAGGCCAATGGCGTAGACCTTGCCCTTGAGCGGGATGCCATTGCCGTCCAGATAGTCGCGGATCCATGGGCCGAGTCGAGGATGCTCGACCAGCCATTGATAAAAACGCGGCGAACTGCGGGCGAAACAGGCGGCCGCCAACAGCAGGAAAGGGGTGGTGGGCAGTACAGGCAGGAAGATCCCGATCACCCCCAACGCTACGCTCAGCCAGCCGATGGCCAGCAGCACATAGCGCAGGATCAGGGGACGATTGCCTATGGGGTCAGCCACAGGCAAGGACTTAGTGGTGACGAGGCTTGAGGATCGCCGGTTTTTCGTCTGGCGCGTTGCACAGCAGGTACAGCGCGGTCAGGGCTTCCGGGATCTGCACGATCATGTCGTCCATCAGGTTGGCGTCGGCCGCGATGTCGGAGAACTCGGGCTGTTCGTCGAACAGGCCGGAACCGACCATGATCGGCAGCAGCATTTCGCTGACTTCGTCTTCGGCGGTCTCGAACCAGGCTTCTTCACGCAGGAATACGCCTTCCATGAAACCGATGCACCAGCCGCGCAGGTCGGAATCATCCGGCTCTTCGCCCAGGTCCAGGTCGCATGGCAGCTCGAACTCTTCATCGGAGGCCAGTTGGCGAGCGATATGAGCCTTGAGGGCAATCAGGGTCGATTCGATTTCTGCACGCTCGGCGTCGTCGCGATAATGCGGCTCTTCGGCGAACAGCGCGTCGATCCACTCACGATCAGGCACCGTCTCGGAACAGATCGACAGCGCCGTCAGGTAGCCGTGGGCGGCCACATAGTCCAGCGCCTCGTCATGCAGCTCGTCGGCGTCGAGGAAGGCTTGCAGGCGGGTTAGTTGCTCAGCGAAGGACATTGAAGGGCTACCTTGGGAATATACGATGCCCAATTCTAGGCGTTCTTGAGCGGTCCGGCCAGCCGCACGGCAGATTTGCCCGCATTGTGTGTTGTTGCGGCTATTCGTCAGTGACCCCCATTGCCCGGTATCGCTCGGGTATACTCGCGCGTTTTGCAAAGCCCTGCAGGTATCGCGACGGTCCCGGACAAATCCGCTTACGGATCTGTCCGTGACAACGTGGTTTTTTGATCCAGCCTGCATACAGGGATATTCAGCACCATTTGGAGTTTTTCATGCTCGAACAGGCTCAGCGCGTCCTCAAGGACATCTTCGGCTACGACAGTTTTCGTGGCCGTCAGGGTGCCATCATTGAGCGCGTGGCCAGCGGCGGTGACGCTCTGGTGCTGATGCCGACCGGCGGCGGCAAATCATTGTGCTTCCAGGTCCCGGCGCTGTTGCGCGACGGCCTGGCGGTGGTGGTTTCACCGCTGATTGCCTTGATGGACGATCAGGTCGCGACCCTCGAAGAACTCGGTGTGGCCGCGGCAGCGCTCAATTCGACCTTGAGTGCCGAGCAACAGCGCGATCTGGCGGCGCGGATCAAGCGCGGCGAAGTGAAGATGCTGTACCTGGCACCTGAGCGCCTGGTCCAGCCACGGATGCTGGCATTCCTGCAAAGTCTTGAAATCGCTCTGTTCGCCATCGACGAAGCGCACTGCGTATCGCAATGGGGGCACGATTTCCGCCGGGAATACCTGCAACTGGGCCAGTTGGCGGAACTGTTCCCCAACGTCCCGCGCATCGCCCTGACCGCCACGGCCGACAAGCGCACCCGGGAAGAAATCGTCGAACGCCTGCACCTGCAGAACGCCGAGCGCTTTCTGTCGAGTTTCGATCGGCCGAACATTTTCTACCGCATCGTGCCCAAGGAGCAGCCACGCAAGCAGTTGCTGGCGTTCCTTGCGGAGCGGCGCAGCGATGCCGGCATCGTCTATTGCCTGTCGCGCAAGAAGGTCGACGAAGTAGCGGTATTCCTCAGCGAGCAAGGTTTCCCGGCGTTGCCGTACCACGCCGGCCTGCCCAACGATACGCGGGCCCACCACCAGAAGCGCTTTCTCAACGAGGAAGGCCTGATCATGGTCGCCACCGTGGCGTTCGGCATGGGTATCGACAAACCCAACGTGCGCTTTGTCGCGCATCTGGACTTGCCGAAATCCCTTGAGGCCTATTACCAGGAAACCGGTAGGGGTGGCCGTGACGGTCTGCCGGCAGACGCATGGATGGCTTACGGCCTGCAAGACGTGGTGATGCTCAAGCAGATGCTGCAGAACTCCGAAGGCGATGAGCGCCACAAGCGACTGGAGCAGCACAAGCTCGATGCCATGCTCTCGCTGTGTGAAGAAACCCGCTGCCGCCGTCAGACGCTGCTGGCCTACTTCGACGAAGACATGCCGCAGCCCTGCGGGCACTGCGACAACTGTGTCGACGGTGTGCAGACCTGGGATGCCACCGAACCCGCCCGTCAGGCACTGTCGGCGATCTACCGCACCGGCCAGCGCTATGGCGTCGGGCATCTGGTGGACGTGTTGCTGGGCAAGGACAACGAAAAGATCCGTAGCTTCGGCCACCAGCATCTGTCGGTGTACGGTGTCGGCAAGGCGCGGGCTGAAGGCGAATGGCGTTCGCTTTTCCGGCAGTTGGTGGCACGCGGTCTGGCAGACATCGATCTGGAAGGCTACGGCGGCCTACGTTTAAGCGACAGCTGCCGGCCGCTGCTCAAGGGTGAAGTGACCCTGGAACTGCGCCGCGATCTCAAACCGCAAACCACGGCGAAAAGCAGCAGCACCAGCCAGGCCAGCCAGTTGGTGCGAGGCGAAGAACGCGAGCAGTGGGAAGCCTTGCGCGCCCTGCGCCGCAAGCTTGCCGGAGAGCATGGCGTGCCGCCGTACGTCATCTTCCCGGATTCGACTTTGCTCGAAATGCTCCGCAGCCAGCCAAGCTCCTTGGCGGAAATGGCCAGGGTCAGCGGCGTCGGTGCGCGCAAGCTGGAGCGCTATGGCGAGGCCTTCCTCGAAGTGCTGGGCGGCCAGGCCGAGGCGCCGAAAGTGGTTGCCGATTTGCGCCACGAATTGATCACGCTGGCGCGTGCCGGCATGACGCCGATGCAGATTGCCGGTCAGTTGCAGTGTTCGGAAAAGAACGTGTACACGATGCTCGCCGAGGCCATCGGCAAGCAGCAACTGTCGCTGGAGCAGGCACTGGACCTTCCGGAAGACCTGATGGGCGAAGTCCAGGACGCATTTCTGGACGGTGAGGGCGAGTTGCCGCCAGTGTCGGAGATTTCCGCATTGTTTGCCGGCCGTGTCCCTGAGGGCGTTTTGTACTGTGTGAGAGCGGCATTGCAGTCTGAGTTTGAAATTTAAGTGTCGAAGATCAAGATGTAACGATTCAGTACAGACCGAGCCTTGCCTAGAGTCGAGGGTCATGCTTAGCTGACTAATAATTAGTTTCAGCCTATTTCAGTCTAACCATGAGTTTTTTATGCCGTTAACCGATCAACACCGTTTTGGCATGCAGTTGGCGCAGATGTCTCGCGGCTGGCGCGCCGAACTGGATCGCCGTCTTGCCGGCCTTGGCCTGTCCCAGGCCCGCTGGCTGGTGCTGTTGCACCTGGCGCGTTTCGAAGAAGCCCCGACTCAGCGTGAGTTGGCACAAAGTGTCGGTGTTGAAGGGCCGACGCTGGCACGCCTGCTCGATAGCCTGGAAACCCAGGGGTTGGTGCTGCGTCAGGCCGTGGCGGAAGACCGCCGGGCGAAAAAGATCGTGCTGTGTGCGCCCGCCCGTCCCTTGATCGAACAAATTGAAACCATTGCCACCGAGTTGCGCCACGAGCTGTTCGAGGGCGTCGACGAGGAAGATTTGCGGGTGTGCATGCGGGTCCATGGGCACATTCTGGCCAATCTGGAAAAATCTTGAGGCATAACCACACCGCAGACTTTTGAGAACTGGCGCAGAGCAGACTATAAGAACTACCAGGCAATAACGTGTTCACACTGGATGTGCGAATGCGCACAGGTTGATTCTGGTTAGCTAAGGAATGCTCATGCTCAAGAGTTTGCAGTCTGTGTTACGGCGCTCCGTCAGCCTGTTGTCGGTCGCCGGTGCCTTGTGTTACTCCGCATTGGCACCCGCACTGGGGCTGGGCGACATCACGTTGCACTCAGCCTTGAACCAGCCGTTGAATGCCGAAATCGCCTTGGTCGATCCCGGCGCCCTGAGTGACGGTGAACTCTCGATCAGCCTGGCGACGGCGGACGAGTTCGCCCGCGCCGGTGTCGAGCGAGTGTTTTTTCTCAACGACCTGCGTTTTACCGTCGTTCTGCGTGGTGATCGCAGCGTGATTCGGGTGGTGTCCAGTAAGCCGGTCAATGAACCATTCCTGAACTTTCTGGTGCAGGCGAACCAGCCCAATGGGCATTTGCTGCGCGAATACACGCTGCTGATCGATCCACCGGGCTCACCGGGGATCGTACCGGCGAATGATGTCGAGCCGGCCCCGGCGATCAGCCAGCAACCCACTGCCACCGCACCCGTCAAAACGCCTGCTGCCCCCCCGGTAAGCACGGCATCTGCAACTACCGACCGCACCTCCGAGTTGCTGGCAGCCAGCGTCCTGGAAAACCAGCAACTGAAACAAACGGTCGATCAATTGAACACCCGGCTACAAGCCCAAGATGAGCAGCTTGCCAGCCAGCGCAAGCAAGTC
The DNA here is from genome assembly GCF_056397385.1 of Pseudomonas sp. 05N36. NCBI lineage: Bacteria > Pseudomonadati > Pseudomonadota > Gammaproteobacteria > Pseudomonadales > Pseudomonadaceae > Pseudomonas > Pseudomonas sp. 05N36. Next base: position 227,810 of record NZ_JBFTNH010000002.1, on the reverse strand, counting down.
AGCGATCTGCAAACCGAGTTGGCCGAAGCCAAAAAGCCGGTGTCTGCACCTGCCATTGCTGCCGCGCCAATCCCGGTGCCTGTAGCCGCCGTGGATGAGACGAGCAGTGGATGGGGATTGTGGCTGATCGGCGGCCTGTCGGTGCTTGGCGCGCTGTTGCTGCTGGGCCTGTTTGCGCTCCGTCAGCGGCGGGTACAGCTTGCGTCAGAGTCTGCGCCGCGACATGAACCGATGGTCGGTCGGGGAGCGCCCGATGCTGCGCAGAAACCATCGATTGAGCTTGCTACGACGCTGGCCACCCCGGTGAACCGCGAAACCGTTCATGGGGCAGAAGTGCTCGAGGGTGTCGGTATCTACCTGACCTATGAGCGTTTCACTGAGGCGGTCAGTCTATTGCGCGAAGCCTTGCTCAAAGAGCCGCAGCGCAGCGATTTGAACCTGAAGTTGTTGGAGGTACTGGGGCTGCAGGGCGACAGCGCAGCTTATTCGGACCACGAAAACAGCCTGCTTGAAGCGGGTTACAGCACCGAGGTATTGGAGCAGATTCGCGCACGTTCGCCAAAACTGGCCAGTGCGCAATCGTTGGCGACTCTTGAATCGACGGCTGAAACGACGGCAGAACCTGCTGCCTCGGTACGGGATGAGTTCCAGTTGAATCTGGATGACTTGTCGATGGATTCGAGCTGGGATCTGATCAGCCCGTCCGACACGACAGCGGCAACGGCTGAACCCATGAATCAGCTGGAACCATTGGACGATGGCTTTCTCGACGATTTCGCCGATGCATCGCCGCCCCTGGAACTTGAGCCGTTGTCGGGTGTGCTCGCAGTGCCTGAGCACGAAGAGATCCACCCAGGCAAACTGGAAGAGGCGCAGAACTGCATCGACGACGGTGATCTGGACAGCGCCATTGCGCTATTGAACGAGTTGCTCAAGGACAGTGACGAATCCTTGAAGCAAACCGCCCGCAGCCTGTTGGCCAGCATACGCTGACTTCTTCTGAACCAGCGAAGCCTCTGCGATCAGTACGTCTGCCCAAGGCTCAGGTAAACCGAGCGGCAAAGGCGGCTATCATAGCGGCGCGATCGAGCTCAGGAGTCCAGCACGCCATGACCACACACAAACCGGAAGTTGTCATCACTTACTGCACGCAATGCCAGTGGCTGTTGCGCGCCGCCTGGCTGGCCCAGGAGCTGCTCAGTACCTTCAGTGACGATCTGGGCAAAGTTTCACTGGTGCCAGGAACTGGCGGGGTGTTTTTCATTACCTGCGACGGGGTGCAGATCTGGGAGCGCAAGGCCGATGGTGGCTTCCCGGAAGCCAAGGTGCTCAAGCAGCGGGTCCGGGATCAGATCGATCCCGACCGCGATCTCGGACACAACGATAGAACTCAGTGAGAGGCGGCTTCGGCCGCCACGCTTTTCTTGCTTGAGCTGCCAGACAGACTGCTGGACACCACAATCGCGATGATGATCAGCGCACCACCAATCAACATCCGCAGTGTCGGATTCTCACCGAACAGCAGCCAGGCGACGGTGATGCCGTACACCGGCTCCAGGGCAAACACCACCGCGGCGGTGCGAGCCTTGATCACCGCCAGGCTGGCCACGAACAGGCTGTGGGCGACGCCGGTGCAGAACACCCCGAGCAGACCGATCCACAGCCAGTCGATGGCGCGCACCTCACTCAAGCCCGGTGCTGCCACCGGCAGCAGACAGAGGGCAACCACTACGTTCTGACACAGCGCTGCCTGCACGGCGGGTATACGCCCGGAGCTGGCACGGTTGGTCAGCGACAGCAAGGCGAACAGCAGGCCCGAGCCCACCGCCCAGAGCAGACCGCTGGTGGCTTCGCTGGCGAGGTCGAAATCCGGGGTAACCAACACCAGGCCGACGCTCACCAGCGTCACCAGAAGTATTTCATTGGCGCGGATTCGCTMGCGGAAGATCAGGCCTTCGAGGATCACCGTGAACGCCGGGAAACTGGCAAAGCCCAGGGTTGCAATCGCCACGCCGGCAACTTTCACCGCAATGAAAAAACTCACCCAATGCCCGGCCAGCAACAAGCCGCTGAGCAGCAGGCGACGCCAGTCCACGGCTTCGAGTTTCTGCCAGCCGGTGCTGCTGGCGAAACGGGCGAAGAATGCCAGGGCGATCACCGCGAATGCCGCACGGCCAAAGACAATGATGGCAGGGGAGGCCGCGGCGAGTTTGCCGAACACACCCGTCAGGCCAAACATCAGTGCGCCGATATGCAGGGCGCCAAGGGCGGTACGCGGAGTCATTTCAATCCTTAATCCATAAAAACAATGACGACATTGAACCGCGTGACGGCCTGATCTGTCTGTCGTCAGACTCGCGTTTTTTATCGTCAGCCTAGCGCTTGCCCGCTGTACGACGCAGCGCGCCCGGCGAGGCACCGAACTCGCGCATCACCGCTGCGGCGAAGGCACTCTGGGAGCCATAGCCGACACGGTTGGCCACTTCGCCGATGGGCAGCGCGGATTCACGCAGCAACTTCACGGCGATATGCAGGCGGCGACTGCGGATGTAATCCATCGGTGTCTGCCCGCATTCAGCGACAAAGCGTGCGTGCAGACGCGCGCTGGACAGTCCGGCGATGCGCGCCAGGTCGGCGACTTGCAGCGGATAGGCGGCGTATTGGTCGATGTGCGCATTGAGCGCCGCGTAAGGCAAACGGCGCCCGGCGATGCTGTCCGGCGCGGCGTTGTTGAGGCTGGCGAGCAACAACACGGCGCCTTGCTGGGCGATCAGCGGGTCAGTGACCGGGCTGCTCGCCAGCCAGCTCACCAGCTGGCTTTGCCCGGCGTCCAGCGGCAAGCGTCCGGGGTTGTCGAGCAAGCGCCGACAGGCCTCGGCATGCTCGCCCAATGATTGCGAAACCCATTGATCGCTCGGCACATCGAGCACCAGGCAACGGCTGCCATTCGGGCTGCCGCAGGCGTGATGAGCGCCTGCCGGTACGACCACAAAACTCTGCTGCACCACCTGGCTGCCATGACCGTCGACCTCGAAGTCGAGCGCGCCCGACAGACCGAACACCAGTTGCGCGTGGTCATGGCTGTGGACGATCAGGTCGTGAGTGTATTGGCGTAGCGTGAGGATCGGTCTCATCGCAGTCTCCTGGGCAGACTCGCAGTCTACACCGGCCACGCCTGGGTTCGGGTTGTCATCAGACTGCCGTATTTGTGTCATGGGCTATTAATCGCTGCGGTGCAAGCTTGCGGAAAATCCCGCAGAGGTTGTCCATGACCAGCGCCGAACGTGCCAAACCCAGCCGTAAACAACGCGTGCGTACCTTGTGGATTTCCGATGTGCACCTCGGCACCCGGGATTGCCAGGCCGAGCATTTGTCGCAGTTTCTCAAGGGTTATCAGGCTGACAAGATCTATCTGGTCGGCGATATCATCGATGGCTGGAAGCTGCGCAGCGGCATGTACTGGCCACAGGCTCACACCAACGTCATTCGCCGTTTGCTGACCATGAGCAAGCGCGGTACCGAGGTGATTTACGTCACCGGCAACCACGATGAGTTTTTGCGGCGCTATTCGAAGCTGATCCTGGGCAACATCCAGTTGGTGGACGAGGCGGTTCACGTCACTGCGGATGGCCGGCACCTGCTGGTGATTCACGGCGACCAGTTCGATGTGATCACGCGTTATCACCGCTGGCTGGCGTTTCTTGGCGACTCGGCCTACGAGTTCACCCTGACCCTCAACCGCTGGCTCAATCACTGGCGTGCTCGCTATGGCTACGGTTACTGGTCGTTGTCGGCGTACCTCAAGCACAAAGTCAAAACCGCGGTCAGCTTCATCAGCGATTTCGAAGAGGCCATCGCCCACGAGTGCGTCAAGCGCGAGCTGCACGGGGTGGTTTGCGGGCACATCCACCATGCGGAAATCCGCAAGGTCGGCGAGGTGGACTACCTCAATTGCGGAGATTGGGTGGAGTCGTGCACGGCCTTGATCGAGCATTGGGACGGCACGATCGAGTTGTATCGGTTGGCGGATGCGCAGGCGCGCGAGGCGCAGCTCAAGGCCGTGAAGGTTGCAGAACCGGCGTAAGTCGCGGGGTGTTTGCTGTCAGGTCTGGACCTGTTGCGACAGTAGCAGCTGCCGAGCCTGCGAGGCTGCGTTAGAGGCGGGCCGCGTTCGGACGTAGTCCTCGCAATTCCTGTATATGCGGGTTACCTGACTCAACGACTGCTTCGCAGCCGAACGCAGCCTCGCGGGCTCGGCAGCTGCTACGGAAGTAGTCCTGCGGCGTATTTCAGCGTTGCATGGATACCCAAACCGGTTCCGAGGAGATTCAGACCGGTGCGTATTCTTCCATCGCCGCCGTGTAGATCGAGTTTTTCGGCCGGGCAAACAGGCGTTCCATCATCGGTTCGAAAAAACTCAGCGGCAGGGTCTCGTAGTCCGGATCAAAGGCTGCCGCGTCATACCTGGCGCAGAACTCGATGGTTTGCCGGTACTGCGGGTGTTCGCTAAATTGCTCTCGCAGGTGCCGGTCCATGCCCAGGTAATGGAAGAAGTAATAGCCCTGGAAAATCCCGTGTTTTTCCACCATCCACAGGTTTTCAGGGCTGACGAACGGCTTGAGGATCGCCGCCGCAATGTCCGGGTGGTTGTAGGAGCCAAGGGTGTCGCCAATGTCGTGGAGCAGCGCGCACACCACGTATTCCTCATCCCGGCCATCGCGCCAGGCACGGGTGGCGGTTTGCAATGAGTGGGTCAGCCGATCGATCGGGAAACCGCCAAAATCACCCTCCAGCAGTTTCAGGTGCGCCACAATCCGTGTCGGTAATTGCTTGGCGTAGGCACTGAAGTCTGCGGCGATGATCGCCCAGTCTTCCTGCGTACCATCCTTCATGTGGGTGAAGCGGGCGTGCGCATTCATCAGCTATCCTCTTATTGTTTTCGAAGGGACGTCGTGCAGTGTAGAACTTGGATCCAATGCTGTACTGGCCATATGGGACGGCTTGATGGCCCGACGAGCCTAGAAGGGCACTTTGCCGAGGATCATGTCGCGATACATGACAAAGTCGCCGAGCAGGCTGTAAAGCGGATGCTGGAATGTCGCCGGGCGATTCCTTTCGAAGAAGAAGTGGCCGACCCAGGCGAAGCTGTAGCCGGCCAGAGGCAGGGCCAGCAACAACATCCAGGTACCTTTGCCGATAGCGAAGGCGAGGATGAAAATCACCAGGCTGGTGCCGACAAAGTGCAGGCGTCGGCAGACACTGTTGCTGTGTTCGCTGAGGTAATACGGGTAAAACTCAGCGAAGCTGCTGAAGCGTTTGATGTTTTCCACGACTGCATTCTCTGTGGTTATTGTGCTGCCGAGCGGATGTTCTGCGGGCAGCTTATTTAAGTCTAGAGTCATCAGTGGCAACAGCCAGTGACCTTGGGCGCCACTTTAGTATCCTTCTGAAATTGGCCGTGACACGCGGCTCATCAAGTAAGAAAACGCCATGAGCGAACGAACGACTTCTGCAAGCTGGGCGATGGGGATTGTCAAGGCACTGGAGATGGACGGCCTGGATTGCCGGGTCTTGTTCAAACAGTTGGGGCTCGACTACGCGGCGCTGGATGATCCGGATGCGCGCTTTCCTCAAGATTCGATGACGCGGCTCTGGCAGCGTGCGGTAGAGCTGTCCGGCAACCCGGCGATCGGTCTGAACATGGGCAAGTTGGTCCGCCCGGCATCGTTTCATGTGGTCGGTTATGCGTTGATGTCGAGCCAGACCCTGGCGGAAGGCTTCCAGCGCCTGGTGCGTTATCAGCGGATCATCGCCGAAAGCGCCGACCTGAGTTTTCGCCTGTTACCCGAAGGTTATGCACTGATTCTGACGGTGCATGGCGACCATCTGCCCCCCACCCGACAAAGTGCCGAAGCGTCACTCGCCTGCGCGCTGGGCCTGTGTGGCTGGTTGACCGGGCGCACCTTGCAGCCACGCAAAGTGCTGATGCAGGGCGACCAACCCAAAGACCTCGAGCCCTACAAATTGGCCTTTCATGCGCCGTTGGAGTTCAACGCGCCCTATGACGCACTGATTTTCGAACGGGCAGACATGGAAGCCCCGTTGCCGACTGCCAACGTGGCGATGGCGTTGTTGCATGACCGGTTTGCCGGCGAATACCTGGCGCGGTTTTCTGAAAGCCGGGTCACCCACAAGGCACGGCAAGTGCTCTGTCGCCTGCTGCCGCAAGGTGAGCCCAAGCGCGATACGGTGGCGCAAAGCCTGCACTTGTCCCAGCGCACCTTGCAGCGACGCCTGCAGGAAGAGGGTACGAGTTTTCAGACGTTGCTCGACGACACACGCCGTGAGTTGGCCGAGCAGTACCTGGCGCAACCGAACATGACCCTGCTGGAAATCGCCTACCTGTTGGGGTTCGCCGATCCGAGCAACTTCTTCCGGGCGTTTCGGCGCTGGTTCGATACCACACCCGGCGAATACCGGATGCGGTTGATGGACGCGCCCAAAGCACTCAGTGACGCCAAAATGCCGGGATACACAGCACAAACACGGTGATGATCTCCAGTCGACCGAGCAGCATACCGAGGGACAGAATCCACTTGGCGGCGTCGGGCAGGCTGGCGAAGTTACCGGACGGTCCGATGGTTTCACCCAGTCCCGGACCCACTCCGGAAACCGTACTGGCGGCGCCGGTCAGGGCGGTCATCCAGTCCACGCCCAGCAGCGAGAGCGCCAGGGCGATGGCGCAAATGGTGATCGCAAAGAAGAACGAAAACGTCAGGATCGAGCGCACGATTTCTTCGTCGAGACGATGACCGTTGTACTTCTGCTTGATCACTGCACGCGGGTGGATCAGTTGATTAAGGTTGGCCTTGAGCAGGATAAAGGCCACCTGGAAACGGAAGATCTTGATCCCGCCAGCGGTCGACCCTGAGCAACCACCGACAAAGCCCAGATAGAAGAACAGCATCAGTGAGAAGGTGCCCCACAAGCTGTAGTCCCCCAGCGCAAAACCGGTGGTGGTGACCACCGAGGTGACGTTCAGCGCGACATGGCGCAGTGCGTCCAGCCAATGCAGGTCGGTGGTCCACCAATACCAGGTGCCAAGTACCAGCCAGGTCACCAGCAGCATGCCGAGCAATCCCTGCACTTGCTGATCCTTGATCAACGCCCGCCGATTGCCGCGCAAGGTCGCCACGTACAAGGTAAAGGGCAGGCTGCCGAGAATCATGATCACCACCGCGACCCAGTGCACGGCCGGTTGCGTCCATTTGGCCAGGGACTGGTCGGAGGTGGAGAAACCGCCGGTGGATATTGCCGACATCGCATGGTTGACGGCATCGAACGGGCTCATGCCCGCCCACCAGAACGCCAGGCTGCCGAGGATGGTGATGCCGACGTAGGCGGCGACGATCAGCCGGGCCACCATGTGCGAACGCGGCATGACTTTTTCGGAACGGTCCGACGATTCGGTCTGAAACAGCCGCATGCCGCCGATGCGCAGCAGTGGCAGAATCGCGACCGCCATGCCGATAAAGCCGATACCGCCCAGCCAGTGCAACAACGAACGCCACATCAGGATCCCCGGAGACATGCTGTCCAGGCCGCTGAGCACAGTAGAACCGGTGGCGGTGATGCCGGACATGCTTTCGAAAAACGAATCGGTGTAACTGATGTGCTGGGTCAGCAGGAACGGCAATGCCGCAAATATGCAGACCACTACCCAACTCGACACGGTGAGCAGGTACATGTCCCGCGGGCGCAGGTGTATATGCTCGGGTCGCCCGGGGATGACCAGCGCCAGACCGGCGAGAAAGGTAATCATGCTGGCCCAGAGGAACGACGGCAGGTCGCTGGTGCGGTCGTAAATCAGCAGGGTTGCCATCGGCACAACCATGCTGATGGCCAGGGTGATCAGGAAGATGCCGATGATGAAACCAATGATCCGTAAGGTCGGCAACGCCATGAAGTCCGCTCGGGCTGATAGGGAAGGGCGCCATTCTACCTGCGAGGCAGGGCATGTAAACCGGCACCCCGGCGGCAGTTGCCGCTAGAATAGCCAGACATTTTTTTCAGGAGGTGGCCGATGCAGGCTCTCGACGCTTTGCTCAACCGTGTATCCGTTCCGCGTTTGCTCGACCCGGCGCCCACCGCTGCACAACGGGAAGTGTTGTTTTCTGCGGCCATGCGCGCACCGGATCACGGGCATTTGCAGCCGTGGCGTTTTCTGACGGTCGAAGGCACGGCGCGCGAGCAATTGGGCGAGATACTGGCGCAGGCAGCACGCCTGCAAGACGCCGATGTGCCTCAGGCCCTGGTGGACAAGGCGCGTAACGGCCCGCTGCGCGCGCCGTTGGTGGTGGTTGTGGTGGCGCGCGTGCAAGACCACGTCAAAGTGCCGAAGTCCGAGCAGTTGCTGGCCGCCGGTTGCGCAGCCCACGCTATCTTGCTGGCGGCTTACGCTCAGGGTATTGGCGCGGTATGGCGCACCGGCGAGCTGGTCTATTCGGCGCATGTGGCCCAGGGGCTGGGCCTGGCGGAAGGTGAAGAAGTGATTGCATTCCTTTACCTGGGCACACCGCAGAACGAACCGCGTGTGGCCGGTAAAGTCGATCTCACCGAGTTTGTCAGCGCCTGGCCTGCCAAGCCTTGAACATGATCGTCCCCACGCGGGAGCGCGGGGACGATCGTTACGGTGCGATACCGGGCTCTAATGGCAGCTCCAGGCTGGCAATGAATCCCCCTTCCGGGTGATTGACCAGTATCAGGCTGCCGCCGTGGCGCTCCGCCGCACGCCGGGCGATGGCCAATCCCAGGCCATGTCCGGCGGCCGTCTGCCCGGGCGCCCGAAAAAACGGTTCCCCCAGTTGGTTCAGATGCCCGACTTCTACGCCGGGGCCGTGGTCGCGCACGCTGATCACAATCCGATCTCCCTGACGCAATGCCAGCACTTCAATCGGTTGTCCTGCCGGATTGAAGCGCTGGGCGTTGCGCAACAGGTTGTCCAGCGCCCGCTCGATCATGGTCGGCCAGCCCTTGAGGTTTAATTGCGGTTCGGCTTCGATACGGATGTTTTGCTCTGGCGCGCCTAGCTGAGCGTCTTTTTGCACCGTATTGAGTAACGCATTGAGGTCAATCTCTTCGGCACTTGCGTTGTCGGCGTCGACCCGTGCCAGCACCAGGATTTCGCTGATCAGTGCTTCCAGCCGATCACATTCGCGGGTCAATCGTGGCCAGAGCTTTTCGCGTTCTTCGGGGCCGGCGCGTTCCGCGAGGGCCAGGGCGATGCGCAACCGGGCCAACGGCGAACGCAGTTCGTGAGAGACGTCGCGCAGCAGTTGGCGCTGGCTGCCGATCAGGCTTTGCAGGCGTGCGCCCATGCGGTTGAAGTCGTTGGCCAGCACGCCAAACTCGTCACGCCGATTGGCCAACCGCGCCAGGCTGTTTTGCTGATAGGTCGTCTGACCGAGGTCATGCACCGCACCGCGCAAACGGCTCAACGGGCGGGTGATGGACAGCGTCACCAGCAGGCTGAACAGCGTCAGCACCACCAGGGCGATCGACAGCGCACTGAGGGGCCAAAGCAGGCTGTTACGGTGCCAGGCGTTGAGCTCTGGATGCGGAATACGGTAGATCAGCAAGTAAGTTTCAGCGGTTTTCGGGCTGGTGTACTCGACGGTCAGACGCCGCCAGGGCAGGTGGCGGCCGCTGTCGTCGGGGTTGTCGTTCTGCCGTGCTTCCAGGGCTGCCGCGCGGCGAGGAAAGGTCCCGCGCACCACCGGGTCACCCCCTTCGTTCAGTACCTGAACATCGATGTGGTAACGCCGTTTGCGTTGTTCGAGCAAGGCTTGCGCCGCGTCCTCGCCTTTTTCTTCGTAGAGCTGCGTCCACTCTTGCGCCAGGGTATTGAGGCCCGGGTGGCGGCTGAGAATCCAGGCGTCCTGGTTCAACATGTGCCCGAGCAGGATCGACAACCCCGCAACCAGAGCGATGGCCAGCCAGAAGCTGGCAAGGATGCGCCAGAACAATGAACGCACGGTAAGTCCTCAAACAAAGAAAGCCCAATGGTGATGGACCATTGGGCTGGGGAGAAACGCTAGAGCATTATTGCGTCTTTTGCGGTTGTTGAGCTTTCCAGGCCTGGAACTGCTCCCATTCGGCTTTGCGTTCGGCCTGCTTCTTTTGGATCGCATCGAACTTCTGCTGTTGGTCCGGCTTGAGAAGGGCACGAATGTCTTTCTCGGTTTTCTGGCGGCCGGCCGCCATTTGGTCTTTCATGGCCTGCTGATCGGCTGGCGAGAGTTTTTGCAGGTACTGCTCGACCAACTCTTTACGCGCATGCATCTGCTCGCCGATCAGTTTGCGAATCTGTTCGCGTTGTTCGTGGCTCAGGTTCAACTCTCTGTACATGCCTTTGCCGCCATGCATGTGCTCGCTGTAGCCGTGACCATCCATTGGGCCCATCGGGCCTGGGCCTTCTGGTGCAGCCATGGCAATGGTTGGCAGTGCAGCGGCGAACATCAAAGCGATAAGGGTCTTGCGCATGGTGTGTCTCCTTGTCTCGTTCCCGGTGTGTTCCGGATGAGTACAGATTACGCAAATCAAGGTCAGCGGCGGTCAGCGGAGCGTAAAGCTTGGGTAAAGACGGTTTTGCGCTGACCTGGAAAAACAGAGCCCTTGTAGCAGCCGGCGTTCGGCTGCGAAGCAGTCGTAAACCCTATCGACTCGGTCTACCTGAAGCACTGCGGTGTCTGATTTCACGACCGCTTCGCAGCCGAACGCCGGCTGCGCCAGCTGCTACAAGGGCCGTGTTGGGTTCAGAGGCTGTAGTAATAACCGCGGCTGCGCAGGGCAACGATGCGCGGGCGGCCGTCGGGGTGTGGGCCGATCTTTTTGCGCAGGTTGCTGACGTGCATGTCCAGGCTGCGGTCGTAAAGGGTCAGCTTGCGCCCGAGGGCGATCTGCGCCAGTTCCTGCTTGTCCAGCGGTTCGCCGGGTTGCTTGAGCAGGGCTTCGAGCAGGCGACTTTCCGAGACGGTCAGGGTGAATTCCTGTTCGTCGATGCTGACCACGCCACGGACCGGGCTGAAGCACAGGTCGCCGAGCTCCATCTGGCTGGACACCGCCGCCGGATGACTGCGTCGCAGCACCGCCCGCAGGCGCGCGGTCAGTTCACGGGGATCACAAGGCTTGGCCAGGTAATCGTCGGCGCCCAGTTCCAGCCCGAGGATCCGGTCCAGCGGCTCGCCACGGGCCGAGAGCATCACCACCGGCAAATCCGGGTGGTCGTTGCGCAACTGCTTGAGCAGCTCCAGACCGCTTCCGTCGGGCAGCATCACGTCCAGCACCACTGCTGCCGGCGCAGATTCGGCCAAGGCGCGGCGCGCACTCAGACCGTCGTGGCAAGCGTGCACGACAAAGCCTTCCTGGCTCAGCCAACTACTCAGGAGCTCACACAGCTCCTGGTCATCATCAATTAGTAACAGCTCGCTCATGACTCACTCAATTTAGCCATTGCCGACGTTTTCCACGTCCACCACTGGCGAAGATACCGCAGAGCAGTGCCAATAGCGCTACTCCGGCGCCAGTGACGAACCACTGCTGTTGATCGGTCAGCAGGCGCGGCAGCGGGTTTGCCTGGACTTCCTTGAGTTGCAGCTTGAGGCGCTGATTCTCTTGGCGTAACCGGCCCAGCAAGGCACTTTCGCGTTCGTTATCGGCATTTTGCAATTGTTTGTTCAGCTCTTCCCGTTGCCGTTCGCTTTCTTTCAAGCGCTGCTGCAATTCGGTGATCTGGCTTCCGGCGCTTAATGACAGAGGCGTTGAATAGCCTGAGTCCGAGTGCTCTTCGGCATGGGCGAAGGCCCCGATCGATAACGTGACCAACAGCAGGCACAGCGGACCTTGGCGCATCGAAACTCCTGATTCCAATCGAGTGTTGGGCAGGTTGTCGGCCGTGGAACGAGAATAATGAGCAATTGAACACGCGATGAACCGAAGGTTCATCGCGCAGAGGCTATGTTAAGGCAGGACTTGCTTGAACGGTTTGACCAGAACGTTGGCGTAGACGCCTGCGGCGATATACGGATCGGCGTCGGCCCAGGCCTTGGCGGCTTCCAGAGAGGCGAACTCGGCGACGATCAGGCTGCCGGTGAAACCTGCTGCGCCCGGATCATTGCTGTCGATGGCAGGGTGCGGGCCAGCCAGGACCACGCGGCCTTCGGCCTTGAGCTGTTGCAGCCGCTCGATGTGGGCAGGGCGCACAGCCAGGCGGTTTTCCAGGGAGTTGGCGACGTCTGTAGCAATGATTGCGTAAAGCATGTCAGTCCTCGGTTTTTGGCGTAGAAGTGTCGGCGTCGTGCAGGTGGCGGGACAGGTAAATGCCCTGGCCGACCAGGAACAGCAGGGTCATGCCCAGGCTGCCGAAGACTTTGAAATCGACCCAATAGTTCTGGAAGGTGAACGCAACGAACAGGTTGGCCGCGCCGCAAAACAGGAAAAAGCCGATCCAGGCGATGTTCAAACGGGTCCAGACCAGGTCCGGCAGGGTCAGCGCGTGGCCCATGATGCGTTTGATCAGCAACTGCTCGCCGATGAAGTGGCTGCCGATAAAGGCCAGGGCGAACAGCCAGTTGACCACCGGCGCTTTCCATTTAAGGAAGGTTTCGCTGTGGAAGGCCAGGGTCAGGCTACCGAAGACCAGGCAGGCAATCAGGGTCAGCCACTGGCTCTTCTCCAGCTTGCGCTGTTTGATGAACAGCGTGCCGTAGACCACCAGGGAGCTGGTGATCAGCATCGCAGTGGCGCTGTAAATGCCGCCTACGGTCAATGGGTAACCGGCGATGTCGACGACTCGTGGATCGATTTTGAAGACGATGAAAAACAGCAGAAGAGGGATGAAGTCGATGAATTGTTTCACAGTGGCAGCCAGAAGCAGGATGTGGCGGCATAATAACAAACATATTGAGTCGCGAAAGCGCCAGCTGATTTGAGGTTACACAGTCCTGTGAATGTTGATTTGCACTGCCATAGCACGGCCTCCGATGGCGCCCTGGCGCCCGCGGTACTGGTTGCGCGTGCGTTCGAGAAAGGCGTGCGAGTCCTGGCCTTGACCGATCACGACACCCTTGAAGGCCTCGACGAGGCCCGCAGCGCTGCGGTTGCGCTGGGGATGCAACTGATCAACGGTGTCGAATTGTCCTGCACCTGGGGGGGCGCGACCATTCATGTGCTCGGTTACGGGTTCGACGTCAATGCCCCGGCGCTGGTCGAGGCGATTGCCAAATTGCGTGACGGGCGCTGGCTCAGGTCCGAAGAAATCAGCCGCAAGCTCGAACTCAAGGGCATGCCGGGCGCGCTGGAAGGCGCGCGGGCTATCCAGCAGGAACTCGGTGACAGCGGCAATGCACCGGCCCGCCCGCACTTTGCCGACTATTTAGTCCGCGCCGGTTTCGTCAAGGACCGCGCCGAAGCCTTCCGCAAGTGGCTGGGCGCCGGCAAGTTGGGGGACGTCAAGCAGCATTGGCCGACCCTGGAAGAAACCGTTGAAACCCTGCGTGCTGCCGGGGCCTGGGTCAGCCTGGCACACCCTTGGCACTATGATTTCACCCGCAGCAAACGCCGTCGGCTGATTGCGGACTATATTCAAGCAGGCGGCCACGCAATTGAAGTGGTCAATGGCCATCAGCCAGCCGAGCAGGTTGGCAGCCTGGCTATTCTTGCGCGTGAGTTCGGTCTGCTGGTCAGTGCCGGCAGTGATTTCCATGGACCCGGAGGCTGGTCCGAGATCGGCGAGTACCGCCCACTCCCGGAGGACCTGCCACCACTTTGGTGTCGGTTCAAACATGACCCAGCCGTTATTGCCGTCTGAACAGGTAGACAATGTGAGTCAATTTTTCCAGATTCATCCGGAAAACCCGCAAGCGCGCCTGATCAAACAGGCTGTCGAGATCATCCGCAATGGCGGGGTGGTGATTTATCCCACTGACTCGTCCTACGCCATTGGTTGCCAGATCGGCGACAAGACTGCTGTGGAGCGCGTGCGTCGGCTGCGTCAGCTGGATGAAAAGCACAATTTCGCGCTGATTTGCAGCGACCTGTCGCAATTGGGGTTGTTCGCCAAGATCGATACCGGCACCTTCCGCTTGCTCAAGGCCCACTTGCCAGGGCCGTACACGTTTATTCTCAACGCCACCCGCGAAGTGCCGCGTCTGCTGCTGCATCCGAAGAAGCGCACCATCGGTCTGCGGGTGCCGAGCCATCCAATTGCCCTGGCGTTGCTCGAAGAGCTGGGCGAGCCGCTGATGAGCGTGACCCTGATCATGCCCGGTGACACCGACCCGTTGAGCGATCCGTATGAAATGCGCCAGTTGCTTGAGCATCAGGTCGACCTGATCATCGACGGCGGTTTTGGCGGAATCAAAGCTTCCACGGTGATCAACCTGGCCGACGGCGAGCCAGAAGTGATTCGCGTCGGTTGCGGTGACCCCGCGCCGTTTACGGTTGAGGCCTAGATGTCCGCAGTAGAACCCGTCGATAGCCAGGCCGGGGCACAGCAAGAGCTGCCGTTCGCCATGGTCTATGGCCAGGCGGTCATGGAAATGCCGCTGGACCTGTACATTCCGCCGGACGCGCTGGAAGTCTTCCTCGAGGCCTTCGAAGGCCCGCTCGACTTGCTGCTGTACCTGATCCGCAAGCAGAACATCAACATCCTCGACATTCCGGTGGCGGAAATTACCCGGCAGTACATGGGCTATGTCGAGTTGATGCAGTCGGTGCGCCTGGAGCTGGCCGCCGAGTATCTGGTGATGGCGGCGATGCTCGCCGAGATCAAGTCGCGGATGCTGCTGCCGCGCTCGGCCGAGATCGAAGAGGAAGAGGACGATCCGCGGGCTGAGCTGATCCGTCGCTTGCAGGAGTACGAGCGCTTCAAGGCGGCCGCTGAAGGCATCGACGGCCTGAGCCGGGTTGGTCGCGATGTAGTGGTGCCCAAGCTCGATGCCCCGCAGGCGATGGCGCGCAAGTTGCTGCCGGACGTGAGTCTGGAAGAGTTGCTGATGTCCATGGCCGAGGTGCTGCGCCGCGGCGATATGTTCGAAAGCCATCAGGTCAGCCGCGAGGCGTTGTCAACGCGCGAGCGCATGAGCGACGTGCTGGAACGGCTCAAGGGCGGCGGTTTTGTGCCGTTTGTCGAGCTGTTCACCGCCGAAGAAGGACGCTTGGGTGTGGTCGTGACCTTTATGGCGATCCTCGAACTGGTCAAGGAATCCTTGGTCGAGCTGGTGCAGAATGAGCCGTTTGCGGCTATCCATGTGCGGGCGCGAGCCGAATAACGAGCAAAATCAATGAATCTGAGTGAACCCCGCGAGCTGGCGCCACTGCTTGAAGCCTTTCTGTTGGCCTCGGGAAAGCCGCAGTCGATGGAGCGTCTGTACGAACTCTTCGAGGAGGGCGAGCGCCCGGAGCCGCCGGTCTTCAAGAAGGCCTTGGCGATTCTCGCGAAATCCTGCGACGGTCGGGCTTTTGAGCTGAAGGAAGTCGCCTCGGGCTACCGTCTGCAAATTCGCGAGAAGTTCGCGCCCTGGGTCGGACGTCTGTGGGAAGAGCGCCCGCAGCGCTATTCCCGGGCGATGCTGGAGACCATGGCGTTGATCGCCTATCGTCAGCCGATCACCCGTGGCGAGATCGAGGATGTGCGCGGCGTGGCGGTCAACAGCCACATCGTCAAGACCCTGCTGGAGCGTGAGTGGATCAGGATCGTCGGTTATCGCGACGTACCGGGCAAGCCGGCGATGTTCGCCACCACCAAGGCGTTCCTCGATCATTTCAACCTGAAGAACCTCGACGACCTGCCACCGCTGGCCGAACTGCGCGAGCTGGAGCCCGAGCCGATGCTCGAGTTCGACGACGCACCGGTGCCGCAGGGCCTGCAAGAACTGGCCGATGCCAGCGCCGAGCCGGAAGAACCGAAAGACGAGACCAGTTTCCATAGCTTGTTGCTCGAACTGGACTCGATGGAGGAGGGGATCAAGACCGACTTCGACGATTTGCTGCGTGACGGCGCGGTCAGCGACAGCGAGCCGCAGTCGCCCATTGACGCGCCTGTCGAGGTGGCGGTAGAGACCGGGCACCAGGTTGAAGCCGAGGCCGAAACTGAAGAAGTTGAGGAAGAGGCCGAAGATGACATCCTCGGTGTTGCCGAAGCTCGCGAGAAACTCCTCGCCGCTGTCGCCGCACTGGAGCAGCCCAAACCAGAACCCGAGCTGAGCGAAGAAGAAGCCGAAGCCCGGGCCCTCGCTGAAGCGATCGAGAACGAACGCCGCCAATTCGACGACTGACACAAACCCTGTGGGAGCGAGCCTGCTCGCGATAGCGGTATATCAGACAACATTGATGTCGACTGACACTCCCTCATCGCGAGCAGGCTCGCTCCCACAGTGGTTCAGTGTTGTGATTGATCTGACTTGGCACCACCGGTCGGCGGAAAAACAATTAACTGACCGTTTATCCGCTAGTCTCTGATGCGCGAGCGGCGTCATGCGCGTATGATTCGCGACCCTTCGGCGATCCTTTCGCCCAAAGACCAGATTTCAACTCTTCAGGCCAGGCCTGAACAGACCACACCGGGAGGTGCCCAGATGAGTATCAACGACCAGAAAGACGACCAGGAAATCGGCCCAGCAGGCGAAAAACTGCAGAAAGTCCTCGCCCGTATCGGCGTCGGCTCGCGCCGCGACGTAGAAGCCTGGATCAGTCATGGCCGGATCAAGGTCAACGGCAAAGATGCCACCCTTGGCCTGCGAGTCGACCTGCACGACGCCATCACCATCGATGGCAAGGTGATCAAGCGTGAAGAAGCGGCCGAATCGGTCCGCCGCGTGATCATGTACAACAAACCCGACGGCGAAATCTGCACCCGCGACGACCCTGAAGGCCGTCCGACCGTGTTCGACAAAATGCCGAAACCCAAAGAAGGCCGCTGGATCAACATCGGTCGTCTGGACATCAACACCACCGGTTTGCTGATGTTCACCACCGACGGTGAGCTGGCCAACCGCCTGATGCACCCTTCCTACGAAATGGACCGTGAATACGCGGTACGTGTTCGTGGTGAAGTCGACGACGAAATGATCGAGCGCCTGAAGGCTGGCGTCGTTCTCGAAGACGGCCCGGCGAAGTTCACCGACATCAAGCAGGCGCCAGGTGGCGAAGGTTTCAACCACTGGTACCACTGCGTGGTGATGGAAGGTCGTAACCGTGAGGTTCGACGTCTGTGGGAATCCCAGGGTCTGGTGGTCAGCCGTCTGAAGCGCGTGCGTTTCGGTCCGGTGTTCCTCAACTCTGACCTGCCGATGGGCCGCTGGCGCGAAATGAGCCAGTACGAAGTCGACGTACTGAGTGCTGAAGTCGGTTTGACCCCGGTGGCCATGCCGCAAATGAACGCCAAGAGCAAAGACAAGCTTGAGCGTATGCAGCGCAAGTCGTCGCGCCCGGTCGGCAAGAGCGAGCGCGTGCGGACCCTGCGTCCAGCGACTGGTGCTCCAGCGGCTGCTGGCCCGCGTCCAGCGCGCGAGCCGCAGATTGAAGGCGAGCGTCCGGCTCGCAAGCCGGCACCACGTCAGGATGGCGAGCGCGGTCCACGCACTCCGCGTCCGGCCAACGGTCGCACTGAACGTGGCGAAGGCCGCGGTGCTCCAGTCGGTGGTCGCAGTGATCGCGGTGCGCCGGCAGGTCGTGGCGAGTCGGGTCGCGGTACGCCAGTGGCAGACCGTCCGGCCGACACCAAGCGCCCGGCCAAGCCAGCGCCGAAAAAGCGTCCGGGCATCGTCCTGGTCGACCGTGATGCGCCATCGGGCAAGCGTCGTGGCGCACCGGCCGGTTCCGGCCAGCGTCCTGGCTTTGGTCGTCGCAAGCCGGAATAATCGGTAAGCGCTCCATAAAAACGCCAACCCTCGGGTTGGCGTTTTTTTTGCCTCGGCTTTAGTGATGCAGTGTTTTTGAGTCTGTCATCGCGAGCAAGCTCGCTCCCACAGGTGAACGAGATCGTTCAGATAAATGCGCTCAAATGTGGGAGCGAGCCTGCTCGCGATGAGGTCAGTAACTGCACCACCCTCTTCAGGACTAGAACACAAACCGCCCATCAAACACCGGCTTGTCATCCAGCGCCAACACGCCGCTGGCGAAGATCAGGTCCAGGTGATGGCTGCCCTTGGCGCCACCGCCCAACCCCAGATGGAGGCCGCAATGGCGCTCTTCGAAGCCGGCGTTGCGCGCATACAGGTCCTTGACGCCCTCGTTGGTGCCGATCCCCAACTCCTCGATGCGTCGGTTGGACGGGTTGGCATCCAGGTATTTGTTGAAGTCATGTTCCAGCCCCGGCACTTGCGTGGCGATTCGGCTGATGGTCGAGTTCTCGATCCACAACTCCAGCGGTGATTGGAGCACACCATATTTGCGGGCGAAGGGAATGGTGCCGAGGAAGGTGCCGACGAACTTTACCTGGCCATTGATGGCTTCGCTGTGGGTGGCAATCTCGCCGGGCGCCAGGTCGAAGTTGCCGACGCCGTTGATATTGGTCCACTTCTTGATGCTGCTCAGCGGCGTTTCGAAGTAAGAGCCGTGCCGATCACTGAAGCTCAGGGTAGTGGCCTGGGACATACGCTGGATCAGATGGCTGTTGAGCCCGGCGATACGTTGCGGCGTGACACTGAAGGTGTCGTAGAAGTAATCGCCGTAATCCTTGAACAGCAGCGACTTCTTCCAATGGTCGGCCATGACGCTTTGCAAGGCACGAACAAAGTCGGGGCCGTCCGGGCGCGGGTTGGGCAGGGTCGACGAGTCGTAGAAGAAAATGTACAGATCGCAGTCGGCAATCGCCTGCGCCAGGGTTTGGGTTGGTTCGAGGTCCAGGCGCATGGCACTGAAGTGGAATGGCTCGTTGGCCGCTTGCTCGATGATCGCGCCGGTCAACGCCTCGTAAGGTTGCGTATGCCCAAGCAAGACCTTGGCCGGACGTACGCCCACGAGGGCAGGGTGGTGTTCGAGGTAGTAAAGGAAATGCGAAATGGCGCGGAGTCTATCCATGAATCCTCCCTGACAGTCAGCGAATAGTGGCAGGTACGACCGGCCGGCGCGTACCTGCCTGGATATCTTACAAAGGCCACATCGCCGTGCCGAACGGAACGACCGCGTCGGCTTGCATCATTTCAACAGCCGCGTCATGAGTCGGCGCTTCAAACCACTCGTCCAGTTGCAGTTCGGTTTCCAGGTCTTTATTCATTGCTTGCATAGTGAATCTCCCTGATAGCTTTAAGGTTGAATGGCGGTGCTGTTTTCAGTGCGGGAATAAATCATTGCGACTGAAAAAAGTTGCTGCTTACTTGCGCGCCCTCACGGCCTGGCAAGTGGTTGGAAACCTAGTTCAGTCGTTTTTAAAATGCAATTTAAAATTTAAATTCAGTTTGGGTGAAATTTTTATTCCGTTTTTAGGTGTCTATTTTTTTAATAAAAAACAAAACACTAACTTGGTTTCATCGGTAGGAATGGGGCTGCCGTCAATTTGCAGGCGACCTTCAGAAAGATCTGTTGTGGAAAAAATACGTTACGCCTCGTAAAGGAGGATTTACGAAAAGCCGCGTTCTGCGCCATGGATTCGGGTTGATGCGAGGGTTGTAAGGAAAAGCTTCCGATTGGTGCTCGGTAGTGTGGTTTGCAGGGCTCTGCTCCGCTTGTTTCAAGACGGTTTCAGCGGTGAGATGCGCCCATGCCTGTCGTGCAGGTGCATAACAAGAAGGAGGCGCAATGAACGCCGTGAGTCATTTTCATCTCTCTTCGAGGGGCGATTTTTCCATCGCCCCCGTCAACGACCCGCAAAGGTCTGAGCCTTTTTTTGCAGCCGCCCGAGCCACTCGAGGCGGACACAGGCAATCCCGGCAAACGACGCGCTGATTCAGCGGTGTCTGGCAGCAGGGGGTTACAGGTGTACAATGCGCCGCGTTTTAACTGTGACCTCCCTGCGTAACTGCGCAAACTCAAGGCTATCCGCTTTGTTAACTCCGCCGCGCCACAAGCGTGTCGGGTTCGATTTCGTCACAGATAAAAACAAACAGGTGACGCATGACCAGTAAAAAAACGCTGAACTCCTGGTGCCTGCGCTGGGGTTTGATCCGCGCTGCTTGATCCCGATCCGAGCGGCAACGTCTTAACGAACATTATCAAACCTTGCGTGAGACCCTTTTCATGAGTGGACAAAACTCGCATTCAGGTACGCTTCAACGCGGCCTGAAAAATCGCCATATTCAACTGATCGCCCTCGGTGGCGCGATCGGTACCGGATTGTTCCTGGGCTCTGCCGGTGTGCTGAAATCGGCCGGCCCGTCGATGATCCTCGGTTACGCAATCTGTGGCTTCATCGCTTTCATGATCATGCGCCAACTGGGCGAAATGATCGTTGAAGAGCCGGTCGCTGGCTCGTTCAGCCACTTTGCGCACAAGTACTGGGGCGGTTTCGCCGGCTTCCTGTCGGGCTGGAACTGCTGGATTCTGTACATCCTGGTGGGCATGTCGGAGCTGACGGCGGTCGGCAAATATGTGCACTACTGGTGGCCGGATGTCCCGACCTGGGTCTCGGCTGCAGCGTTCTTCGTGATGATCAATGCGATCAACCTGGCTAACGTCAAAGTCTTTGGCGAAGCGGAGTTCTGGTTTGCGATCATCAAGGTCGTGGCGATTGTCGGCATGATTGCCCTGGGCAGCTACCTGCTGGTCAGCGGCCATGGCGGCCCGCAAGCCTCGGTGACCAACCTGTGGGAACACGGCGGGTTTTTCCCGAATGGCGTCAGTGGTCTGGTGATGGCCATGGCGATCATCATGTTTTCCTTCGGCGGTCTGGAAATGCTCGGTTTCACTGCAGCAGAAGCCGACAAGCCGAAAACCGTGATCCCGAAAGCCATTAATCAGGTGATCTACCGGATCCTGATTTTCTACATCGGCGCACTGGTGGTCCTGCTGTCGCTGACTCCGTGGGACAGCTTGCTGGTGAGCCTGAATGCGTCCGGCGATGCCTATAGCGGCAGCCCGTTCGTTCAGGTGTTCTCGATGCTGGGCAGCAACACCGCGGCGCACATCCTCAACTTCGTGGTGCTCACTGCTGCGCTGTCGGTGTACAACAGCGGCACTTACTGCAACAGCCGCATGTTGCTGGGCATGGCTGAACAGGGCGACGCCCCGAAAGGTCTGGCAAAGATCGACAAGCGCGGCGTGCCGGTGCGTTCGATCCTGGCCTCGGCCGCGGTAACCTTCGTCGCCGTGGTGATGAACTACCTGATGCCGCAGCATGCGCTGGAACTGCTGATGTCGCTGGTGGTTGCAACGCTGGTGATCAACTGGGCGATGATCAGCTTCTCGCACTTCAAGTTCCGCCAGCACATGAACCGCACCAGACAAACGCCGCTGTTCAAGGCGCTGTGGTACCCGTACGGCAACTACATCTGCCTGGCGTTCGTGGCCTTCATCCTGTGCATCATGCTGATGATCCCGGGTATCCAGGTCTCGGTGTACGCAATTCCGGTGTGGGTCCTGTTCATGTGGGGCTGCTACAACATCAAGAACAAGCGCAGTGCTCAGCACGCGTTGAATGCTGCGGCTTCTGCGGTGAAGTAACGCGCAGCGCAAAAACAATAAACCCGGCCATGTGCCGGGTTTATTGTTTATGGGGTTCATACAAAACCCTGTGGGAGCGAGCCTGCTCGCGATAGCGGTTTGTCAGTCACATTGATGCTGCATGTGCCGTCGTCATCGCGAGCAGGCTCGCTCCCACAATGGCCTGTCATCTCCTTCAGGCTATTCGGGTATCCTGATGCACCCCTAACGCGGACACGCTTTTCCATGCTGGTGATTTCCAATCACTTATTATTTTCTGGAAAAAAGCTGCTTTGCCCAATGATTTAGCATGCTGTAGCCGCTTTATTGGTCTTCGATCTCTCTGGTCTAGGTTGGAATTTTCCCGTTTTGATCCCGTATCTGCTCTGTCTTCCTGTTAGCAGTTCACAAAAGCCCTCGCCCGATATTGATAAGCGCTGCGGCGTAAACCTTTGTCGGCTGTCCAAAATTTATGGAGCGACGCTCATTGTCGTTTATGTCGGTAGGTTGTTGATGGCAGTTGAGAATTTACATTCGCGCTCGACTTCACCTGCTCGTGCCCCGGCGAAGGCCAATAAGTACAGCCCAAGGCGGCGCGTCTATTTCCATCACAGCGGGATGCTCCGTGGCTAATCGGACAATCGTAGGTAGGGCTGCGATTTTGGAGCGACAATATCCCTGGAGTTAAAATAATTTCGTTTAGGGCTTTTCAAATAATCCACCATGGGGCATTATTTTCTAGTGCCAGGGGTGAGTTTTGCTCTTCCCGGAATAAAACGAAGTGATGCCACGGAGAAAACCAAATGTACGCGACGAATGACGGACTGCCTATTCCTCTTTCTAATCAAGAGTCCCCACAAACCCTAGATAGCCTGGACAGTTTGGCGGATGCTGGGGATGTGAATGAGACGCCCTTTAACGTATTCATCGGACATAACCTAGGTCACCGGGTATTCACAATGTCCGTGCCTTTCCGAAAGTTTGCTGAAATCTCCGCTGTGTCAAACGATCGCGAGGCCGGCCCCGTTGCTCAGCGAGCTCTAGATGAAACCCATGCAAAGAAGCTGGCGGTTTACATGATCAAAGGTCTTGTTTCCGCTGCAAAACTGCATCGTGTTGCGACCGGCAAACCGGTTCCGGATGCTTTTGATTCTCTTCTCCGGCGTCTAGGCGAACAATCTTACTTCTCGCTACAGCCCCTCGTTTGTAACATTCGCGACGTGCCACCGGGTGGCGCTGGTACTGGCGGAATAAGGGGCGTGCGTCTGGAAACGAAAAATCATGAAACTGCTGGATTCAGAATTTTTCTTTCCGAGCGCCACGTTCTATGGGTTGTCGACGGGCAGCACCGCCGCCACGCTGCTGACCTGGTAATGACTTTTCTAGAACAGGTTCGGCAATCAGGAAAGTACCCTGGGAAAGGGGCAGTGCTTTTGGCGGAAAAAGGTAAGCCGGTTGATGAGGCTGAAATGCTTGTCTGGAACGAGGCGTATGGTGCTGCTCGTCAATTTGCCACGCTTACGGTGGAAGTTCACCTTGGCCTTGATATCGATCAGGAGCGCCAACTTTTTCATGATCTGAACCGCCTTGCCAAAAAGGTGGACTCGTCACTTGCTTTTCAGTTTGATGGATCAAACCCAATCACCCTGTTCATTAAGAAGAAGCTGCCCGAACATGGTATTTCTATCAGTGATACCGAGGCGAAAGATTGGTCTGAAGACCAAGGTCATCTGGTCCTCAAAGATCTTGTCGGAATCAATGCTATTGCCTTCCTCAATAAGGGTAACGTAGCTGGCGCCACACCATCAATTATTGAACCGAGAGAGGAAGTGATTCTAAACCTATGGAGTAAGATCACTGAGATACCTGATTTCGGTAGCTATCGTGCGAAGGAAAAGACATTGGTTGCACAGCCAGTTGTGATGAAAGCGCTCGCGAAACTTGCCTTCGACCTAAATTTTAACAACCGGCGCCCATCTAACTCAGAAGAACTGTATGCACAACTATTGGATAGGATCCCGAATGTTAATTTCGCGCACGATAATCCGATGTGGAACTATTACTCGCTTAGTGACAACGAGCGTGTCGCTGCGGGATTGGAAAGTTTGAAGGATTTCCTTCCTGAAGAGATTCCCGGTGTGAACCGAGACCTCGGCTCAATTCAGGGTGGTTTCATGCGATTTGGCGCGAAGCATAACGACATTTTTCCTATCCTTGCGGATATGATTCGTTGGGCCACTGGCCTTCCTAGTAGGCGCGCAGAGTGATGGTAGGGGCGGAGGTATACCTCCGCCTCCATTTTCAAAACTTACAAGAGTGGCTAGGAAGAAATAGGCGGCGACACCTATCGACCCAGGTTGTGTGAAAACGCATGCGCCATTTTTGAAGTCCGCGTTGCTACGTAAAATCTGCCAGCGTTTGGTTCAGCAGCAGACCGGAAATTTGCGTAGGAACGCGATTTTCGTTCCAGTCCTGACTTTCAAATCTGCTCTAAAACGTTTTCACACAGCCTGGACCAGTTTGTGCAGGTTAGTATCTCGAAGCATGCTGGTCAATTTCGATGCGCCTTTGTTAGATTCAATGCTAATGGGGAAGAGTGCGAGGGGATGGTCAGTGGAGTGCAATTTCGCCCCTGCCGAAAATATTCAACGATGAAGAAAAACATCATGAAAAAGCACTTATCCCCCTCCCGCCGACGCGCTCTGTGTGATTTTTTTGTGCAATTTCATAGGTAATGCAATCAGGGCGCTAGCCCTGGCTGGCCGTGGGGCTTGGCGGGCGACAGCCCATTTCATTCTGTGCAGGCTTGTGCAAAAAAATGCAAAGAGATTGCTGCGGCTGTGACCGGCCAGCAACGGCGTTTAAAACCACGAAAGCCAACGTGCATAGGGGGTAGGTTGGATTTTTATAAAATGAATCGCTCACATTTTTTGTGCATGTCTGCGAGTGCTTATCTGCTACTGAAAACCCTGTAAGCCAGGTGTGTTATGGCTTGCAGCCAATCTCACCGTGCTTTGGTAATTTCATTTCTTGTCGTGCAGTTGCTACCTGGTGCACCGATAAAAAAGCCCAGAAAAGAAGAAAGCCGCACAGAGGCGGCTTGTAAAAAGTACAGCAACAATCCATTGGTCTTGCGGTGCTTATGCCTTGCGGGCCTGCCTGAGCCTCATCAGATCGCCGGGTGTTTCCACCAATACTTCTCTATGGACCGTACTCGGCATTACGGCCAAGGTGGGGGCCTGTATGTCCCGTTCGGCACCGTTGAATAGCTTTTCAACTTCCTGGCCAAATGCCCTCCAGGTGAGTTCTTGAATTTTCGTCTGCCTTTCGCGTTGACCGTTGCACCTCGACAACGCCCCATCATGCTCATCAATACTTTTGAGAAATAACGCGCGCGACAGCGCAAAGAGTTCAAGAAGGCTTTCCCGCATACCTTCCTGTGTTAAAGCTTTTGCGAGAAGAGCTTGCCAGTAAGCTTTGTTGATCTCATCAGGAGCGTGCACTAACTTCATGCGAGCTTCAGCTAAGTTAATCATCAACTTACTCTGGGTGCTGCTTCGAGCGTCAGCTGTGAGTCGTAGCACTTCTGCCTCTTGCTGGAGTTTTCTGCCGCGCTCAATCTCTGAGTTGATCTCGGCCTGACTGGCATTTGGCTCACTGGCTAATTGTCGCCAAGCTCGGTCAGTTGCGTTGACTTGCGTATCCAGCATCGACGCTTGGCTTCTGAGTCGCTGATCCTCATGAACTATCTCTGAGAAGCGCTGCTGAACGTCAAGGTACGCATGTCTATTTAGCTCAAAGTGCGCCAGCCTCTCTTGCAAACTTGGGTCTAAATCGGTCCGTTCAATAGCAACAAGTGTCATATTTTTTACTTCGTATAGTTGTGGAAGATTGGGGGCGCTGAGAATTTCTGAGGTGTTGAGCAAGCTCAAGCTAAAGCACCTTTGGGGTAGGCCTTTGTTTGGGGCCCGAAGCGCGTCGATTTTTTATCGCGTTCAGTTTCTGGCTGAGCTTCTGTTTCACACTCATCAAGCTCAATTGCAGCCTGTTACTGCGAAATTGTGATCCCAGTGGAACGGACGCGCTGTAGTAAGCGGACTTGCTGGTACGTTTGGAAAAGTACAACTCCTGAGTACCAAGACTGGCGGGTTCATCGGTGACGGCCAGGCCTGTCATGTAAGCGCGTCCAGAGTTCGAAAAGTTGGGTGTGATTTCCACACTCGTAAACAGCTTTTGGCCCTCGTTGTTTAGCCTGAGCAACTGGGCATTCGGCTTCAGCTGCGCTTCTAAGGCCACCTGGCCTTTTTCCAGGTTGGGATCATCTTTGACAAGGCGCGTTGCGTAGACGGTGCCGTGGGCTCCCTTCCAGCGCTCATGTTCAACCCAAATGACGGCGGTGTAGGTCGACGTTCTGTAGGTTTCTGCGCAGTCGCGTAGGTCTTGTGGGGTGATCTCTCGACCATCGGCGGTGGGGCCGCTGAGGGCGACACGCTTCCAAGAGGAAACAAGTGAACGTGGCATGAAAGGGATCCTTGGTGTGGGTGAGTTGCGATAGCCTGAATTAACGACTAAAACACTATATGTAGTGTTAAATAGCAAATCATAATACCATATGTTGATTTTTTGGCTGCTGTGAATGGGGTGGAAAGTGCGGGTGTATTGCAAGGAGTGTGGTGAGAAAGCGCGAATTTCGTCGCGTGATGATGTGTCCCCATCGTTCGCCCGGCTCTACTGCCAGTGCCTGAACGTCAAGGACTGCGGTCACCGCTTCGTCATGACTCTGGCGTTCTCTCATGCGCTGGTTCCGGCAGCAGAGCCACTTGACCGGATGCTGTTCGACCGGCTGCATGCGCTTCCCCGTCAGCAGCAGCGTGAGATGTTTGAGCAGTTGGGCATATCGTCAGCGTGACAACGCTCTCGTATCGCTAAACAACAAAGCCCCGCCGGAAAACCGAGCGGGGCTTTTTCATTCAGATCTTTCAGTTATCCGTATGGAAGAGGTCAAAAGCTGCTCGCCAAGAGGTGGGGGCTTTAGGCCGCAGTTGTGTCTGATCGTCGTTCTGTCAACAAAAAAGTACGCCATCCCCTCATTGCATGTCTGGTTCAGAAAATCCGAGGGATTTAAGGATTTAAGGGCTAGCCCTTATAAACCAGGCCTTTCAGAGCCTTGTGACAATCCCTGTCTTTTTTTTCAGGGAATGGGGTAGATGGCCGTAGCCCTTATTGAACAGAGTTGTATTCCCTTATCCCTACTCTCGTATCTATTAAGGGATTGATGAAAGCCATGTAGTTCGTGGGCTGTTCCCTTATTCCCTTGTTCCCTCTGGAAGATGACACATCGGAGGACCATGTAGGTATGTGTCGCTTGACGAGCGTGTGCGCATTTGAATTCGGAATCTGAGTGTCCAAGGGCGCAGATAGTGGTGAGCGTCGCGGTCATCGGTAGCCGAAAGTAAGGGCTGAGTGCTAGGGAATGCCTGGCCACAGCAAGAAGGTGGCCAAGCATGAGGCTGGCTGTTCACTGACTAGCCCCGTCCTGTTCCAATTTCTTCGGGTCGACCACGTAGAAACGAGCATCGCCACCACCTGGCGTGTTGTAGCGTTTCATTGACCGTTTCTGATTTGCTTCAACGTCCACTTTGGCCAGAGCGTCAACCCCTTGGAGAGCACGAACAATTCGATTTCTGCCGAAGCCAATGGCGGCCTCTTCCAGTGCTGGTGCGTTGAACAGGTACAGACGTTTTCCCTGCTCAATCTCGTAGTAGCCCGCCCGATTGTGAACGGTTGCGTTTGGATGGGTGTCGTGCACACTGGAAAAGCGGCTGTCGCCGTGGCGGGCAATAAAGTGAGCGATACCGCGCAGAATCTGGCGGTCTTCAGCGTTACCGTCCCCGGCGGTTGAGAGCCATTCGTTGAACAAGAGACAACAGGCTTTTGTGGCTGTGCCTTCCGGCCAGTTAATCAGCTTACGACGGATGGCCAGTTCACCGGCCAGCGCCATAATTGCAAAACGATCAGCAACCCGACCAGCCTGTGAGCTATCGGTGCCAAAGGCTTCCCGCTCCTTCCGGAACGCACTGTGCAGATCCTCGGGCTGCTGAATCAGAGACTCCACAAATGCTGGACCAAGATGGCCATAGTGTTGTGACACGGCATCGTTAAGAGTCCGGTGAAACTCTTGTCCTGTCAGGCCATGTACATCATCGAAGGCACGATGGGTACGAGTACCGGCATTCACGTCGACCATGCGCAACTCGGCCCCCGCGTGCGCACTGCTGCCTCCGATGGCAGCATGGTCTGATAACGATCGTTCACCACTGGAGAGCGCGAGTACACGCCAGGTCAATTTGGCGCGTCCCTCGCGCTCGCGGGTCATTGTGCCTTTGCCCGTGCCGTTGGCGATGGCATACGCCATTTCCTGGACGCGCTTGGGATCAGCGCGCTTGATTTCGTCCAGGATCAACACGGTGTCATTGCGCGAAGCAGCCTCGATCTCGACACCGCCCTTCGACACGTCCCACGACGCTGCGAAGGCGCCAGGGTTGCCCCAAATTGACGCCGCCAAGAGCTGGGCGAGCGACTTGCCGCTTGATGAATCGCCCACCAGGTGAACGCCGCCGCCATTAACTCCTACCTTGGCGAGCAGAGGTCCAGCCAAGGCGCAGCAGACCGACAGAATCAACACGGGGTTGCCCAGGCAGCGTGTAGCAATCTCGGTTTGCCAGCCGCTGAGAGTCCCCTTGCAGGTGAATACGTTTATCGCCCGGCCAGAGTCCTGGAAACGCACGTTATCCCCGCCAATGACGCGAGAGGGCAGCACAAATGCCCCTGACTCATGCCAGCCGGGTTTAGTGGTGGTCGCGATCACCAACTCGGGCGATTGGTGGCTGGCCAGGTATGGAACGATCTGGCGTCGTTGGTGGTGCTCGATTACCAGGCCCCGACTCATCAAAACCTTCATGACCTCGTCGCCTTTTCCGGCCAGTGCTTCCATAGGCATGACCCACTCGATACGTCTTCCCCGGTGGCTGAAAGAGAGAAGCCGCCCAATGGTGCCGTCCTCTGAGTTAACCGTTTCAGCTTCAACGTTTAAAGGTGTGCAGATCCAGTGATCCACCGGAATAGCCTTTTCCTCGGGGCCACCTTGTTTTAGGCCGTGATACCAGGTGCCGGCCTTGTACGATTTGCCCTCGACATTGCAGGCGTGTTCGTAAACGGCAAAGCGTGGCCGCTCCAGCTTTTCAGGTGACGGCGCTTTAGGGTCGCCGACCAGGCTCAGGGTGGGATTTTTTTCGTGGGTGTTCATGGCTTGCGGCTCTCTCTGAATTGGCCGGTTAGCCAGAGGTATAGGTCGTTGAAGTCTGATAGGTCGGTCGGGGTGCCTTGAGGCCAGTCAGGAAATACCACAAGAGCGTCAGTCGCACGGGCGGCCTGGTTGGCGGCGGTCCTTCCAGGATTTCCTATTGTTTGGCGGTCATCATCACCAGCGATCACCAGTTCCAGGGTTTCGCCATAGCGCTCACGCATTGCCTTGGCGACTGGCTTGAGGTTGCCTGCGTTCATGGCGCAGACCACTGGACTCCCGGTGTTGCGGTGCAGGGTTGCGCCGGTGGCCCAGCCCTCGCAAACATACAGGCGACAGCCTTCGGAGATTTTGCCCAGGGGGGAGTAGCAACCTTGCACCCGGCCGCCCGATAGGAAGCGTTTACCGCCACCAGGTGTGATGGTCTGTAGGTTGACCAAGCGGCCATCGTGGCAGAGCGGGACCAATAAACGGCCATGGCCCAACTGACGTAGTTGATAGGGCTGTAGTCCCTTAGTCAGCAGGTACGTGTGTAGACGGTCGGCGGGCTTCGCCATTTTCCAAAGCTGCGCAGCCTGGCGAGCAGCGCCCAGGTGCTTTTCTTCCTGGAGTTGCTGTGCATGTAGAGCGGATGCTTTGCGCTCCTGTTCGGTCTGTCGGCGGCGGTCCTGGAGCTGCTGAGCATCGGCAGCCGTGAGGTCGAACAGGCCCAGGCGCAAGCGTTCGTCAATTTCCTTTGCTGCCTCCAGCTGACGGCAATTGCGCAGGTAGGCCAACAGCGATACCAAGTCGCCGCCGTGGGCGCTACTGTCGGCAAAGTCATTCCAGCGGCCAGTGTCGAGTGATACGCCGAAGGAGCCGGCTTGCCGGTCTCCACGGGCAATATTGGGCGCTACCCATTCGCGGCCTTTTCGCCCGCCTTTAGGGAGCCATTCAGGCAAAAGCGTTTCAGCAGCAGTCAAGGCGTGCTGGGCGGTTTGTCGTATCAGGTCAAGAGGGCTGGGCTTATTCATGAGCGCCTGCCTCCTGGTGCGATTCCAGCCGTGTCAGGTAGGTTTCTACCGCATTGATGTCCCAGCGTATTGCGCGTCCAAAGCGGATAGGTGCGGGGAAGCCCGATGTTGTAGACCAGCGCCACCATGTAGTACGACTGATCTGATAGCGAGCGCATAACTGCTGTGCTGTCGCCCATACAGACGTTGGGATGGCCGTAGTCATTGCGCATCTCCCAAAGCACGGGTGGCCCGTACAAAAGCGTGTTTGTCGTCGAGTGTGTAGGCAGTGTTCGGCTTAAGGCCGTTCTCACCGATGTAGCCGATAACGGTTCGATACCGTTCCGCTCGGCTGTCTCTGTACCTGAGCCGGATTTCGCCTTTCTCGCCGGCGGAAACGACGCCCTTAATTCCGGCGCTGGCCATCCCACTTGCCCCGGCTGAGGCCTGGCCATAGTCACCTGCGATGGCTGTCCCCCGGACTCCTGCAACGGCGTTGCTACAGTCCCGGACAGTGGCCACTCCACAATCTCCAACGATGGCTGTAGCGAACTCCCCGGCATAGGCTGTGCCGAAGTCTCCAGCGTGAGCCTTACCGCGATCCCCTACGACGGCGAAACCACTTTCCCCGGCAACGGCCTTACCGCTGTCTCCGGCAATCGCGGTGCCGTAGTTCCCAGCCTGGACACTCTGCTGGTCTCCGACTTGGTAATAGGTACGGACGGGAGCTGCATACCCGTCATGATTTATTTGTTTGACCTGGTGCTGGATACCAGAGGCTTTTTTCGGGCAAGCCGATCCCATCAGCGCATTACTGCGCACTTGAAAAATGATCATTGTGTTAAACCCGTCGAGTAAGTTGGGTTACGCGACCGTTATTAGCGGCCAAGAAAGGCGACAGAACTCTGAGATTGTTTATGCTCAGTCGTGGCCGGCTAATGGGTAGCAAACTACTCGGGGCCGCGTTGTTTCAGGCGAGTTGGAAGCAATGGCTTCACAGCTTCGGACAATGGCCATATGGGTGTTGTAGCGTTTGAGTCGAACGGATAAGGATGAGTTTGCGCGGAGGGCGCTCAGGGCCATGCGACGGTGAGCAAGTGCGCGAATTGCGGGCGGAGTGAGGGCGATCATGGATGGTGCTCCTAACGTAATGTTGGAGCTGCCACGTTCGTTACCAAGCGAATGGGTGGCAGCTGTACGCAGGTTGGTAAACCGGGACGTTAGGAACCCGGCAGACCCGAGGGTCTCCCACGCACAGCCGCCATAAAACGGATCTGCGGGCACAAAAAAAGCGCCTGCAATCATAATGGGGGCGCTGTTGCGCCTAACGTTCAACGGGTTACCAAGCCCGGTCGCTGAATTGGCAGCGACAGATGAACGATAGCCGCGCACGAACGAGTTTGCAACCCTTGGTCGAGCTGTTAGGCAAGTTGACATGGCTCAACCCTTCTGGTTGGTGAGGAACGCATCCACGGCCTCAGCATCCCAACGCAGGATGCGGCCAGCGCGAAGGGGAGTGGGGAAGTTCTCGGCTTTAGACCAGCGCCACCAGGTGGTGCGGCTGATCTGGTAGAGGGTGCAGAGTTGTTCTGTAGTGGCTCGGATACCTGCACGCGGCAGGTTTGGGCGTGGGGTGTTGTTGTCAGTGGATAGCGTCATTGCTTGATTACTCTAACGACGTACGGAAAAGCCGAGAGCGTGAAAGTGTTCGCGTCGATGGGAGGACATTGCATAGTCCGTCTCATGGCAATACAGTTTCATGGCAGGCCAAAAGCCCGCAAAGAAGCCCCTCAAAAAGCTTCGTCTCTCGGATCGTGTACTGGCTTATTGCGGTATGCAGGGGACGCTCCAACGTCCCTTTCCGAATCGGCCCCGGTACGGCAAATACCGGGGCTTTTTCTTGTCTGCTAGTTACCGATTTTGCTGATTTGCCCAATGTTCTGTGGTGTTTAGGGCGTCACGACATAACTCACCAGTACACACATGGTAGCGGGACGTTTCAGGCGCATTCAACACTAGGGCGTCGACAGATAGGGTGTTTGAACGGCCTGCTGACGTTAAAAGAGCTGCCCCGACGGACATATGGGACACATATGCATATATGCCCGGAAATGGTCACCGAACTACCGTTCGTCGGATTTTTTCCGTCGAGTTAGTAAAACGACATTGCTACTGGATTTGTCTCCCTTCGCTAAGGCATCCAAATATCGTCCCCATTGCTCCAGAGCGGCACGTTTTTCCGGTAGATAGGCGTATCGGTCGTAGTGCTTAGCTTGCACCCCACTGCGGCCATGCGACAGCAGCCAGGCGCGCACCTCCGAACTGATGCCCTGGTGCGCCATCAGGGTTTCGGCGGTAACACGGACGTTGCGGTAGGTGAAGAGGCGAGTCTTGCCAGCCTTTGCCAGCACCTGGCCCGCTTCGCTGAACGCTTTGATTATCGTTGAGGTGCTTGCGGTCGTGCCTTCTGAGAAGGAGAACGGGCCATCGCCTATGTGGTGCTCAACCATGGGGGCCATTATTTCGGCAATGCGCTTTGTGATAGGTAAGAGGTGCTCCCAGGCTTGATCTTTGCGCCCCTTAGAATCTAGGAGGCAAATGGTGTCTTCGGTAACGGCGTCCCAGGGCACGGCGCAGAGCTGGGTCATTCGCTGTCCGCCGAGGTAGATTAGGGCGTTGGCTATGCCCCGTTTAGGCTCGGGCAATTTGTCCAGGTAACGCAGCAGCTCGCCCATCTCCACGGGCGTCAATGATTCCGTATTGGCGCGCCTTGCTCCCTGCACGGACGGAACATCCCGAACAGGGTTGGCCTTTATGGCAAACACTTTACCGCTGCGCGCCATTCGTTCCGGGGAAAGGTGCGCTTTGACCGCGTGGCTGAAGGCCGCTTGCAGTGAAAGACGGAGGTTGTTGCAGATCGAGCGCATGTCGTTTGATGCGCCGCCAGCAGCATGGTTACCGACCCCCCGGCCCTTGGGTTTGCGTCCCAGTACGCCGGATAAGATGAGCTGGATATCCTCGGGCTCGATCAGGGCGGCGGGGCGCTGAATGAGGTCGGAGTGGTAGTCCTTGACGTGGGCCTTGAACTGGTTCGCTACAGCCCTATGGCTCACCTTTCCTGACTTCTCCAGGTGGGCGACGTAGCTGTCCAACAGATCGCCGAAGGTGCCGCGTCTCGCCTCAAGGGCGGCTTGCGCGGCCACCTGTGCCAGCTCTGCCGCTGCGGTGGCCTTCAGGGCCAATTGTTGTTCCAGGTATTGCTCCAGTCCACCGGCAGCGATTGACGCGGTAGCGACGCGCAGCGCCGCCAGTCGCATGGCGTCCAGATCCATTTCATTCGTTTCGGGGCGTGGATTTTTGGTCAAAGTGCCCAGTGCAATGCGCTTGTCCCCGGCGTTGGTGCGCTCGCGGTAGTAGCCGTTAATGAAACCCGCCGTCTTGCGTTCGAGTGTCAGGGTGCCTTTGCCACGGGATCCTATCGGTTCGGATTTCTTGCCCTTGACGTTGTAGGCTTCCATTTCTGTCAGTCGAATGCGCTTGGCCATTTTCCCGTTTGTTTCCCGTTTCGCATGAAAAGTCACGTTGTAAAGTGAAACACTGAGACAATAGAAGAACGCCTAAAACCCTAATAATCAAGGGCTTTATGGATATTGAGAGGTTTTCGGAATCACTATGAGAACGCAATGCTGAGGGTTTCCAACAATGTGCATCTGCCGGATGCCGAGATCGAATTGACCGCCATTCGTGCGCAAGGCGCGGGTGGGCTGAACGTCAACAAGGTCTCCAGCGCGGTGCACTTGCGCTTCGATATTCCGGCGTCATCCTTGCCGGAGTTCTACAAGGAACGCTTGCTGGCGCTGCGTGACAGTCGGATCACCAGCGACGGCGTGATCATCATCAAGGCCCAGCAATACCGCACGCAGGAAGCCAACCGCGCCGATGCGCTGGCGCGCCTGACCGAGTTGATCCTCAGCGCCACCAAGGTTGAAAAAAAGCGTCGTCCGACCAAGCCGACCCTGGGCTCGAAGAAGCGTCGGCTGGAGTCAAAAACCAAGCGCGGCTCGATCAAGGCCGGGCGCGGTAAAGTCGACTTCTAGCTCGCTTCGCGTTCCTCACGATACTTTTCGTTCAGGTGCAGTGGCGACTGTCGGTACAGATAGACGCTGAGCATCAGACCGCTCAAGGCGGTGAGGGCGGCGAACAGGAAGATCGAGGCAAAGCCGAATCCGGCTGCGATGGCGCCCGCCAACGGCCCGGTGATCCCCAGTGACAAGTCGATGAACAGCGAGTAAGCGCCGACTGCCGCGCCACGGCTGGAGGCGGGCACCAGATTCACTGCTTCCACGCCCAGCGCCGGGAACACCAGCGAGAAGCCGAACCCGCTCAGCGCCGCGCCCGCCAGTGCCCAGTGTGCATCTGGCGCCATCCACAACAGCAACAGGCCGAGGGTTTCGACCGACAGGCAGGCAATCGCCACGCGAAAACCGCCAAGGCGATTGATCAGGTTGCCGAACAGCAGGCGCGCGCCAATGAAACAGGCGCCGAACAGGCTCAGGCAGAGCACGGCGTTGTCCCAGTGTCGGGTGGCGTAATACAGGGTGATGAAGGTGGCGATGGTGCCGAAGCCGATCGAGCCCAGCGCCAGCCCACAGCCGTGGGGCAGCACCCGCCCCAGCACATGCATGAACGGCAGGCGTTCACCGGCAACAATCGGCGCCGCGGTTTTTGGCCAGGCCAGCAACAGCCCCAACGCTGCCAGCAGGAGAATGCTCACGCCCATGCTCCACAACCCCAAGTGATGAACCAGCAGCACGCCGAGCGGTGCGCCGACCGCCAGTGCGCCGTAACTGGCGATGCCGTTCCAGGAGATGACCTTGGCGGTATTCGCTGCACCGACCCGGCCGATGCCCCAACCAATCGATCCTGAACCGACCAGGCTTTCGGCGCTACCCAGCACCAGTCGGCCGATCAGCAGGCTGATCAGGCTCAAGGTCGGCAGGTTTTGCGTCCAGGCCGACAGCAGCATAAACACGCCGCTCAAGCCGCAACCGGCCAGGCCGATCATTACCGCGCGTTTGCTGCCCTGGTTGTCGATGATCCTTCCTGCGTACGGGCGGCTGAGCAGGGTGGCGAGGTATTGCACACTGATCACCAGGCCCGCGATCACCGCACCAAAGCCCAGGTCGCTGTGCACATAACCCGGCAAAACGGCCAAGGGGATGCCGATATTCAGATAGCCGATGAAGGTAAACAGGACGATGGAAACGACTTGCAGCGTGACCGCCATGGGGCGCTGAGGTTCTGGCATGGGAATGGGTCCACGGGACAGCAGGATAGATAGGCTGCTTATGATACCGGTGGTTGGATACGCAGAGGGGGAGAAATTGGCGCCGGGTGTCGGTCGTTGTGTTGCTGGCCGGAATCAGGATTTGGCGGGCGCGACCAATTGCGTTGTCACCAGTGCGGCGAGGGCGTTTTCCTGGCTGCCGAAGCGGGTCAGGAGCAGGGCTTGTTTCTCGGGTGTCAGGCGGTTCCAGACATCGATCATCTTTTCGGCAGTGCCGATCAGTACGCTGGCCTGGCTTTCGGTGAAGGTGTCACTCATGTGCGGGTCCTTGGTTCAGGCTGTGTGGAAAGCGCATGAATTAGCGCTTTCCACACGGTCTGGGTAGTGCTTTTTCAGTCTTCGCTGTCGGCCTTGCGGCTGCCAGTGGCTTCTTTCGGCTCGGGCTTATGGGCACCGGCTTGTTGCGGGGTTGTCTGCGCAGTTTCGTGCAGGCTTGGGAGGGGGAGATTAGGAATCTCGTGCATGTTGGTTGCTCCTCGCAAGGTCTGTTTTTAAATCGCTGTGTAGATCCGCGCTTTTAAAAAAGCCTGGGCAGGATACAGCAGGGGAGATGACAGAGAGGCTTTTATCTCCCTTTGTTGCGACGGATGGCCGCATGCGTTACCCGTGCTTTGAAGCATTTGTGGCGAGGGAGCTTGCTCCCGCTGGGCTGCGGAGCAGCCCCAAAAAGTAAGGTAATGAGTTTGTTCAGTTAAAGCTCGAATGCAGGCTTTTCGACCACTGCGTGCTCGAGCGGGAGCAAGCTCCCTCGCCACAAGGAGCCTGCCGGGGATTTACTTGCAGACGTCAGCGATTGCTTGCGCCAGCAAATCCAGACGTGTGGCATCAATCCCGGCGACGTTGGCACGACCGGAGCTGACCATGTACACGCTGTGGTGGTCGCGCAGGTTTTTCACCTGAGCCGGCGTCAAACCGGTGTAGGAAAACATCCCGCGTTGCACGCCGATATGCGCGAAGCGTTCGCCCAAACCGTGTGGCTCCAGCGCTTCCACCAGGCCCGAGCGCAACTGCGCGATGCGCAAGCGCATGGCTTCCACTTCATCGGCCCACAGCTGTTTCAGCTCCGGGTCGCCAAGGATGGTTGCCACCACGGCGGCGCCGTGATCCGGTGGTGTCGACCACAGGTTGCGGGCGATGTTGGCCAATTGGCTGCGGATATCCACCAGCTTTTCGGCATCCTTCGCGCAGACGATCAACGCGCCGGTGCGGTCGCGGTACAGGCCGAAGTTTTTCGAGCAGGAACTGGTGATCAGCAACTCAGGCAGTTCAGCGGCAAACAACCGCACCGCCCAGGCGTCCTGCTCCAGACCATCGCCAAAACCCTGATAAGCGAAGTCGATCAGTGGCAGCAGTTCGCGGCTGCGAACCACCTCCAGCACTCGGCGCCAGTCATCGTGGGCCAGGTCGAAACCGGTCGGGTTGTGGCAGCAGGCATGCAGCAGCACCACATCGCCCTTGGGAATCAGGTTCAGGGTCGCCAGCATCGCTTCGACATCGAGGCGATTGTCGCTGCCCACGTACGGGTAGTGGCTGACCTTGAGGCCGGCAGTGGCGTAGATGGTTTCGTGAATCGGCCACGTCGGGTTGCTCAGCCAGATGCCACGCCCCGGCAGGCATTGCGCAATGAAGTCGGCGCTCAGGCGCAAGGCGCCGGTGCCGCCCGGGGTTTGGGTTGCGCCGGCTCGTTGCTCGGCGATCAGCGCGGAGTCCGCGCCGAGCACCAGCTCATTGATCACTTTGCCGAAAGCCGGGTCACCGTGACCGCCGATGTAGGTCTTGGTGGTCTGACGATCCACCAGGCGCAGTTCGGCAAGTTTCACCGACTGCGGAATCGGGGTCAGGCCCTGGGCATCCTTGTAGACACCCACGCCAAGGTCAAATTTGCGCGGATTGCTGTCCTGCGCATAGGCCTCCATCAGGCCGAGGATCGGGTCGCCGGGTACTCGGCCGATGGCGTCGAAATGCATTATTTGCGGCCCTCGGCGTCTTTGGCCACTTCGTCAGTGCGCGCGGCCATGATGAAGTCGTTGCGGTGCAGGCCTTTGATCGAGTGGCTCCACCAGGTCACGGTGACTTTGCCCCATTCGGTGAGCAGGCCTGGGTGGTGGCCTTCGGCCTCGGAGATTTCACCCACGGCATTGGTAAAGGCCAGGGCGAATTTGAAATTCTTGAACAGGAAGACTTTTTCCAGCTGCATCACGCCATCGCGAACTTCGATGTTCCAGTCAGGGATCTGCTTGATCAGTAGCGGCAGTTCTTCGTCGCTGACTTGTGGGGCATCGGCACGGCAGGCTTCGCAATGGGCTTGGTTCAGAGCGTTCATGGTGGGTTCCTGAATTCAGTTCTTGTTAGACGTTACTATTTTTTGAGTGGCGCCGCGACTGCGGCGCTCTCAGGCCGCCTTGGGTTTAGGCGGAAACTTGGGTGCGTGCAGCCCCAGCTGCATGCCTTGATGGACCATGCCCATGATGTCCTCGTGGGCCAGATCGAACAGGCGCTTGAGGTTGGGCAGGACAAAGTACAGCGGTTGCAGGATGTCGATGCGATACGGCGTGCGCATCGCCTCCAGCGGATCAAAGGCTTGATGCTCCGGCTCGCCGGACAGGCTGTACACGGTTTCTTTCGGCGAGGAGAGGATGCCGCCACCGTAGATGCGTTTGCCGTCCGGGGTGTCGACCAGGCCAAACTCGATGGTCATCCAGTACAGGCGCGCCAGATAGACACGTTCTTCCTTGGAAGCCTGTAGGCCGAGTTTGCCGTAGGTGTGAGTGAATTCGGCGAACCAGGGGTTGGTCAGCAGCGGGCAGTGCCCAAAGATCTCGTGGAAAATGTCCGGCTCTTGCAGGTAATCCAGTTCTTCGCGAGTACGAATAAAGGTCGCGACCGGAAACTGCTTGCTGGCCAGCAATTCAAAGAAGGTCTGGAACGGAATCAGCGCCGGCACCCGGGCGACTTGCCAGCCGGTGGTCTCGCCGAGGACTTTGTTGATTTCGTCGAGTTGCGGAATGCGGTCATGGGGCAGGCCGAGTTTTTCGATGCCGTCCATGTATTCCTGGCATGCACGACCCTCGAGCACTTTCAGCTGGCGAGTGATCAGCGTATCCCACACTGCATGTTCTTCAGCGGTGTAGTGAATAAAACCTTGCGCATCGGGCTCGCGGGCCACGTATTGCGTCTGCTTCATGCTGCTCTCCTGCAAAGGGATACGTTCTTGTTATGTCTGTTGCCTATGGACCTAGAAATAACCCCAAGTGTGAGATTTTGCAGCAGGGTTTGGGTGTTGTACGTAGGAGAAATCATGGTTTTTCGTAAACTATTCGTTACGGATTGACGGCTATGGCGCAAGTATTGAGATTTCCGGGTTTGAAAAGGCCTTGAGCTGTCACATAATCTTGACGACAAACTTCGCGCCTCGGCAGAAAAAACCTCGCCACGCGCCTCATTTACCATCGTTCAGGCCTTTATATGCGTATCAAAGTCCACTGCCAGAACCGCATCGGTATCCTGCGCGACATTCTCAACCTGCTGGTGGAGTACGGGATCAACGTCGCCCGGGGTGAGGTCGGCGGCGAGCATGGCAACGCGATCTACCTGCATTGTCCGAACCTGATCAACCTTCAGTTCCAGGCACTGCGTCCGAAGTTCGAGGCCATCACCGGTGTGTTTGGCGTCAAGCGCGTAGGGCTGATGCCCAGCGAGCGTCGGCACATGGAGCTGAATGCCTTGCTCGGCGCGCTGGAGTTTCCGGTGCTGTCGATCGACATGGGCGGTTCGATCGTCGCGGCCAACCGCGCCGCCGCGCAATTGCTCGGGGTGCGGGTGGACGAGGTGCCGGGTATTCCCTTGTCGCGGTATGCCGAGGACTTCGATTTGCCGGAGCTGGTGCGCGCCAACAAATCGCGGATCAATGGCTTGCGGGTCAAGGTCAAGGGCGATGTGTTCCTGGCCGATATCGCGCCGTTGCAATCGGAGCATGACGAAAGCGAGGCCATGGCCGGTGCGGTACTGACGTTGCACCGGGCGGACCGGGTCGGCGAACGCATCTATAACGTGCGCAAGCAGGAGTTGCGCGGTTTCGACAGTATTTTTCAAAGCTCCAAAGTCATGGCCGCGGTGGTGCGTGAAGCGCGGCGCATGGCGCCACTGGATGCGCCGCTGCTGATCGAGGGCGAGACCGGCACCGGTAAAGAACTGTTGGCGCGCGCCTGCCACCTGGCCAGCCCGCGCGGGCAGTCGCCGTTGATGGCGCTCAATTGCGCCGGGCTGCCGGAGTCGATGGCCGAGACCGAACTGTTCGGTTATGGCCCGGGTGCGTTCGAAGGGGCGCGGGCCGAAGGCAAGCTCGGGCTGCTGGAGCTGACGGCGGGCGGTACGTTGTTTCTCGATGGTGTCGGGGAAATGAGCCCGCGCTTGCAGGTGAAGTTGCTGCGGTTTTTGCAGGACGGTTGCTTCCGCCGGGTCGGCAGCGATGAAGAGGTTTACCTGGATGTGCGGGTGATCTGCGCCACTCAGGTCGATTTGTCCGAACTGTGTGCCAGCGGTGAATTTCGTCAGGATCTTTACCATCGCTTGAATGTGCTTTCACTGCACATCCCTCCGCTGCGCGAATGCCTTGATGGCCTGACGCCGCTGGTCGAGCACTTCCTCGATCAGGCCAGTCGGCAGATCGGTTGTCCGCTGCCGAAGC
Organism: Pseudomonas sp. 05N36; assembly: GCF_056397385.1. Classification (NCBI taxonomy): domain Bacteria; kingdom Pseudomonadati; phylum Pseudomonadota; class Gammaproteobacteria; order Pseudomonadales; family Pseudomonadaceae; genus Pseudomonas; species Pseudomonas sp. 05N36. Next base: position 187,845 of record NZ_JBFTNH010000002.1, on the reverse strand, counting down.
TGGCACCGGCGGCGATGGAGCGGCTCAGCCATTACCACTGGCCGGGCAACGTCCGGCAGTTGGAGAACGTGCTGTTTCAGGCGGTTTCGTTGTGTGACGGCGGCACGGTCAAGGCAGAGCATATTCGCCTGCCGGATTACGGCGTGCGCCAGCCTCTGGGGGATTTCTCGCTGGAAGGCGGGCTGGACGAGATTGTCGGGCGCTTCGAAAAGGCCGTGCTGGAGCGACTGTATGCCGAGTACCCGAGCAGTCGCCTGCTGGGCAAGCGCCTCGGGGTTTCTCATACCACTATCGCCAACAAACTGCGTGAATACGAAGTCGGCAAAAGCGAAAGCGGCCAAGAGTAAATATACCCCCGTAGCAGCTGGCGCAGCCTGCGTTCGGCTGCGCAGCAGTCGTAAACCAGACGCCGAGGTGTATCAGGTTAATCGTGCAGGCAAGATTGGCGACTGCTGCGCAGCCGAACGCAGGCTGCGCCAGCTGCTACGGGAGTTTCATAAGCCGAAGGGTTGCGCGCAGGCCGAGACTTGCCATTCAGCGGCATAACCGCGCCGGTTTTTCGTCTTTGACACAATTACCCATTCCCCTCCAATTCCTCTCAAGTCCTTTGTTTAGAGGGCTTTGAACCTCTGTGTAGAAGTTGGTCTGCAAATTGCTTGAGGCTCAGCAGTACAGCGGTGGGCGGCAAACGTCCGACATGCAGAGGAAAGACTGTGGACAAGTACCTTTATGTGGCAATGACCGGCGCCAGCCAGAACGCACTGGCGCAAAAGGCTCATGCCAACAACCTGGCGAACATCTCCACCAACGGTTTTCAGAAAGACCTGGAGCAGGCGCGGTCGATGCCGGTGTTTGGCGACAGCTTTCCGGCGCGAGCGTTTGCCCTGTCCGAACGTCCGGCCACCGACTTCTCTCCTGGCTCGATGATTGAAACCGGTCGCGATCTCGATGTGGCGGTCCAGGGCAACGGCTGGATTGCCGTACAGAATCCGGGTGGTGGTGAAAGCTATGTGCGCACCGGCAGCCTGAATGTCGACGCCCTGGGCGTGTTGCGCGCCGGCAACGGCATGCCGGTCATGGGCAACGGTGGTCCGATTGCCGTGCCGCCCGAGCAGAAAATCGAAGTCGGTCAGGACGGCACCATCAGCATTCGGTCAATGGGTGAAGGCCCGCGCGTCATGGCAGAAATTGACCGCATCAAGCTGGTCAACCCGGACATCAAGAACATGACCAAAGGTCTGGACGGTTCGATCCACACCGCAGACGGCAAGCCGGCACCGGCCGATGCCAACGTCCAGCTGGTGTCGGGCTTCCTTGAGTCGAGCAACGTCAACGCCGTTGAAGAGATGACCTCGGTGCTGGCCTTGTCCAAGCAGTTCGAGCTGCACATCAAGATGATGAACACCGCCAAAGACGACGACCAGGCCATGGCTCGGGTCTTGCAGATCAGCTAATTATCAGAACGTCGCGCCGTAAAACAGGCGCACGAGGAGAATTGAATGCTTCCGGCTCTATGGGTTGCCAAAACAGGCCTGTCCGCCCAGGACACCAACCTGACGACTATTTCCAACAACCTGGCGAACGTATCGACCACGGGTTTCAAGCGTGACCGTGCCGAGTTTCAGGACCTGTTGTACCAGATCAAGCGTCAGCCAGGCGCCCAGTCGACCCAGGACAGCGCACTGCCGTCGGGTCTGCAATTGGGTACCGGTGTACGCATTGTCGGCACTCAGAAAAACTTCACCGCCGGTAGCCTGCAAACGACCGACCAGCCGCTGGACATGGCGGTCGACGGTCGCGGTTTCTTCCAGATCCGGCAGCCGGACGGCACAACCGCCTATACCCGTGACGGTACGTTCCACCTGGACTCCAATGGCCAGATTGTCAACGCCAGCGGCTTTGCCCTGGAACCGGCCATCGTCATTCCGAACAACGCACAGACCTTCACGGTCGGTCGTGACGGCACCGTGTCGATCACCATTCCAGGCGCCGCCGCTGCACAAGTGATCGGCAACCTGCAAACCGCCGACTTCATCAACCCGGCCGGTCTGCAGTCCATGGGTAACAACCTGTTCCAGGAGACCGCCGCCAGTGGTGCGCCGCAAGTCGGTACGCCGGGCCTGAACGGTTTTGGTACCACGCTGCAGAACACCCTGGAAACGTCCAACGTCAGTACCGTTGAAGAGATGGTCAACATGATCACCACTCAACGCGCCTACGAGATGAACTCCAAGGTGATTTCTACCGCCGACCAGATGCTCTCGTTCGTAACGCAGAATCTGTAACCAAGTCTATGAGGCGGCATGCAGCCGCCTGCAACACCGTGAGGTAGGGTCATGAATCGCTTTGTATCTGTTCTCGCATTGAGTGGGATCGCCGTGCTCGCGGGCTGTGTCGGCCCGACGCCGAAGCCCAATGACCCCTACTACGCGCCCGTGTTGCCTCGTACACCGCTGCCGGCAGCGGCAAACAACGGCTCGATCTATCAGGCCGGTTTCGAGCAGAACCTGTACAGCGACCGCAAGGCATTCCGGGTCGGTGACATCATCACCATCACCCTGAACGAGAAGACCCAGGCCAGTAAAAACGCCAACTCCCAGGTGGACAAGACCAGCAAGACCGGACTCGGTCTGACCTCGTTGTTCGGTGGCACCCCGGCCACCAACAGCCCTCTGAGTTTGAATGCCAGCTACAACGGTGACCGCGCCACCAAGGGTGACAGCAAGGCAGGGCAGGGCAACAGCCTGGTCGGTTCGATCACCGTCACTGTTGCCGACGTGCTGCCCAACGGCATCATTGCCGTGCGTGGCGAGAAGTGGATGACCCTCAACACCGGTGATGAGCTGGTACGCATTGCCGGCCTGGTCCGGGCGGACGATATCGCGACCGATAACACGGTGCCGTCGACGCGTATCGCTGATGCGCGCATCACCTATTCGGGCACCGGTTCGTTTGCCGACGCGAGTCAGCCAGGCTGGTTCGACCGTTTCTTCTTAAGCCCGTTGTTCCCTTTCTAGGTGATGAAACGACTCATGTTTAATTTCAAACACCTGATGGCGGCCGTGTTGTTGCTGTCCACCTCCCTCGGCGTTCAAGCCGAGCGGTTGAAGGACATCGCCAGTATTTCGGGCGTGCGTTCCAACCAATTGATCGGCTACGGCCTGGTCGTCGGGCTTAACGGCACGGGTGACCAGACCACGCAAACCCCGTTCACCCTGCAGACCTTCAACAACATGCTCTCGCAGTTCGGCATCAAGGTGCCGCCCGGCTCCGGCAACGTGCAGTTGAAGAACGTCGCGGCGGTGTCGGTCAGTGCCGATTTGCCAGCGTTCGCCAAGCCGGGTCAGCAGGTCGACATCACCGTATCCTCGATCGGCAACTCCAAGAGCCTGCGCGGCGGCACCCTGCTGCTGACGCCGCTCAAGGGTATCGACGGTAACGTCTATGCGATCGCCCAGGGCAACCTGGTGGTCGGTGGTTTTGATGCTGAAGGCCGCGACGGTTCGAAGATCACCGTCAACGTTCCGTCGGCCGGTCGCATCCCGGGTGGTGCTTCGGTCGAGCGTTCGGTGCCGAGCGGTTTCAATCAGGGCAACAGCCTGACCCTGAACCTCAATCGCTCCGACTTCACCACCGCCAAGCGCGTGGTCGACAAGATCAACAACATGCTCGGCCCTGGTGTTGCACAGGCGATTGATGGCGGTTCGATCCGCGTCACCGCGCCGCTCGACCCGAGCCAGCGCGTCGATTACCTGTCGATCCTGGAAAACCTCGAAGTCGATCCGGGCCAGGCGGTGGCCAAGGTCATCATCAACTCGCGGACCGGCACTATCGTGATCGGTCAGAACGTCAAGGTTTCACCGGCCGCCGTGACTCACGGCAGCCTGACCGTGACCATCACCGAAGACCCGATCGTCAGTCAGCCAGGGCCTTTGTCCAATGGTCAGACGGCAGTCGTGCCGCGCTCCCGGGTCAATGCCCAGCAAGAAGCCAAGCCGATGTTCAAGTTTGGTCCTGGCACCACGCTGGACGAGATTGTCCGTGCGGTGAATCAGGTCGGCGCGGCGCCGGGTGACTTGATGGCGATCCTTGAAGCATTGAAGCAGGCTGGCGCGCTGCAAGCCGACCTGATTGTGATCTGATATGGCGAACATGGATCTTCACAAGAGCGGGTTGGTCAGCAGCGGCGATTCGGGGTCGTACTCGGACCTGAACCGGCTTAACCAGCTCAAGGTCGGTGACAAGAACAGCGATGCGAACATGCGCAAGGTGGCGCAGGAGTTCGAGTCGCTGTTCCTTGGCGAGATGCTCAAGTCCATGCGCTCGGCCACCGAAACACTGGGCAAGGACAATCCGCTCAACACGCCTGCGGCCAAGCAGTACCAGGAAATGTACGACCAGCAGCTGGCGGTTTCCATGTCCCGCCAGGGTCATGGTATCGGTCTGGCCGATGTGCTGATGCGCCAGATGTCGAAGAACAAACCGCTGGCGCCGGGCGAGGCGGCGGCGATGTCTGCGGCCAAGCAGGAAGCGGCGAAAGCGGCAGTATCAACGCCGGTGGCTGCTGGTACGGTGGGCACTGACGGGCCGTTGTCGCGACTCAATGGCCAGCGGCCGTTGTGGGCTTCGCGTGCGATCAACCCGCCGCAACAATCGCTCGATGGGCATCGCAATGACGTGGCGAAGCTCAATCAGCGTCGTCTGGCGCTGCCGCCGAAACTCGCAGATCGCTTGCTCGCCGGCCTGGTGCCGTCGGCATCGACGACCGCTGCGACCAGCGCAACGGCGCTCGACAATATCCAGGCGCCTCAAGGCATGAAGACCGGTTCCGGTCCTCTGTTCAATGGCGATTGGCTGGCCTCGCAAACAGATTCGGCATCGAGCGGGCGGATGCAGATTTATGGTCGTGCCATGGCTCAAATTCCGCTGGCGCCGGCGAAGAAAGCCTTCAGCTCTGCCGACGAATTCGTCAATACCATGATGCCGATGGCCAAGGAAGCCGCCGACCGTATTGGTGTCGATCCGCGTTATCTGGTGGCCCAGGCGGCCCTGGAAACCGGTTGGGGTAAATCGGTCATGCGCGCCCAGGATGGCAGCAGCAGTCACAACCTGTTCGGCATCAAGGCTGGCAGCAGTTGGGATGGCGATTCGGCGCGGGCGATCACCAGCGAATTCAGGAATGGCAAGATGGTCAAGGAGACGGCCGAGTTCCGTTCCTACGGCTCTTACAAGGACAGCTTCCATGACCTTGTGACATTGCTGCAAACCAATAATCGCTATCAAGATGTTGTGAAGTCGGCCGATAACCCGGAACAGTTTGTACGCGAGTTGCAAAAGGCCGGGTACGCAACCGACCCGGGCTACGCCAACAAGATTTCGCAGATTGCCAAGCAGATGAAGAGTTACCAGAACTACGCTGCGGCGGGCTCTTCCACGACGCCTTTATAGGCATAAGGTATAAGGTCTGAATCATGAGTTTGCTCAATATCGGGATGTCGGGGTTGAATGCGGCCTCATCGTCTTTGGCGGTGACCGGCAACAACATTGCCAACGTTGACACGGCCGGCTACTCGCGCCAGCAAACCGTACAGAGCAGCAAGTCCTCTATTCAGTACGGCAATAACGTCTTCATCGGCACGGGCACGACCCTGGCGGACGTGCGTCGGGTCTACAACGCCTACCTTGACTCCCAGCTGCAGACCGCTACTTCGCTCAATAGCCAAGCGTCGTCTTATGCGGCGCAGGCGACTCCGCTCGACTCGACGCTGTCCGATAACACTGCCGGCCTGACCGGCGTGCTGCAGAAGTTCTTCTCTTCGATGCAAGGTGTAACGGCGTCGGCGACCGATGACACTTCTCGCCAGTCGGTGCTGACGGGTGCCCAGGCCTTGAGCGGTCGTTTCAACACGATTGCCAAGCAGTTGAGCGACCAGAACACGACCATCAACGGCAGCCTGTCGGACATGGCGACGAATGTGAACAAGCTGGCGACTTCGATCGCCCAGCTCAATCAGAAGATATCCGAAGTCACGGGCAGTGGTGGGCAGCCGAACGATCTGCTCGATAGCCGAAACGAAGCCGTGCGTCAGCTGTCCGATCTGATCGGTGCCCAAGTCGTCACGCGTGGCACCAGCTACGATGTCTACGTCGGTAGCGGTCAGCCGTTGGTGATGGGTAACACCACCAATACCCTGCAAACGGTGCCGAGCAAGACCGACCCCACACAGTTCGCGCTACAGATGAACCGTACCACCAGTGTCATCGACATTACGTCGGTGGTCAGTGGCGGCCAAATCGGCGGTTTGCTCAGTTATCGCTCGGAGGTGCTCGCTCCAGCGCAGAACGAGCTGGGGCGCGTGGCACTGGTGATGGCCGACCAGATGAACCGTCAGCAAGCGCAGGGCATCGACAAGAACGGTGACTTTGGTTCGCCGATTTTCAGCAACATCAACAGCGCCGCGCTGATCAGCCAGCGCAGCATCGCCCAGGCCGGCAACAGCGCAGGGTCGGGTAATCTGAATGTCACTATCAACGATACTGGCAAGCTGACCACCAGCGATTATCAAGTAACCTTCAGCAGTCCGACGGATTACAGCGTCCAGCGTTCCGATGGTACCGCCATGGGTACCTTCAGCACCTTGACCACTCCACCGCCGGTGATCGACGGCTTCAGCATGACCCTCAATGGCGGTGCCCTGAGTGCCGGCGACAGCTTCAAGGTGACGCCGACCCGCAGTGGCGCCAGTGATATCCAGACGGTCATCACCGATCCGAAGAAAATTGCCGCAGCGGCGCCCCTGACCGGTGTTACCAGCGCCAGCAACACAGGCATCTACACCCAGCCGACGCTGCCGGTGCCGATGGACATCTACAACCCTGCCTCCCAGACGGAGATGCAAACCGCATTGCAGAATTCGACGCCGGTCAAACTGGTGTTCAGTGCGGCCAGCGGCGGGTCCCAGACGTACAATTTCCTCGATGCCAAGGGCAACAGCATGGGCACCGGGACTATCGTTCCAGGCCAGGCAAACACCCTGAACCTGAGCGTGAAGATGGTCGATGCCAGCGGCAATCCGATCATGGACAACACCCTCACGCCACCGACCCAGAAGACGTTCACTGTCCAGACGACCGTGAGTGGAACGCCGAGCGACAAAGAAAGCTTCACGATCTCGCTGACCGGCGCCTCTTCCTCGGATAACCGTAACGCCAAAGCCCTCGTCAACTTGCAAACCGCGCAGACGGTGGACACCGGCTCGACGAGCAAGGGCATCAGCCTGACCGATGCCTACAACAAACTGGTTACCAATGTCGGCGCCAAGGCCGCCAGCGGCAAATCCGACAATAGCGCCACGACGGCAATGCTGACTCAGGCCAAGGCTGCCCGTGACTCTGTCTCCGGTGTAAACCTGGATGAAGAGAGCGGCAACCTGGTCAAATACCAACAGTACTACACCGCTTCTTCGCAGATCATCAAGGCTGCGCAGGAAACCTTCAGCACGCTGATCAACAGCCTTTAAGGAGTCGTAATTCATGCGCATTTCTACCGCCCAGTATTACGATAAGACCGCTGCCGACTACCAGCGCAACTTCAATAACGCGCTCCAGACCAGTAACGAAGCCAGCAGTCTGCAGCGCATCAACACCGCAGCTGATGATCCGATCGGCGCCGGGCGTTTGCTGAAATTGGGTCAGCAGAGCGCGATGCTCGATCAGTACAAGAGCAACATCAGTTCGACCAAGAGTTCACTGAGCCTGCAGGAAACCACACTGGATTCCATTAGCACGGCCTTGCAGCGCGCCAAGGAACTCGGTCTCAGCGCCGCGAACGGTAATGCCACCGACGCTGACCGCAAAGCCTACGCATCCGAAATGGGCCAGATCCAGCAGCAAGTCCTGGGCCTGATGAACTCCCAGGACTCGAACGGCAACTACCTGTTTTCCGGTTCGAAGACCGACACCGCTCCGTATTCGCAGAACTCCGATGGCACCTACAGCTATAACGGTGACCAGACCAGCATCAACCTGGGCGTTGGCGATGGATTGTCGGTGGCTACCAACACCACCGGTTGGGACGCCTTCCAGCAGACCATCAATACCAGTCGCACCCAGTCCACCATGACTGCTCCGGCGGTGGATGATGGTCGTGTCGTCCTCTCCAATGGCCAGGTCAGCGCCAATTCGACATACAACGCCAAGTTCGCCGGCGGCGAGCCGTACACCGTCAGCTTCCTGAGCAGCACCCAGCTGAAAATTACCGATGCGCTGGGTAACGACGTGACCACCGAAGCCAGTCAGAACGGTGTGATCAGCAACACCAACGGCGCCAACCAGGTGGTCAGTTTCCGTGGCGTTGACCTGAACCTGAACATCAACCTCAAGCCGGGCGATGTCCCGGATACGGTGATTGCCGGTCATACCTTCCAGTTGTCGGCCAAGCCGGACACGCTCAACACCACGCGCAGCGCAGGTAACTCGTCGACAGCGGTCGTCACGAGTTCCACCGTGACCAACCCGACGGCCTACAACAATGCCTTCCCGGAAGGCGGGGCGGTTCTCAAGTTCACCAGTGCCACTGCCTTCGATCTGTACGCGGCACCAGTGACAGCCAACAGCCGGCCGGTGTCGTCAGGTACCGTAACCGCCGGCACCGCCACCGCGGCGGGTGTGACCTTCGCACTGAGTGGTGCACCGGCAGCCGGTGACCAGTTCGTGGCCCAGTCCAACAATCACCAGACCCAGAATGTGCTGGATACCCTGGGTCAGATGGCCAATGCCATGAATACGCCGATTGATGGCGATCCAGTAGCCAAGCAGAAATTCCAGGCGGCTATGGATTCGGGTCTGAACAACATTGATAGCGCCAGCAATCAGGTGGGCACGGCGCTTACATCGATCGGCGCACGGGGTCAGTCGCTGGAGGAACAGTCCTCTACCAACCAGAGTCTCACCCTGGCGAACGCCACGACCCAGTCATCGATTCGCGATTCGGACCCGGCCGAAGTCATGACCCGCCTGACCTTGCAGCAGACCATGTTGCAAGCTGCGCAACTGGCGTTCAGCAAGATTTCTTCGCTGGGCCTGTTCAACAAGATTTGACGGTGCTTGGGCGCGCCCGCGCCCGTTTGCCCTGGTCCTTCAATAGTTATCGTCTTTTGCGGTTTCAAGGGCTCGCTTTTCTGAGCGGGCTCGTACCGCCTGTGAGCCCGCCGTGAATTCACTTCCCCTCGTCAGTCTGGTCATTCCCGCGTTCAATCCACGCTTTTTCGACGATGCGTTGCGCAGTGCCGTCAGCCAGAGCTACAGCAATCTCGAGATTATTGTTTGCGACGATAGCCGCGGCGACGAGATCGAAGGCATGGTCAGTTCGGTGGTTGAACAAACCGGTCGGGCTGTGCGTTACGTCCGCAACCCGCGGACGCTGGGGATGGTCGGTAACCTGCAAGTTTGCCTGGATGAGGCGCAAGGCGAGTACGTCAAGTTTCTTTGCGATGATGACCGTCTGTTCAGCGACTGCATCGTGCAACAGGCTCAGGTATTTATCGATCATCAGGATGTCACGCTGGTGTTGGCCCAGCGCTTGTTCTGGGATGCCGACGACATGATCTTGCCTTCGCGCCTGGATAACACCCCGTTTTCTCCTGAAAGCAGTCTGTTCAAAGGCGATGACCTGCTGGCGATTTTCGAGAGCTTCCCGGTCAATATTTGTGGCGGGTTCAGCAACGCTCTGTTCCGTCGTGCGGACGTGGTGCAGCTGTTACCTGCCCTGACCCAGCCGGATCACTGCTTTGTGGCGACCCTCGATTTCGCCTTATACATATGCCTGCTTCGACGGGGCAACCTGATGGTGTCCAACAATATTCTCAGTGTCGAGCGCCTGTACCCGGAGCGCTTGAGCGCGCAGCAGGCGATGAAGGATGCGGTTGAGGTCGAGCGCGAATGGCTATCGCAGATGCTCAAGGCTCGCAGCGGCGAGTCTGCGCCGGCGCCGGGTTGGGTGCATTATCTGCCGCTGACCGAGGCTGACGAGTCGCCTCGGGTCTGGAAAGAGCTGGCCTTGAGCCGCGGCCTTGGCACAATACAGGCCACTCAGAAGTGGTGTGTTGGCATTGCCAGTGAAAGTTTTTCAGAGGTATACGCTCAATGGCTGGCGTGCCGTACCCTCACCGAAGTCCAGCAGGCATTGCTGCCGGACACACTGGCGAGTTGGCCGCGCAATCCTAAAATCGTGCCGATCATCATTGATGAAGGGGGTAGCAACTCGGCGCTGGAGCTCACATTACAGTCGCTCGCTGCACAGGATTACGCACCTGAGCTGACGCTGGTACTGTCTTGCGCTTGTACCGAGGCCGAGCTGAATGAACGGGTATTCCGTTTACCGCTACAAGATGACGGCTTGGCGCAGATCAATGAACTGCTGCCGCAACTGGATGGAGCCGACTGGTTCTACCTGTTGCGTGCTGGCGATCATCTGGTGCCGCCAGGCTTGCTAATGATGGCCGAGCGAATTGCCCTTACCCCCACCCTGACCTGCCTGTACAGCGACGAAGGCGGCCTGCATCAGGGGGAGTCGGTAAAGCCCGCGCTTAAACCTGACTTCAACCTCGACCTTATGCGCAGTTACCCCTACGTGGGGCGAGCCCTGGCGTTTGAGCGTAAGGGGTTCCTGGCACGCGGCGGTTTTGATACGACGTTCGCGGAACTGGCTCCTCATGATGTGCTCTGGCGCATGGTCGAGCATGACGGCACCCAGGCTGTCGGGCACATTGCGGAAGTTCTGCTGGAATCAGTGCTTGATCTGTCGGAATGGCTGGCCCGGCCTGACGTGGTGGAGAATAGTCCGCGCTTGCTGGAGGCTCACCTGCAACGACTGGGCGTCGCCCACTCTATTCGCAGCGGCAGTACCGAGCTGCTCAACCGGGTTGATTATCACCATGAAGATCGGCCGCTGGTATCGATCATCATCGTCACCAAGGATCAGCACATTGCTTTGCAGCGCTGCGTCGAAAGCCTGCTGGAGAAGACCACCTACACCGACTATGAGCTGTTGTTGGTCGACAACGGCAGCGAGAGCGCCGAGGCCCGTCTCTGGCTGACCGGTATGGCGCAGTTGGGCAGCGAGCGCATTCGCGTGCTGACGTACCCGCAACAGGGTAACGCCGCTGCGGTGCGTAATTTCGCCGTGGGGCAGGCCAATGGCGATTATGTCCTGCTGCTGAACCCTTACACCGTGATCACCCAGGCCGACTGGCTGGACGAGCTGCTCAATCACGCTCAGCGTCCGGAAGTTGGTGTGGTCGGTGCGTTGCTGTTCAACCCGGACGGTCTGGTACTGCAAGCGGGGCTCATCCTCGGCTTGCACGGGCCGGCTGGCGTGCCATTTTATGGCATGTCCCAGCAGGCCGCAGGTTACATGTTCCGGTTGCAAGTGGCGCAGAACCTGAGTGCGGTCGGCAGCGATTGCCTGATGATCCGCAAGTCTGTGTTTGACGCAGTTGGTGGCCTGGATGAGCAAAATCTTTCCCGGACCCTCAACGAAGTTGATCTGTGTCTGCGGGTCGGCCGGGACGGGTATCTGGTGGTGTGGACGCCTTATGCCAGGCTGGCGCTTGGTGCGCGACCGGCTGTGGTGATGCAGGACGATGAACGGGCGTTGTGCGATCAGGAAAAGGAAGTGTTTTACAAGCGCTGGTTGCCGGTCGTCGCCCGCGACCCCGCCTATAACGTCAACCTGTCATTACAAGGCTTGGGTGGTTCGAGCTTCAGCCTTGAGCCAGGCCTGCGCACCGGATGGAGTCCTTTAACCTGTGCGCAGTTGCCGAATGTTCTGGTCTTGCCGATCAATACCTCTGCCGTCGGTCACTACCGCATGACACAACCCATGATCGAGCTGGAAGCTGCAGGAAGGGCCCAAGGGCGTATTTGCTACAGCATGCCGTCGATTATCGAAGTCGTGCGCCAGTCACCTGACGTTATCGTGCTGCAGGGGCGGTATTTCGAAAAATCTCTCTCAGATATTCCACCGCTGAAAACCTACTCCAATGCCCGGCGGATCTACGAGCTGGATGACTATGTCATCAATGTTCCGAAAAAGAATGAGCACGCCCGCAATTTGCCGAGCAGGGATGAGATGGAGCGTCTGGTCCGGCGAGGGATCGGTCTGTGCGACCGCGTAGTGGTGTCTACCCAGCCGCTGGCTGACGTCTTGTCGGACATGCACCACGACATTCGCGTGGTACCGAACATGTTGGCCAAACACCTGTGGAGCGATATGCGCAGCCAGCGCCGCACCTCGAAAAAACCTCGGGTTGGCTGGGGTGGTGGCACCAGTCACAGCGGAGACCTGGCGATCATCGCCGACGTGGTTCGTGAGCTGGCCAATGAAGTCGACTGGGTATTCTTCGGCATGTGCCCGGATGACTTGCGGCCGTACATGCATGAGTTCCATGGTGTGATCGGGCTGGATATCTACCCGGCAAAGCTGGCTAGCTTGAATCTGGACCTGGCACTGGCACCGCTGGAATTTCATATCTTCAACGACTGCAAGAGCAACTTGCGGCTGCTGGAATACGGAGCTTGCGGTTATCCGGTGATCTGCACCGATACCAAGGCCTATCAGGGCTATTTGCCCGTCACCCGGATCAAGACCAACACCACCGATGAATGGCTGCAAGCCATCCGCATGCACCTGGCCGATCCGGATGCCAGCTACCGCATGGGCGATGAGCTGCGTGAGGTGGTTCTGCGCGATTACGTGTTGCGCGGCGATAACCTGCGTTATTGGGAAAACGGCTGGTTGGCGGACTGATTGTTTCACGCGTTATCCCTTCACAGGCAGGCGGCTTTCGAGTCGCCTGTTTTTTTTTGTGTCTTGAAAACCGGTCCGGGTTCTCCTTTTCGTTTCGGCCTGCGAGCCAGGCTGTTTCTTGTGGTTATTTTGCTCGCACAGGTGCAGCCCGTCGGATTCGCAGAGCTGGCGCGTTTCCTGCACGTCCCCCTTAAATCGCCATAAAACGAGCACTGACGGCGTCGTCAGCAGTGCCATGAGCGGCGTTCAGCGTTTTATCCAGAAGGCCCGCAAAAGCTTGATACAGCTTGGCTGTGCCCTGTGACGTACAAGAGGGGGAAGAGGATGAAGGCAGTTATTTTGGCGGGTGGCCTGGGCACGCGAATCAGCGAAGAGTCGCACCTCAAGCCCAAGCCGATGATCGAGATCGGTGGCAAGCCAATTCTCTGGCACATCATGAAGCAGTACTCCGCCCACGGAATCCATGATTTCGTGATCTGCCTTGGCTACAAGGGCTATGCGATCAAGGACTTTTTCGCCAACTACTTCCTGCACACCTCCGACGTCACGTTCGACATGTCCAACAACCGCATGGACGTTCACCAGAACTACAGCGAACCCTGGCGCGTGACCTTGATCGACACCGGCGAAGACACCATGACCGGTGGCCGCCTGCGTCGCGCCGCGCGGTATCTGGAAGGCGAGCGGGCTTTCTGCTTTACCTATGGCGACGGTGTCTCGGACCTCAATATCGGTGCCCTGGTGGACTTCCACCTGGCTCATGGCAAGCTCGCCACGGTGACCGCCGTGCAGCCGCCGGGACGTTACGGTGCGCTGGAGCGCGACGGTGACAGCGTCAAGGGATTCGTTGAAAAACCGCGCGGTGATGGCGGCTGGATCAATGGTGGTTTCTTTGTGCTTTCTCCCAAGGTGCTGCCGTACATCGACGATGACCAGACCTCCTGGGAGGCCGAGCCGCTGGCCGCTTTGGCCAGCGAACAGCAATTGCAAGCCTTCCAGCATGACGGCTTCTGGCATCCGATGGACACCCTGCGCGACAAGAACCACCTCGAGTCGTTGTGGCTGAGCGGGGAGGCCCCATGGAAGCAATGGGACTGAGCCCGGAGTTCTGGCGCGGCAAGCGGGTTCTGCTGACCGGTCACACCGGTTTCAAGGGCAGTTGGCTGACGTTGTGGCTGCAAGGCCTCGGCGCCGAGGTCAGCGGTTTTTCCCTCGACCCGTCCACCGAGCCGAGCCTGTTCGAACTGGCGCGAGTACACGAAGGCATCAACGATCAACGCGGCGACTTGCGTGACCTCGGCGCCTTGCTGGAACTGATCGCCGAAGTGCAGCCGGAAATCGTCCTGCACCTGGCGGCCCAGCCGCTGGTGCGCGAAGGTTATCGCGACCCGCTGGGGACTTACTCCAGCAACGTCATGGGCACGCTCAATCTGCTTGAAGCGATTCGCCAGGTTGGTGGCGTGCGTGCCTGCGTGCTGGTGACCACCGACAAGGTTTACGCAAACAAGGAATGGCTGTGGCCATACCGCGAAGACGAAGCCCTCGGCGGCCATGACCCTTACAGCAGCAGCAAGGCGTGCTGTGAGTTGCTGGCGCAGTCTTACGCGGCGTCGTTTTTCCCGATCGAACGCTATGCCGAGCATGGTCTGGCGCTGGCCACGGCCCGAGCCGGCAACGTGCTCGGCGGTGGTGACTTTGCACCCGAGCGTTTGATCCCTGACGTGCTCAAGGCCTGGTCGGCCGATGAGCCTGTGACCCTGCGCTACCCGCAAGCCGTGCGCCCCTGGCAGCACGCTCTGGAGCCGCTGGCCGGTTATCTGCAATTGGCTGCCGGTCTCTACGAGCAAGGTCCGGAATATGCCGGCGCATGGAACTTCGGTCCGAGCGAAGCAGACATGTGCAGCGTCGGCGAAGTGGTCGAACTGCTCGCCAGCCGCTGGCCGCAAGCGCGTGGATTGCGCATCGAACCGAGCGATTTGCATGAGGCCGGTCTGCTGCGTCTGGACAGCAGTCGTGCTCGTCAATTGCTGGGCTGGCAACCGCGCTGGTCATTGCAGCAGTGCCTGACCCAGACCCTCGATTGGCACCTGGCCTGGCAAAACGGCGATGACATGCGCGATTTCACCCTTGGCCAGTTGAACCTGTACCGAGGCGCGCTGTGAGCGAATTTCTGTTGAGCGCGTTACCGCTGAACGGGCTGTTCAGCGTGCAGCACAAACGCTTCGAGGACGAGCGCGGGCACTTCGCCCGACTGTTCTGCGAAGGCAGCCTGAGCGCTTTCGGCCAGGCGTTTCATATCCGCCAGATCAACCATTCCTGCACCCGCGCACGCGGCAGTGTGCGTGGTTTGCACTTCCAGAATGCCAACGCCCCGGAAGCCAAGCTGATCACCTGTCTGCGCGGTGAAGTCTGGGACGTGGCGGTGGACGTGCGCCCCGACTCCGAGACGTTCCTGCACTGGCACGCCGAGCACCTGCGGGCCGGCGACGGCCGCAGCCTGTTGATCCCGGCCGGGTTTGCCCACGGTTTCCAGACCCTCACCGACGATGCCGAGTTGCTCTACCTGCACAGCGCCGATTACACGCCGGCGCATGAGGGTGGTTTGTCGGTGAGCGATCCACGGCTGGCGATTGCCTGGCCGTTGCCTGTCAATAATCTGTCGGCCCGGGACGCCAGCCATCCCTTGCTCGATGAACACTTCGCTGGAGTGCGTCTATGAACTGCCGTGGTTGCGGTACTTCTCTGGCCTTGCCGCTGATCGACCTCGGCACTTCGCCGCCGTCCAACGCCTATGTGCGTGCCGATCAACTGGAGCAGGCCGAGCAATGGGTGCCCTTGAAGGTTGCGGTGTGTCAGCAGTGCTGGCTGGTACAGACCGAGGATTACACCAGCGYCGACAGCCTGTTCGACGCTGAATATGCCTATTTCAGTTCGTTCTCCAGCACCTGGCTGGCCCATGCCGAGCGCTATGTGGCCGAGATGGTCGAGCGTTTCGGCCTGACCGCCGACAGCCGCGTGGTGGAGGTCGCCGCGAATGACGGTTACCTGTTGCAGTACGTCGCCGGGCGCGGCATTCCATGCCTGGGTGTCGAGCCGACCCGCAGCACCGCGCAGGCTGCGCGGGAAAAAGGCCTGGAGATCCGTGAACTGTTCTTCGGTCGCGAGACCGCGTCGCAGTTGCTCAGTGACGGCTGGGCCGCCGACCTGATGGCCGCCAACAACGTGTTGGCCCATGTCCCGGACATCAATGATTTCCTCGGTGGTTTCGCGACCCTGCTCAAACCCACCGGTGTGGCGACATTCGAGTTTCCGCAACTGCTGACGCTGATGGCCGGCCAGCAGTTCGACACGCTGTATCACGAGCACTATTCCTATTTGTCCCTGACTGCCGTGCAGACTTTGTGCGAGCGCAATGGCCTGGAAGTGTTCGACGTCAGCCCGCTGTCGACCCACGGCGGTTCGCTGCGTGTTTTCGTCCAGCGTATGGATGGCGAACGACGTGACGTGCAGCCTGCGGTTGCGCAGCAGTTGCAGGCGGAACTGACGGCCGGTGTAAAAACCCGGGAGTTCTACGCGACCCTGGCACCCGCTGCCGAACGCATCAAGCATCAACTGCTGCGCTTCCTGTTGCAGGCCAAGGCCGACGGCAAGCGTGTGGTCGGTTACGGCGCGGCGGCCAAGGGCAACACCTTGCTCAACTACGCCGGGGTCAAGGCGGATTTGCTGAGCTGGGTCGCCGATGCCAACCCGCACAAGCAGGGCAAGTACCTGCCGGGCAGCCGCATTCCGATCGTGTCACCCGAGCAGATCGAACTGGAAAAACCCGATTACATCCTGGTCTTGCCGTGGAACCTGTTGCACGAGGTCAGCCAGCAACTGGCCCAGGTGCGTCAGTGGGACGGCCGGTTCGTGATCGCCGTGCCTGAGTTGACCGTCCTGTGAAAGTGCTGGTTACCGGCGCCACCGGGTTCGTCGGCCGGCATCTGGTCGCCGCCTTGCTCACCCGTGGCTGTGAAGTCCGCGCCGTGGCACGCAATGCCGAGACTGCTGCGGGCTTGCCGTGGATCAATGCCGTGGAGTTCGTCGCGGCGGATATTCACGCCACCGATCTGGACATAACTGCTCTGAGCGATGGCGTTGACGCCCTGGCTCATCTGGCGTGGCCTGGTTTGCCGAATTATCAGGCACTGTTCCATTTCGAGCACAACCTGATGGCCGACTACCGGTTCATCAAGGGCGCGGTCGAGGCGGGGGTGTCGCAGGTGCTGGTCACCGGCACCTGTTTTGAATACGGCCTGCAGAGCGGACCGCTCAGCGAGATGACCGCGCCGCAGCCAAGCAATCCATATGGCCTGGCGAAAAATACCTTGCGGCTGTTCCTCGAGAACCTGCAACGGGTGCAGCCGTTCACCCTGCAATGGGCGCGTCTGTTCTACCTGCACGGCGATGGCCAGAACCCCAACAGTTTGCTGGCGGCGCTGGATCGAGCGATCGATGCCGGGGACGACACCTTCAACATGTCGGCCGGCGAACAGCTGCGTGATTACCTGCCTGTCGCCACCGCTGCCGATTACCTGGCGTTGATCCTGCAACGATGGGATTTCAATGGGCTGGTCAATTGTTCCAGCGGCCAGCCGATATCGGTCAGAGCACTGGTGGAGCAACGGCTGCGGGAACGCGACGCCTCGATCAGTTTGAACCTGGGTCACTACCCATACCCGACCCATGAACCGATGGCGTTCTGGGGCGTGACGGACCGTTTGCAACAGCTACTGGGAGCAGCGCATGAGGCATGAACTGTATCGGGTCGCCGATCTGCCGGTGTTGCAGAATCGCACCTTCGCCGACCCACAGTCGGCCAGGGCTTCGGCCTGTGCCGACATGGTGCTGGTGCAGGATGAAAAGAGTGGGTTGATCTTCAACCAGGCCTTCGATGCCGACAAGCTCAGCTACGACGCCGATTACCAGAACGAGCAGGCCCATTCGGGTCAGTTCCAGCGGCACCTGAACGATGTGGAAGGGATCATTGCCCGTCACTTCAAGGGCCAGGAACTGATCGAAGTCGGCTGCGGCAAAGGCTACTTCCTCGAGCTCTTGAAGGGACTGGGCTATGCCGTCACCGGCATCGACCCGGCCTATGAAGGCAGTAACGCCGATGTGATCAAGGCGCCGTTCACGCGTGGCCTTGGGCTGGCGGCGGATGCCATCGTGCTGCGCCACGTGCTGGAACACATTCAGGACCCGGTGAGTTTCCTCGTCGAAATGGCCGAGGCCAATCAGGGCGGGCAGATCTACATCGAAGTGCCGTGCCTGGACTGGATTCTGGAGCACCGAGCCTGGTTCGACCTGTTCTACGAACACGTCAATTATTTCCGTCTCGATGACCTGCGCCGGATGTTCGGCACAGTGCATGAGGCCGGTCATCTGTTCGGTGGCCAATACCTGTACATCGTTGCTGACCTGGCGACGTTACGTCTGACCCCGGAACAACCGGTGCCGCGTCTGGATCTGCCGGAGGGTTTCACCAGCAGCCTCGAACGTGCGGTGCAGATCATCAAGACGAGCCCGCAGCAGGGTTCGGCGATCTGGGGTGCGTCGTCCAAAGGCGTGATCTATTCGCTGTTCCTGCAACGGGCCGGGGTGGCAGTGGATCGTGTGGTGGATATCAACCCGGCCAAGCAAGGTCGTTATCTGCCCCTGAGCGGCGTGCGAGTGTCTTCGCCGCAAGAGGCCATGGATGCGCTGCCCGAAGGCGCCAACCTGTTTGTGATGAACTCCAACTACCTCGAAGAAATCAAGCGGATGACCGGTGGACGCTACGTCTATCACGCCGTCGACAGCGCTTCGTTCCAGTGACTATTGAGATTTTAAAATGACCGACAACACCATCAATAAAGCCTTCGAAGCCGAATGCCAGGCAGAAATCGCCCGTCAGGGCGACGACCAGAAACTCACCGGTCTGGCTCGGGATTTCTTCAACGAATCGGCTAAACACAAGTACAGCTACCACTTCTCGTGGATGGGCCGTCCGATCATCCAGTTGCCGCAAGACATGCTGGCGATGCAGGAGATCATCTGGCGGGTCAAGCCGGACCTGGTGATTGAATGCGGGATCGCCCACGGCGGCTCGATCATTTACTACGCGTCGCTGCTGGAGCTGCAAGGCCACGGCGAAGTTCTGGGCATCGACCTGGATATCCGCCCGCACAATCGCGAAGCCATCGAAAGCCACCCGATGAGCAAGCGCATTTCGATGATCGAAGGTTCGAGCATCGACCCGGCTATCGCTGCTCAGGTGCGTGCCGCGGCCGAAGGCAAGAAAGTCATTCTGGTGCTGGACTCCAATCACACCCACGAACACGTGCTCGAAGAGCTGCGCCTCTACGCGCCACTGGTGTCGGTGGACAGCTACTGCGTGGTGATGGACACCGTGGTTGAAGACATGCCGGCCGACTTTTTCCCGGACCGTCCATGGGGCCCGGGCGACAACCCGAAAACCGCCGTATGGAAATACCTGGAAGAGAACAAGGACTTTGAAATCGACCAGCAGATGCAGAACAAACTGCTGCTCACCGTGGCACCGGACGGCTACCTGCGTCGCGTTCGTTAATTTCGGCATATCATTAAAGCGTTAATCAGGCGTTTCGCCGGTTGTGGGGAGAGGTTATGCAAGGCAAGTCCGTTTCTGAGCACACGTTGCCACTCAATGAGCTGCTGACGGTGGTGCTGATTTCGCACAACCGTCCGGCTTTTTTGCGCAGGGCGATGAAGTATTACGGTGCCTTGCCTTGCAAAGTCCTGGTGCTGGACTCCGCCACTGAGCGTTTCCAGGGCGAGCTCCCCGAGGTCGATTACCGGCACGTGCCGCAGTTTGCCTACAGTGGCTTCCAGGCCAAACTGGCTTATGGTGTGGAGCAAGTGACTACCCCGTACATGGTGCTGGCAGCCGATGATGACTTCATCGTGCACGACGCGTTGTCCGAGTCGGTGGGCTTCCTGGAAGAAAACCGCGATTACGGGATGTGCCACGGCTATTGCCTGATGTACCTGACCCTCGCCGGCAGCGTGAGTTACTACCGCCGTGACAAGAAAGTGTGCGAGGACTATTCGTCCGAGCGGCCTCAGGACCGCGTGTTGGACTACATGCGCCAGTACCTGCCGCCGTTCTATGCCGTGACCCGCACCGAGCTGATGAAATCCTGGTATTCGCTATTGCCGCCGGGCACCAGTTTCCAATGGCAGGAAATCGGCCACGTGTACTACATGCTGGCCTGCGCCAAGGCGCGAATCCTGCCGACTGCTTACGTGGTGCGCGAGATCAACTACGGCGACTCCGAGCACAGCACCGAGGTGTATCACTCGCTCGCCTATACCGATGCAAAGTCGGTGGCCGAGCGTGAGGCCTTTGCCGAATTCCTGGCCTCGTTGCCCACCGGTATCAAGGATCTTGACGCGGAGCAGGGCAAGGCGTTTGTGCTGGAGAGTTTCGAGGCCATGACCGACAGCCTGGTCACGGGCCGGGCGCTGACCGCGGAGCTGATCTTCGAGTCCACCTGGAACCAGGCCCTCAAGGCCCCGGACCGTCGTTTCGGGCCGCGCCAGTACGTCGAGATGCCGTTCTACAACCAGGCGTTTTTCGACCTCTTGACCCAGCTTGAACTCATGCTGCACGCCATGCCGGCCGGGCATGTTCAACTCAAAGGCCTGGAAGGCGTATGGACGCAGCAGGAACACTTGCTGCGAACGCGCAACAACGACACGCCGGAAAGTGTGGTCGACCGTTTGTGGCAGGCCCACGACCGTAACGCGTTCAACCGCACTGTGGTCAAGCGTCTGGCGGCGCAACTGGAGCTGCTGGGCGAGGCTGAAGAGGTGCAGACCCTGCGGGACTGGATCGCGCGTCTTGAGACATTGTCGGTTGAGGATCATCACGCGACGTTCGACAAGATGCGCTCCGGCCGTCTGCTCAAGTGGCTGGCGTCGCGCGAGCCGGATGCACAACAGGCCGAGTCGATTGCCCGGCATCTGGCGGCTAACGGCGGCGGCCCACAGTTCGGCATTTTCCTGCTGGATCTGGACAACGACGTTGGCAAGTTGCAGGTCAGCCTCGACAGCTTGGTCGAAGGTCACAGCAAGGCCTTCAAGATTGTCGTCTTCACCACAGGTGAGCCGCCAGCGGCGACTACCGCGCAAAACACCCTGCACTTTGTCCGGGTCACGCCAAACAACTTTGTCGACAAGTTGAACCAGAGCGCCCGTCAGTCGCCGTGCGACTGGCTGCTGCTGGCGCAAGCGGGCGATGAGTTCACCGCCGCCGGCTTGCTGCGCGCCAGCCTGGAGTTGATGTCTGCCGCTGATTGTCGCGCCGTCGCTACCGACGAAATCCAGCGCACCGCCGAAGGTGCACTGGTGGATGTGTTCCGTCCGGGCTTCAACCTCGACCTGCTGCAAAGTCTGCCGGCCCTGATGGCGCGGCATTGGTTGATCCGTCGTGACGTGTTGATCGAGGTTGGTGGTTATCAGCCAGACTTCAGCAAGGCGCTGGAATTCGATTTGCTGCTGCGCATCATCGAGCAGGGCGGCCTCGCCGGCCTGGCCCACCTCGACGAACCATTGCTGATCACCCCGGTGCCGGTACAGGAAGAAAACCCCCATGAGCGCCTGGCGCTGCTGCGCCACTTGGGCAATCGCGGCTACAAGGCCAGGATCACCTCGACACCGCCGGGTACCTATCAGGTCGATTACCGCCATACCGAGCGGCCGATGGTGTCGATCATCGTGCCTGCCGGGGATGATCTGCCCGCATTGCAACGTTGCCTGGACGGCGTGCTGCTCAGGACCCGCTATACGCGCTATGAAGTGCTGCTCGCGGCAAACCCGAATCAGTCGGCTGACGTCAACGATTGGCTGGGCACGCTGCAGAACGCCAAGGTGCGTGTGCTGTACGCCGATCAAACACTCAGCAACGCGGCCTTGTGCAACGCTGCCAGTCAAGAGGCGCAGGGCGAGTACCTGGTGCTGTTGGCCGCTGACAGTGAAGTGGTCAACCCGAACTGGATCGAGTCGCTGCTCAACCATGGGCAGCGTCCGGAAGTGGGCATCGTCGGTGCCAAGCTCGTCGATCGCGACGGCAAGATTGCCCAGGCCGGGCTGATTCTGGGGATGAATGATGGCGTCGGCTCGGCTTTTGTGGGCGAGCGGCATGGCGCCAGCGTGTACATGCAACGATTGTTCGTGGAGCAGAACTACTCTGCCGTATCGAAGGTGTGCCTGATGGTACGCAAAGAGCTGTTCGACGCCTTGGGCGGTCTGGATGAGGTTACCTTCGCTGAAGGCTACAGCGACGTCGATCTGTGCCTCAAGGCCGGGCAGGCCGGTTACCTCACGGTGTGGACGCCGCAGGTGCAGGTCATCCACCAAGGTGACGTGTCGCGCGCACCACAGGCCCTTGCTGCGTTGCGTGAAAAATGGTCCACAGCCTTTGCTCAGGACCAGGCCTACAACGCCAACCTGGCCTTGACCGGCAAAGGTTTCGTTTTGGGTGACAGCGCCCCGATCAATTGGGCGCAACTGCTCGCATGAACCTGGCTGACAGGTATAAGGACTCTAGGCATGTTCAACGGTAAATCGATTTTCATCTCCGGCGGCACCGGTTCGTTCGGGCGCATGTTCATCCGGCGTTTGCTCGAGCAGTACCAGCCCAAGCGGGTGGTGGTGTTTTCGCGCGACGAACTCAAGCAGTACGAGATGCAGCAAACCTTCAATGCACCGTGCATGCGTTACTTTTTGGGCGATGTGCGCGATGCCGAGCGTTTGCGTCAGGCGATGCGCGGGATCGATTACGTGGTGCATGCCGCTGCCCTGAAACAGGTGCCTGCGGCGGAGTACAACCCCACTGAATGCATTCGTACCAACGTCAACGGCGCGGAAAATATCATTGCTGCCGCCATCGATAACGGTGTGAAGAAAGTCGTTGCGCTGTCCACCGACAAGGCGGCCAGCCCGATCAACCTGTACGGTGCGACCAAACTGCTCTCGGACAAACTGTTCGTGGCGGCGAACAACATCGCCGGTGATCAGCAAACCCGGTTTGCGGTGGTGCGCTACGGCAATGTGGCCGGGTCACGCGGCTCGGTGGTGCCGTTCTTCAGCAAGCTCATTACCGAGGGCGCGAAAGAACTGCCGATTACCGACGAGCGCATGACCCGCTTCTGGATCACCCTCGATCACGGTGTGCAGTTCGTGCTCGACAGCTTCGCGCGGATGCATGGCGGGGAGATTTTCGTGCCGAAGATCCCGTCGATCCGCATCGTCGACCTGGCACAGGGCATGGCTGAACACTTGCCACACAAAGTCGTCGGGATTCGTCCGGGTGAAAAGCTGCATGAATTGATGGTGCCGCTTGATGATGCGCGGATGACCCTGGAATTCGAGGACCACTACACCATCGAGCCGTCGATTCGTTTCACTCATGTCGACATTGATTTTTCGCTGGACGGCGTGGGTGAGCAGGGGCGGCGCGTGAGCGAAGATTTCGAGTATCGCTCCGACACCAACTCGCATTTCCTCTCGGTCGGACAGATCGCCGAGTTGCACGCCGGATTGTCGGCATGATTCCTTACGGTCGGCAAAGCCTGGATCAGGCTGACATCGACGCAGTGGTTGCCGTGTTGCAGTCCGACTGGCTGACTCAAGGGCCGACCATCGAGCGTTTTGAACAGGCCATGGCCCAGCGTTGCCAGGCGGATTACGCGGTGGCGGTGTGCAATGCCACGGCGGCCTTGCACATTGCTTGTCTGGCGGCGGGGCTGGGGCCAGGTGACCGCTTGTGGACCACGCCGAATACCTTTTTGGCCTCGGCCAATTGCGGTCGTTATTGCGGCGCCGAGGTGGACTTTGTCGACATCGACCCACTGACCTGGAACCTCGATGCCTACGCCCTGAAAGCGAAGCTGGAAGCGGCGGAGGACAACGGCACGCTGCCTAAAGTGCTGGTGGCGGTGGCGTTCTCCGGGCAAAGCTGCGACCTGCGCCTGATTGCCGAACTGGCCGAGCGCTATGGTTTCACGGTGATTGAGGATGCGTCCCACGCGGTGGGTGCGTCTTATGCCGGGCGCCCGGTGGGGTGTGGTGAGTTCGCGGCGATGACGGTGTTCAGCTTCCATCCGGTGAAAATCATCACCAGTGCCGAAGGTGGCATGGTCCTGACCAATCGCCGGGACCTGGCCGAGCGCCTGCAACGCCTGCGCAGCCACGGCATGACCCGCGACCCGGAGCAAATGACCGAACCCAGCCACGGCCCCTGGTACTACCAGCAGGTGGAATTGGGCTTCAACTACCGCATCACCGACCTGCAAGCGGCCCTCGGGCTGTCGCAGCTGAACAAGCTGGATGACTTCATCGAGCGCCGGCGTGAGTTGGCGGCGCGTTATGACCGCTTGCTGGCGTACCTGCCACTGACCTTGCCCAGCGCTCAGCCCGAGGCCGAGTCGGCGTGGCATCTGTATGTGGTGCGTCTGCAACTCGAGCGTATCAACCTCAGTCATCGACAGGTGTTTGAAGGTCTGCGAGCGGCCGGGGTAGGGGTGAATCTGCACTATATTCCGGTGCATTTGCAGCCGTACTATCGGGATCTGGGTTTCGCCGAAGGTGATTTCCCGCAGGCCGAGCGTTACTACGCCGAGGCCATCAGCCTGCCGCTGTTTCCGTTACTCAGCGATGAACAGCAGGACTACGTGGTCGAGCAATTGCGCCGGCTGACTGAATAAATGCTGCCCTGGCGGCGAATGGGAATGTGTGATGCGCGAACTCAGTGAGCAGGAAAAATTCTGGCAGGGCGATTTCGGTAACCAGTACGTCGACCGCAACGTCGGCCAGCCGTTGGTGGCGGCCAACCTGGCCTTGTTTGCCAAGGCACTGACCCGGGCCGGGCGTATCGAAAGCCTGGTGGAGCTGGGCACCAATGCCGGCAATAACCTGCAGGCGCTGCGTCAGTTGTTGCCGCAGTGCGAGCTGTTTGGCGTGGAGATCAATGCCAGCGCGTGTGCCCAGGCGCAGGCGCTGGGGATTGCGCAGATCTGGCACGGTTCGTTGTTCGATTTTCCCCGCGAGCGCACCTTCGACCTGACCCTGAGCAAAGGCGTGCTGATTCACCTGGCACCGCAGCTGCTGCCAGCGGCCTATGCGCAGCTGTATGAACTGAGCCGGCGCTACATCCTGATCGCCGAGTACTACAACCCGGCGCCGGTCGAGGTGTCGTATCGCGGTAACAGCGGCAAGCTGTTCAAGCGCGATTTTGCTGGCGAAATGCTTGATCGCTATGATGACTTGCAACTGGTGGATTACGGGTTTGGTTACCACCGCGACCCGCAATTCCCGGTAGACGATATCACCTGGTTTCTTCTGGAAAAACGCCGTTGAGCAACGTCGCCATCATCCCGGCCCGCGGTGGCAGCAAACGCATACCGCGCAAGAACCTCAAGCCGTTCGACGGCGTGCCGATGATTGTCCGTTCGATTAAAACCGCTCTCGATTCGGGGTTGTTCGCCCAGGTGGTGGTCAGCACCGACGATGATGAAATCGCCGACCTGGCCCGCGCCAATGGTGCTCAGGTACCGTTCATGCGCCCGGCAACCCTGGCCGATGATTTCACCGGCACGGCGGCGGTGATTGTCCATGCACTGGAAGAACTGCATCGACAGGGCCGCGACTTTGATTACGCCTGTTGCATTTACGCCACCGCGCCCCTGCTGCAAACGCGGTTTCTGCAACAGGGTTTGCAGCAACTGGAACAGCACCCGGACAAGTCGTTCGCGTTCTCGGTGTGCGACTTCGGTTTTCCGGTGCAACGTGCCCTGACCCTCGACGATCAGGGCGCCTTGAGCGCGTTGTACCCGGAGTTTCGTAACACGCGTTCCCAGGATTTGCCGCCGGCCTATCAGGACGCCGGGCAGTTCTATTGGGGCCGCAGCAGTGCCTGGTTGCGCGGCGATGTGTTGTATTCAACCCGGAGCCTGCCGGTGATCCTGCCGCGCTATCTGGTGCAAGACATCGACACCCTCGACGACTGGAAGCGCGCCGAGTACCTGTACGCTGCACTGAAGGCTGGCGGTGAACTGCAATGAGAGTGTTGATCCGTGCCGACGCCTCGCCGACCATTGGCAGCGGCCACATCGCCCGCTGCCTGACCCTGGCCAGAGCCTTACGCCGGATGGGCGCGCACGTGGCATTCGCTTGTCGACGGTTACCGGGGCATCGGCTCGACAGTCTTGCCGCTGAAGGCTTTGAAACCTTCGCGCTGCCGGAGCGTTATCCCGACGAAGACCCGCAGCAAGCCATCGAGAGCATGTTGCCGTGGCAGGCGGACATCGCCGCGCTGGGGCAAGCTCTGGAGCAGCAGGCGGCGTTCGACTGGATCATTGCCGACCATTACGGCCTCGATCACCACTGGCAGACTGCCGCCCGCCGCTGGGCGCCGCGGATCGGCGCAGTGGATGATCTGGCGACGCGCACCTATAGCGTCGATCTGCTGCTCAACCAGAATCTTTCCGGCACGCCAGAGGCCTATGCTTCGCTGCTTGTCCCCGGGTGCCAGACGTTGCTGGGTCCGCGCTTCGCCATGCTGCGCGATGAATTCTGCTGCCCGGCGATTGAAATCAAACCCCGGGCCAAACGCGTACTGGTTAACTTCGGGGGCTTCGATGCGGCGAGGCAGACTCACCATGCGATGCTCGCGTTGACCGATTTCCCTGAGCTGGAAGTCGACTTCGTCGCCGGTGCCGACAACCCGGCGTGGGAGCAGATGCAGGCGCTGGCGGCCAGTCGCCCGAACTGGCGTTTGCAGCGTTTTGTCAGCGACTTTTACCGGCTGATGACTGAAGCCGACCTGTTTATCGGCGCCGGTGGCGGCACCAGTTGGGAGCGGGCGGCCATGGGGCTGCCGACGATTTGCATTGCGGTGTCGAACAATCAGCAAGCCAATGGCGAGGTCATGGCGACTTCGGGCGCCCATGTGTTCCTGGGCGCGCGGGAGCAGGTCAGCGTTGAGCAACTGCGCCAGGCCATCGGTTTTGTCACAGGTAATCAGGGCCTGCGCCAGAGTCTGGCCGAACGCTCACGGCAACTGGTTGATGGCCGTGGTGCGCAACGGGTCGCGGCAGCGCTGGTCGGTGCCGTGCTGCCGGTGCGCAAGGCGACGCAGAATGATGCGCGCCTGTTGTTTGATGGGCGTAATGCCGAGGCGGTACGGCGCTGGTCGCTGGACAACCGCAGCATCGACTGGCAAGCACACCAGGCCTGGCTGGCCGCGAGTTTGAGCAATGAGCAGCGCTTGCTGTTGATTGCCGAGGCCGGTGATGGCCCGGTTGGGGTGTTGCGCTACGACCTTGATGGGGTGAGCGCCGAAGTCTCGATTTATTTGTTCGAAGGTCGTTTCGGTCTGGGCTGGGGCAGGGCGCTGCTGGCCCGCGGCGAAGCCTTCGTGACGGCCCATTGGCCGCAAGTACGCACCATCACCGCACAGGTGTTGCCTGCCAACCGGCCGTCGCTGAGCCTGTTTCGCGAAGCCGGATTTACCCAGAGCGCTTGCGTGTTCACGCGCGTATTGAAGGAACACTGACATGACCAGCTTCAAGATTGGCGACCGCATGATCGGTGCCGATGCGCCGCCATTCATCATCGCCGAGATGAGCGGCAACCATAATCAGTCGCTGGACGTTGCGTTGCAGATCGTCGAGGCGGCGGCCAAGGCCGGCGCGCATGCCTTGAAATTGCAAACCTACACCGCCGACACCATGACCCTGGACCTGGATCAAGGTGAGTTTTTCATCAAGGACCCCAACAGCCTGTGGGCCGGCACTTCGTTGTATGCGCTGTATGAGAAGGCGCATACGCCGTGGGAATGGCATGCGCCGATCTTTGCCCGGGCCAAAGAGCTGGGCATGCTGGCGTTTTCGACGCCGTTCGATGACACCGCAGTGGATTTTCTCGAAAGTCTCGACGTGCCGGCCTACAAGATCGCCAGTTTCGAGAACACCGACCTGCCCCTGATTCGTCGGGTCGCCGCCACTGGCAAGCCACTGATTATTTCCACCGGCATGGCCAGCATTGCCGAGCTGGATGAAACCGTGCGTGCGGCACGTGCGGCCGGTTGCAAGGACCTGGTGCTGCTCAAGTGCACCAGCACCTACCCGGCCACGCCTGCCAACAGCAATGTGCGAACCATCCCGCACCTGCGCGAGCTGTTCGGTTGCGAAGTGGGGCTGTCCGATCATTCGATGGGCGTCGGGGTCTCGGTGGCGGCCGTGGCCCTTGGGGCGACGGTGGTGGAAAAACACTTCACCCTGGACCGGGCTGCCGGAGGCGTCGATGCGAGTTTCTCGCTGGAGCCGGCCGAGCTGGCTAGCCTGGTGGTCGAGACCGAGCGCGCCTGGCAGGCCATGGGCCAGGTGCGTTATGGCGTCACGGACGCCGAGCAGAAGTCGCTGGTGTATCGTCGTTCGCTGTACGTTGCCCGGGACATGGCCGCCGGTGAGGTGTTCACATCAGAGAACCTGCGAGCCATTCGCCCGGGGTTGGGACTGGCACCCAAGCACGCTGAAAGCATTATCGGACGACGTGCACGCGGGCCTTTAAAACGCGGCACAGCGCTGGCCTGGTCGCTGATCGAATGAGCGCTTGTGCGGCTGATTGCGCAAAATAGCGTGACCTGTGAGTCATAACGGGCATCTTCACTGTATTGTATTGATCGGAAAGATGGCGCCTGGCCGGTAATCGGCTCAGTGATAGCCCTTTAGGCTTTCCGTGGTTGCCCGTTGCGGGCAACGCAAAATCTATGTGTCGGCGCCCCTCGATTCGTGCGAACGGGGGTATTCAGCTGTTTATTATTGGGAAGCCGTAATGATTGGCATAAAGAGCATTGCGAGCTACGTACCTGTAGCCGGCGTGGACAATTACGCACAAGGTGCAAAATTCGAAAAGGATGAGGAGTTCATCCTGGGCAAGATCGGTTCCGCTTTCCTGCCGCGTAAAGACGCCGGGCAGGAAACTTCGGACCTGTGCGTCGAAGCGGTCAATACGTTGTTTGCCAACAACCCGGCGCTCAAGCGCGAATCGATCGACGTGCTGATCGTTGTTACCCAGAACGGCGACGAAGAAGGTCTGCCGCACACCGCAGCGATCGTTCAGGACAAGCTCGGCCTGCCGACTACCGTTGCCGCTTTCGATATCTCCCTGGGCTGCTCCGGCTACGTGTACGGCATCTACGCGATCAAGGGCTTCATGGAAGCCGCGGGCCTGAAGAACGGCTTGTTGGTGACTGCCGACCCTTACTCGAAAATCGTCGACCCCGAAGACCGCAACACCACCATGCTGTTCGGTGATGCCGCCACCGCGACCTGGATGGGCGAAGATGCTGCGTGGCAGTTGGGCAAGGCCAAGTTCGGCACCGACGGTTCTGGTGCGCCGCACCTGAAAGTCACTGACGGGGTGTTCTTCATGAACGGTCGTCAAGTGTTCAACTTTGCATTGCTGAAAGTCCCGGCGCATTTGCACGAGTTGCTCGATGAGTCCGGTCTGCACGCTGACGATATCGATGCGTTCTGCATCCACCAGGGCAGTGCGGCGATTGTTGACGCCGTGGCGCGGCGTTTCGAAGGTGATCCGGAGAAATTCATCAAGGACATGGTCGAGACCGGTAATACCGTGTCCTCGAGCATTCCGTTGCTGCTGGAAAAACACGTACTCGACGCCAAATGGAAGCGCGTAGCGCTGAGCGGTTTTGGTGTAGGGCTCTCGTGGGGTTCGGCGATTATCTATCGTCCTTGAGCGACAACCCCAATACAAAAAATAGCGTTCAAGGGTTAACCTTGAACGCTATTTTTTTGCCTGTATGAAGAGCGAGGCAGCATGAGCGAATGCTTTGACGACAATGCTCGGGTGATAGAGCGCCGCTGGCCGGCGCTGTATATGCGGTTGATGCTGGAGGACAGTACTTCGGTCCAGGCCGAGCTGACAGAAGGGCTGGGTTCGACGCTGAGTATTGGCGGCATTCAACTCACCAGTCGTCATGATCGTGTTCTCGAAGCTCGTGTCCAGGCAGCCAGTTTGCCGACCGGCAAGGCGCAGTTGCATGTCTACGGCACCGGCCTGGGAGATTTGCCTGGCGTCCTGCTGGAGCGTACCGACCTTGAGCGGCTGTATGTGCACATCCTGAATGGCGCACTGTTCGCGTTGGTGCTGCAATTGCTCGACCAGCGGCAATGGCTCGACGACCCGCGCGTGGAGTTGCTGTACGCCGGTGATCAAGCGGATATCTACACGCCGTTTTTTGCGCTGCCTTCGGAAATGGTGCTGGCGGACGACTTCAACGCCAAGATTCGCGATCGACTGGTCAGTGAAGTGCACCTGACCTTCAATAATCGTGAGTTCGATCCACAGTCGCCGGCGATTCTCCAGCGCTTGCAGGACAGCCTTGAAGTGCTGCTCGCCGATGATGATGTCGCAACGTTGTTCGGGACTTGTTCAGGCCAGGAAATTTACGTAATCGGCACAGGGCCCAGCCTGGAATCGCATTTCGAGCAGTTGGCGGCGGTGCGCGAACAGGCACAGCGGCCTCTGTTCATTTGTGTCGACACAGCCTATCGACCGCTGCGGGAACATGGGATCAAACCTGACTTTGTGGTGAGTATCGATCAGCGCATCAGCTTCCGGCATTTGCCCTTCGAAGACTCTGACGGTATTCCACTGGTGTACCTGCCCATGAGCGACCCGCAGGTGTTGAAGGCCTGGAAGGGCAAGCGTTACGGCGGTTACTCGGCCAGTCCGATCTACGCCACATTGCGTCGTCAGCACGCCAGGGCGGAACTGTACGTGGGCGGCAGTGTGATTCATCCGGCCGTGGATCTGGCGGTGAAGATGGGGGCAAGCCGCATCACGTTGTTCGGTGCCGACTTTGCCTTTCCGATGAACAAGACTCACGCCGGTTGGGGGGATGGCGATCTGGGCCCCGGGGTGAGCCTGGCGCGGCACTGGGTCCGCGACGGACAYGGACAGCGGGTTCGCACGCAGCTGAATTTTCGCAGCTACTTGTGTGAGCTGGAGCGTTACATCGCCGGGCATCCAGAGGTGCGCTTCTATAACAGTAGCCGGGCAGGCGCGATGATCGCCGGTACGCAATACAATCGGGAGTTCGTGCAGTGAATGCGCTTGAGCAATGTGTCAGCGAATGCCGGCAGTGTGCCGAGCTGTTTCGTCTGGGGAGGGATGTAGAAGCGGCGTTGACCATGGTCGATGTATTCGATGAGGCGCAACGATTGTTACTGGTGGCGCCCCAGGACGCTCAGCAGTCATGGGCGTACTTGCTCACCCAAATGCTGGCGTGTCAGGAGCGCCAGGATTGGCTGGGGCTTGCCGACTTCATGGAATACGAGCTGACGGGGTTGCTGGAGAGCCTTCAGGTCAAAAGCGAGTAACCGCTCTGGTTAAGGCGTTTGGGCGTCTGACGGTTTCATGGCGTCATTTTTCGGTTGGGGCAGGGCGCAAAGCCTTTGTTTTCTAGGGGTGGCAGGGTGATGGCAAATTTTTTTCAAAAAGCCCTCAAGCAACTTGCCAACCCGACGATAACTATTACGAAGGTTCTCTAGGCCATACCCGGCGGTTGCCAGGGCCGGAAGCCGCAGTACCCAACCAACGAGGAATTCGTCATGGCTTTAACAGTAAACACTAACGTAACGTCTTTGGCTGTTCAGACTAACCTGAACCGTGCAGCTGATGCTCTGTCGACTTCGATGAACCGTCTGTCTTCCGGCCTGAAAATCAACAGCGCTAAAGACGACGCTGCCGGCCTGCAGATCGCTACTCGTATGACCAGCCAGATCCGTGGTCAGAACGTTGCGGTTAAAAACGCCAACGACGGTATTTCCCTGGCTCAGACCGCTGAAGGCGCTCTGCAAGAATCCACCAACATTCTGCAGCGTATGCGTGAACTGGCTACTCAAGCACGTAACGGCACCAACGGCACTGCTGACCAGACCGCAACCAACTCCGAATTCGCTCAGATGTCTGACGAATTGACTCGTATCGCTGCTTCGACTCAGTTGAACGGCAAAAACCTGCTGGACGGTTCGGCTGGTACTGTACAACTGCAAGTGGGTTCGAACACCGGTTCTGCCAACCACATCGACTTGGTACTGAGCAGCAAATTCGACGCCGTCAGCATGTCTGTGGACAAAGCTACTCTGGCTCTGACCGGTGCATCGGTTACTGGCGCTCAAGCCAACATCGACAACGCGATCACCGCGATCGACGCTGCTATCGCTGCTATCGGTGCCACCCGTGCCAACCTGGGTGCTTCGCAAAACCGTCTGACCAGCACCATCTCCAACCTGCAAAACATCACTCAAAACGTAACTGCTGCACAAGGTCGCGTACAAGATACCGACTTCGCCGCAGAAACCGCTAACCTGACCAAACAGCAAACCCTGCAACAAGCTTCCACCGCTGTTCTGGCCCAGGCTAACCAGCTGCCATCCGCCGTACTGAAACTGCTTCAGTAATTTCGGATTGTGTTTTGGCGGGGGGGTGCGCTTGCGTGCTCTCTCGCTTTTTACTTTCTAGGAGGTGATGGTCATGGACATGAGCGTTAAGCTGAATTTGTCTTACCCAGCCGCGAAACCGGCGGTCAATGTTACCGATACGCCGGCCGCAGCGCCTCGTGTGGAAGATGCCAAGGCTGGCGCTGCGACAGGTAATCGTTCGGATTCCGATAGTTCGGATAAATTGAAGATGGCCGTTCAGGAAATCGAAAAATTCGTTCAGTCGGTCAAGCGCAATCTGGAATTTTCCATTGATGAGACCTCGGGTCAGGTCGTCGTCAAGGTGATCGCCAGTGAGTCCGGTGAAGTGATACGACAGATTCCGACAGCCGAAGCGCTCAAGCTGGCTGATAGTTTGCACAACGCCAGTAACGTCTTGTTCGACGCTAAAGCCTGAAACTGGCATGAAACGTGTGTGTACGATCATTGATCGCACATAGTGGTCAAAAGGCCGGCGGCACATACAAAGGGAGATGTACATGGCAAGTCCAATTTTACCGGGGTCGGGTCTCGGGTCCGGTCTCGACATCGGTTCGATCGTGACCGCGCTGGTCAACTCCGACAAGTCGGCCAAGCAGACCCAGATCACCACTCAGACAACCACCACTACCGCAAAGATTTCTGCGACTGGTGCGTTGAAGTCGGCCCTGGCGGCTTTCCAGACAACTCTGAACACCCTTGGCAGTAGGACAACGCCGGCTTTTTCGGGGTTTGCGGCGACCTCGGGTACCCCGACATCCCTGACCGTTACCTCGGACAATACCGCGGTCAACGGCAGCTACAGTGTCCTGGTGAATAACCTTGCCACCGGCTCGAAAGTGGCCACTGCTGCATTTTCCGGTGGCGCCAGCAGTGCCATTCCGACTGGTACTCTGACCATCAGTCAAAATGGTATTGACTACCCCGTCACCATTGCTTCCGGTGCGACCTTGCAGTCGACCCGCGATGCAATCAACAGCACGTTGCAAACCAAGGGCATTACCGCCAACATCGTGACCGATGCGAACGGTTCGCGGTTGGTCGTGGGTTCGACCACCACCGGTGCCGGCTCCGATATTTCCATGAGTGGTATCGCCGGGCTTCAAGTCAATGGCACAACCAAAATGGACGGCACCGCGACAGGTGCCGGTTATATCGGTGGTCTGGCCATGGATGCGTCTTACAGTGTCGATGGTCTGGCGATGACCAGCAAAAGCAATACCATCAGCGGGGCTGTAGGTGGTATCAGTATGACCCTGTTGGCGGCAAACCCGGCGGTGCCGGTTGTTGTTACGGTAGGCACCAACACTGATGGCCTGAAAACCAGTGTTCAGTCATTTGTCGATGCCTACAACAAGGTGATCAGCACCCTGACTGCCTATACGACGCCAAGCCTGGACAGTGAAGGCAAGCCTACTGTTTCCAATGCGATGACCGGCGATTCCTTGCCGCGCAACCTGATTCAAGCCATGCGTGATCAGCTGACCAATGTCCCTGCCGATGCCGGGGGCAGTCCGTTGGCGGTATTGGCGCAATTGGGGGTTCAGACGGATCAGAAGACCGGTACGTTGATTCTCGATAGCACCAAGTTCACTAGTGCGATGACGACGCAGGGGTTGAGCGGTAAGGTACAGGCGCTGTTCAGCGGCACCACCGCCACTAATGGCCTTCTCAAGCGTATGTACAATGCTGTCGACGTTTACGCCCAGACTGGCGGTATTCTGGATAAGCGTACTAATGTTCTGAACAATACCCAAAGAGACTTGAGTAATCAGCAGTCGGAACTGGACCTGCGGGTTGCTAACCTGACGTCCACCCTGACCGCGAAGTACAACGCGATGGACCTGCTGGTCGGCCAGATGAAGGCCACTGCCAGCAGCATCACCGGCTTCTTTGCGTCGTTGAACGCTCAGAAGTCCAACGGCTAGTAATGGGCTGACGACAAAAACCCGGCTACGCTTTTCGGCGTGTGCCGGGTTTTTGTCTTCTGATCTAAAGTTTCCTGGCTCGCAGGCGATACACTGGCCATACGAGTCATTGTGGCAAAGAGGTACAACATGAATCCAATGTTAGCCCTTCGGCAATATCAGAAGGTGGGGGCGCAAGCCCAGGCGTCCGAAGCAAGTCCGCATCGTCTGGTGCAGATGTTGATGGAGGGCGGCCTGGATCGTATTGCTCAGGCCAAAGGCGCGATGGAGCGCAAGGACATTCCCGGCAAGGGCGTGTCGATCAGTAAGGCTATCGGAATTATCGGTGGTTTGCGCGAG
This sequence comes from Pseudomonas sp. 05N36, assembly GCF_056397385.1. NCBI lineage: Bacteria > Pseudomonadati > Pseudomonadota > Gammaproteobacteria > Pseudomonadales > Pseudomonadaceae > Pseudomonas > Pseudomonas sp. 05N36. The sequence continues at coordinate 153,199 of NZ_JBFTNH010000002.1, read as the reverse complement.
GGCCTGGATCTTGAAAAGTCAGCCGAAACGGTGGGTGAGCTCGACCGTCTGTACTCATACATGATGACGCGTCTCGCCGAGGCGAACATCAAGAGTGACCCGCAGATTCTCGACGAAGTCGCCGGTTTGCTTCGCACGGTGAAAGAAGGCTGGGATGCCATCGCCACTCCAGGTCCGCAGTTTTAAGGAGATCGTCATGAGTCTTGTATTGCAGCGAATCGAGCAAACCCGTGAAGCGCTGGTCGGTGCATTGGCCGAGCGCAATTGGGAAGCTATCGGTCAATTGGACCTTGATTGCCGTTCCTGCATGGAAGATGTCTTGAGTGAGGCTTCTTTGGATGAAGTAGCGTTGCGCGATAATCTGGAGGAGTTGCTGCGTGTCTACAAGCAGCTTCTAGAAGCGGCAATGGGGGAGAGGCAGGCGATAGTCGACGAGATGTCGCAGATCCATCAAGCACAGAGCGCGGCAAAGGTTTACCATCTGTTCGGTTAATCCTCAGTTAATCCAACCGTAGTGCGCCATAAATTTGACTGTGCACGGTTTTTTGACTTAACTAGTGGCTATTTGAAGATTTCAGGCGTCTATCAGGCTTAACGTGCCTGCAAGCGTCTAGCTTGCCCACTCATTTCGGGCATTGAGTTGACTAGGGAAGTTGCTATTGCATGTGGCGTGAAACCAAAATTCTGCTGATTGATGACGATAGCGTCCGCCGCCGTGATTTGGCGGTGATTTTAAATTTTCTTGGCGAAGAAAATTTACCCTGTGGTAGCCATGATTGGCAGCAGGCTGTCGGCTCTTTGTCATCAAGTCGTGAAGTCATTTGCGTCCTTATCGGGACGGTAAATGCGCCTGGATCACTTCCGGGCCTGTTAAAGACACTCGCTACCTGGGATGAGTTCCTTCCAGTTTTGTTAATGGGCGATAATTCTTCCATTGACCTGCCGGAAGACCAGCGTCGCCGGGTACTTTCCACACTGGAAATGCCGCCCAGCTACAGCAAGTTGCTCGACTCCCTGCACCGCGCCCAGGTTTATCGCGAGATGTACGACCAGGCCCGCGAGCGTGGTCGTCACCGTGAGCCCAATCTTTTTCGTAGCCTTGTCGGCACCAGTCGAGCGATTCAGCACGTCCGCCAGATGATGCAGCAAGTGGCCGACACCGATGCCAGCGTGCTGATCCTCGGTGAGTCCGGTACGGGCAAGGAAGTGGTTGCGCGCAACCTGCACTATCACTCCAAGCGACGCGACGCGCCGTTCGTTCCGGTCAACTGCGGCGCGATCCCGGCCGAGCTGCTGGAAAGCGAACTGTTCGGCCATGAGAAGGGCGCCTTTACCGGGGCTATCACCAGCCGCGCCGGGCGTTTTGAGCTGGCCAACGGCGGTACGCTGTTTCTCGACGAGATCGGCGACATGCCATTGCCGATGCAGGTCAAGCTGCTGCGGGTATTGCAGGAGCGCACCTTCGAGCGCGTGGGGAGCAACAAGACCCAGAGCGTCGACGTGCGGATCATTGCCGCGACCCACAAAAATCTCGAAAGCATGATCGAGGTCGGCAGCTTCCGTGAGGACCTGTACTACCGCCTCAATGTTTTCCCGATCGAGATGGCGCCGCTGCGTGAGCGTGTCGAAGATATTCCGTTGCTGATGAACGAGTTGATCTCGCGCATGGAGCACGAGAAGCGCGGTTCCATTCGCTTCAACTCGGCAGCGATCATGTCGCTGTGCCGTCATGGCTGGCCGGGCAACGTCCGTGAGCTGGCCAACCTGGTCGAGCGCATGGCGATCATGCACCCGTACGGCGTGATCGGTGTGGTCGAATTGCCGAAGAAATTCCGTTATGTCGATGACGAAGACGAGCAACTGGTCGATAGCTTGCGCAGCGATCTAGAAGAGCGGGTAGCCATCAATGGCCACACTCCGGACTTCAGCGCTAACGCCATGCTGCCGCCAGAAGGTCTGGACCTCAAGGACTACCTCGGTGGTCTGGAGCAGGGCCTGATTCAACAGGCGCTGGATGATGCCAATGGCATCGTGGCGCGTGCTGCCGAACGCCTGCGCATTCGCCGTACCACCCTGGTCGAGAAGATGCGCAAGTACGGCATGAGCCGTCGCGAAGGTGATGAACAGGCGGATGATTGACGCCTGTTTTTCAACTCACTGAATAATGGGCGGTTTTTTTTAGGCACGGGTATTGCTACGTCCCTCGCAACGTTCCGTTTAACTGACGGTCAGCCAAGCGAGAGAGCACGATGCCCCACGCCGCCCAAATGTCTCCTGTCTCCGACGTCTCGGGGCAATCGTCCCCTGTAGAACAGGCAAGTCGGCTTGGCCTTGAGCAGGCGTTCGCGCTGTTCAATCAGATGTCGAGCCAACTGACCGATTCCTACAGCATGCTTGAAGCCCGGGTCACCGAGCTCAAGGGTGAGCTGGCAGTGGTCAGCGCTCAGCGCATGCAGGAGCTGGCCGAAAAAGAACGCCTGGCCAACCGCCTGCAAAACCTTCTCGATTTGTTGCCCGGTGGCGTCATCGTCATTGATGCCCAGGGCATGGTGCGCGAAGCCAATCCGGCGGCCTGCGAACTGCTGGGTCTGCCGCTTGAAGGCGAGTTGTGGCGTCATGTGATTGCCCGCTGCTTTGCACCACGCGAAGACGACGGTCATGAAATTTCCCTGAAGGATGGTCGACGCCTGTCGATTGCCACACGCTCGCTGGATGCCGAGCCGGGCCAGTTGGTGCTGCTCAACGACCTGACCGAAACCCGGCACTTGCAGGACCAATTGGCTCGCCACGAACGCTTGTCGTCCCTCGGGCGGATGGTCGCCTCCCTGGCGCATCAGATTCGCACGCCGCTGTCCGCGGCATTGCTGTACGCCAGTCATTTGACTGAGCAAGAGTTGCCGGTCGCTACCCAGCAACGGTTTGCCGGGCGTTTGAAAGAGCGCCTGCATGAACTCGAACATCAGGTGCGGGACATGCTGGTGTTCGCTCGCGGCGAGCTGCCGTTGACTGATCGAGTGACACCCGGGGCGCTCCTGCAAGCGCTGCAAGCGGCGGCATCGACGCATGTTCAGGATTATCCGGTGCGTTGGCAGTGCGACAGTCATGCCGGGGAGTTGCTGTGTAATCGCGACACGCTGGTCGGCGCGCTGCTGAACCTGATTGAAAATGCGATTCAGGCCAGTGCAGGCGACGTCCGTCTTAAAGTTCATCTATATACCCGTGAAAACACCCTTCGGCTGTGCGTCAGCGATAACGGCGGCGGTATCGACCCTACCGTGCTTGCGCGCCTGGGCGAGCCTTTTTTCACCACTAAAACCACTGGCACCGGTCTTGGCCTGACCGTAGTCAAGGCGGTGGCCCGTGCTCATCAGGGAGAATTGCAGCTGCGCTCGCGGCCGGGCCGCGGCACGTGTGCGGTGGTGGTCTTGCCGTTGTTCTCCAGCGCTCAAGGAGTGGAAAGAGGCTGATGGCAATCAAGGTTTTACTGGTCGAAGATGACCGCTCGCTGCGCGAAGCATTGGCGGATACGCTGCTGCTGGCCGGTCATGACTACACCGCAGTGGGTTCGGCCGAAGATGCGCTGCAAGCTGTGGCGAGCGAGTCGTTCAGTCTGGTGGTCAGTGACGTCAACATGCCAGGCATGGATGGTCATCAGTTGTTGGGTTTGTTGCGAATTCGCCAGCCGCAGTTGCCGGTCTTGCTGATGACCGCCCATGGCTCGGTTGAGCGTGCCGTCGATGCGATGCGTCAGGGGGCGGCAGACTATCTGGTCAAGCCTTTTGAGCCCAAGGCGTTGCTGGATCTGGTGGCGCGCCATGCCCTGGGTTGTCTCGGCACCGCAGAGGGCGAAGGTCCGGTAGCATTCGAGCCGGCCAGTGCGCAGTTGCTTGAGCTGGCAGCCCGTGTGGCGCGCAGTGATTCGACGGTGTTGATCTCGGGTGAGTCGGGCACGGGTAAAGAGGTGCTGGCGCGTTACATCCACCAGCACTCTCGTCGCGCCAGTCAGCCGTTCATTGCAATCAATTGCGCAGCGATCCCGGACAACATGCTCGAGGCGACCTTGTTCGGGCATGAGAAGGGCTCGTTCACCGGTGCTATTGCGGCTCAGGCCGGCAAGTTCGAGCAGGCCGATGGCGGGACCATTCTGCTCGACGAAATTTCCGAAATGCCCCTGGGGCTTCAGGCCAAGCTGCTGCGCGTGTTACAGGAGCGTGAAGTCGAGCGTGTGGGCGCGCGCAAGCCGATTGCGCTGGATATCCGGGTGGTTGCGACCACGAACCGCGATCTGGCGGGTGAGGTGGCGGCGGGGCGCTTTCGTGAAGACCTTTACTATCGCCTGTCGGTGTTTCCGCTGGCCTGGCGTCCGTTGCGTGAGCGTACCGCCGATATCCTGCCGCTGGCCGAGCGTCTGCTGGCCAAGCACGTCAATAAAATGAAGCATGCCGCTGCCAGGCTGTCGCCGGAAGCTCAGGCTTGCCTGATCGGTTATCCGTGGCCGGGCAACGTGCGTGAGCTGGACAACGCCATTCAGCGGGCGTTGATTTTGCAACAGGGTGGTTTGATTCAGCCGCAGGACTTTTGCCTTGCGGGGCCGGTCGCTTGTGCGCCACTGCCGGCATTGGCGCCGGTTCCGATGTCGTCACGAGTGCTTGAGGTCGAGACGCTGCAAGGCGATTCAGCCGGCGCGCTGGGCGATGACCTGCGGCGTCGCGAGTTTCAGATGATCATCGATACGTTGCGTTCCGAGCGCGGGCGGCGCAAGGAAGCGGCCGAGCGCCTGGGTATCAGCCCGCGGACCTTGCGCTACAAGCTGGCGCAGATGCGCGATGCGGGAATGGACGTTGAAGGTTATCTGTTCGCGACCTGAACCGTATCTGTAGCAGCTGTCGAGCTTGCGAGGCTGCTGCTACAGGGGCGGTGATCCGTGTCGGGCTTTTATGAACGGTCGCCATGGAGCTGGCACCCTTGTTGCTAACACCACTCTATCCGCTGAGTGAGTGTCAAAAAATTGCGGGTCGTCAGAGAGAGTAGACCATGAGCCAGGGTATTGAATTTAATCGGTTGATGTTGGACATGCGGTCCATGCAAATGGACGCCATGGCTCAGCCGAAAGCCGCCGTTGCAGTGCCGGAAATGGGCGGCAGCAGCTTTTCCGACCTGCTCGGCAAGGCCGTCAACAAGGTCAACGATACCCAGCAGGCTTCGAACCAGTTGGCCAATGCGTTCGAAATTGGCAAAAGCGGCGTCGACCTGACAGATGTGATGATTTCCTCGCAGAAGGCCAGCGTGTCTTTCCAGGCGTTGACCCAAGTGCGTAACAAGCTGGTACAGGCATACCAAGACATCATGCAGATGCCGGTCTAAGGAAGTATTGAGTCATGGCAGAAGCAGTCGCCGATAACGTTCCGGCCAAGGCCACACCTGTCGACGGAAAACCGCCGTTGTTTGGTCTGTCCTTCCTGGAAAACCTTTCCGAGATGACCATGCTGCGTCAGGTAGGCCTGTTGGTTGGCCTGGCTGCGAGCGTGGCGATTGGTTTTGCCGTGGTGCTGTGGTCGCAGCAACCCGACTATCGGCCGCTGTACGGCAGCCTTGCCGGTATGGACGCCAAGCAGGTCATGGCAACCCTGGCCGCCGCTGACATTCCCTATACGATTGAGCCCAACTCCGGTGCCTTGCTGGTCAAGGCCGATGATGTGGCACGTGCGCGGCTCAAGCTCGCCGCGGCTGGTGTCACTCCCAGCGACGGCAACATCGGTTTTGAAATCCTCGACAAGGACCAGGGGCTGGGGACCAGTCAGTTCATGGAAGCGACCCGTTATCGTCGCGGCCTTGAAGGTGAGCTGGCGCGGACCATCTCCAGCCTGAACAACGTCAAGGGTGCCCGAGTGCACCTGGCGATTCCGAAAAGCTCGGTATTCGTGCGTGATGAACGCAAGCCAAGCGCATCGGTACTGGTCGAGCTCTATTCCGGTCGGTCGCTGGAGCCCGGCCAGGTCATGGCCATCATCAATCTGGTGGCGACCAGTGTTCCCGAGTTGAGCAAGTCGCAGATCACCGTCGTCGACCAGAAGGGCACCTTGCTCTCCGATCAGGCGGAAAACTCCGAACTGACCATGGCCGGCAAGCAATTCGATTACAGCCGGCGCATGGAAAGCATGCTCACCCAGCGTGTGCACAATATTCTGCAGCCGGTGCTGGGCAACGATCGCTACAAGGCTGAAGTCTCAGCCGATGTGGATTTCAGTGCAGTCGAGTCGACTTCGGAGCAGTTCAACCCGGATCAGCCGGCCCTGCGTAGCGAGCAATCGACTACCGAGCAGCGCACCGCCAGCAACGGCCCGCAAGGCGTTCCCGGTGCGCTGAGCAACCAGCCGCCATCGCCGGCGTCAGCACCACAAACCACCGGTGGCTCGAGCGCTTCCGCTGGCATGGTGCAGCCAGGTCAGCCGCTGCTGGATGCCAACGGCCAGCAAATCATGGACCCGGCAACCGGTCAGCCGATGCTGGCACCGTACCCGGCGGACAAGCGTCAACAATCCACCAAGAACTTCGAACTCGACCGTTCCATCAGCCACACCAAGCAACAGCAGGGCCGTTTGAATCGCCTGTCGGTTGCGGTCGTTGTGGATGATCAGGTCAAGGTCAACGCGGCCAACGGTGAAACCACCCGTGCACCGTGGAGCGCCGATGAATTGGCGCGCTTCACGCGCCTGGTGCAGGACGCCGTCGGTTTTGATGCCAGCCGTGGCGACAGCGTCAGCGTGATCAACGTGCCGTTCTCGGCCGAGCGTGGCGAAGTCATCGCCGACATTCCGTTCTACTCGCAGCCCTGGTTCTGGGATGTGGTGAAACAGGTGCTCGGCGTGCTGTTCATCCTGGTGCTGGTGTTCGGCGTGCTGCGTCCGGTGCTCAACAACATCACCGGCGGCGGCAAAGGCAAGCAACTGGCGGGTCTTGGCAGCGATGTCGAGCTCGGTGGCATGGGCGGCCTGGACGGCGAACTGGCCAACGACCGCGTCAGCCTCGGTGGCCCGCAAAGTATTCTGCTGCCTAGCCCGAGCGAAGGCTATGACGCACAGTTGAACGCAATCAAGAGCCTGGTGGCCGAAGATCCGGGTCGTGTGGCTCAGGTCGTGAAAGAGTGGATTAACGCAGATGAGTGATAACCGAGCCGCTATCGCCAAACTCAGCCGGGTCGACAAAGCCGCGATTCTGCTGCTGTCCCTGGGTTCAACCGATGCTGCGCAAGTGCTGCGCCACATGGGGCCTAAAGAGGTCCAGCGTGTGGGTGTGGCCATGGCGCAAATGGGCAACGTGCACCGCGAGCAGGTCGAGCAGGTGATGAGCGAGTTCGTCGACATCGTCGGCGATCAGACCAGCCTCGGCGTCGGCTCCGATGACTATGTGCGCAAGATGCTCACCCAGGCGCTGGGCGAAGACAAGGCCAACGGCCTGATCGACCGTATCCTGCTGGGTGGCAACACCAGCGGTCTGGACAGCCTGAAGTGGATGGAGCCGCGTGCCGTGGCGGACGTGATCCGTTACGAGCACCCGCAGATCCAGGCCATCGTCGTGGCGTATCTCGACCCGGACCAGGCCGGCGAAGTGCTCGGCAACTTCGACCATAAAGTGCGCCTGGATATCATTTTGCGCGTGTCTTCACTGAACACCGTACAGCCTGCCGCGCTGAAAGAACTCAACCAGATTCTCGAGAAGCAATTCTCCGGTAACTCCAACGCCGCGCGCACCACCCTGGGTGGTATCAAGCGTGCAGCCGACATCATGAACTTCCTCGACAGCTCGATCGAAGGTCAGCTGATGGACTCGATCCGCGAAGTCGACGAAGACCTGTCCGGTCAGATCGAAGACCTCATGTTCGTGTTCAACAACCTGTCCGACGTCGACGACCGCGGGATTCAGGCATTGCTGCGCGAAGTCTCCTCGGACGTGCTGGTGCTGGCCCTCAAGGGCTCGGACGAAGGCGTCAAGGAAAAGATCTTCAAGAACATGTCCAAGCGTGCGGCCGAATTGCTCCGCGACGACCTCGAGGCCAAGGGCCCGGTCCGCGTCAGCGACGTCGAAACCGCGCAGAAAGAAATCCTCACCATTGCCCGCCGTATGGCCGAAGCCGGAGAAATCGTTCTCGGCGGCAAAGGTGGCGAGGAAATGATTTAACGCCATGGCATCCAAGAGTGATGAGTCGCCCACCGACCTGATCCGTGCGCGTGATGTCCGCGGTTTTGATATCTGGTCGTTGCCCAGCTTCGACCCGCACGTCCCGGAGCCTGAACCCGAGCCTGAGCCCGAGCCGCCGGAGATGGAAGAAGTGCCGCTGGAGGAAGTCCAGCCACTGACCCTCGAAGAGCTCGAAAGCATTCGTCAGGAAGCCTACAACGAAGGCTTCGCCACCGGCGAGCGAGAAGGTTTTCACAGCACCACGCTCAAGGTTCGCCAGGAAGCTGACGTGGCCCTGAGCGCGAAGCTCGCCAGCCTCGAATTGCTGATGGGCAATCTGTTCGAACCGATTGCCGAGCAGGATACGCAGATCGAGAAGTCTCTGGTCGGGCTGGTCCGGCACATTGCCAAACAGGTGATTCAGCGCGAACTGGCCATCGATTCGACGCAGATCGAACACGTCATGCGCGAAGCCCTGAAGTTGCTGCCGTTGGGCGTCGAGAATGTGCGGCTGTACGTCAATCCGCAGGACTTCGAGCTGGTCAAGGCATTGCGCGAGCGCCATGAAGAGACCTGGCGCATCGTCGAAGACGAAGCCATGTTGCCGGGCGGATGCCGGGTCGAGACCGAGCACAGCCGCATCGACGCGACCGTAGAAACCCGCATCACGCAAATCATGGCCAAGCTGTTCGATCAATTGCACGATCAGGCGCTGCATCCGGCCGAGGCGGATTTGACGCTGGAACTTCCCGTCAGCGAAAGGCCGTCTGTCGCAGCACTTGAGCCAGAGCCGGAAATCGCTGATGCGCCTTGATCGCACCAGCTTCGGCAAGCGCTTGAGTACTTATGCGCATGCCACCGAGCTTCCCGGCCAACCGATCCTCGAAGGGCGCTTGCTGCGCATGGTCGGCCTGACGCTTGAAGCCGAGGGCCTGCGCGCTGCCATGGGCAGCCGTTGCATGGTGATCAACGACGACAGTTATCACCCGGTACAGGTCGAAGCCGAAGTCATGGGCTTCTCTGGCGGCAAGGTATTTTTGATGCCGGTCGGCAGTGTCGCCGGCATTGCCCCGGGCGCCAGGGTTGTGCCCCTGGCCGATGCCGGCCGCTTGCCGATGGGCATGAGCATGCTCGGGCGGGTACTGGATGGCGCCGGTCGTGCGCTGGACGGCAAGGGCGGAATGAAAGCCGAAGACTGGGTGCCGATGGATGGTCCGACCATCAACCCGCTCAAGCGCGACCCCATCAGCCAGCCGCTGGACGTGGGTATTCGCTCCATCAACGGATTATTGACAGTCGGTCGCGGTCAGCGCCTCGGCCTCTTCGCCGGCACCGGCGTCGGCAAGAGTGTGCTGCTGGGCATGATGACCCGCTTTACCGAAGCCGACATCATCGTGGTCGGGCTGATTGGCGAGCGGGGTCGCGAGGTCAAGGAATTCATCGAGCACATCCTCGGTGAAGAGGGGCTCAAGCGTTCCGTGGTGGTGGCATCGCCTGCGGACGACGCGCCGCTGATGCGTCTGCGTGCCGCGATGTATTGCACGCGCATCGCCGAGTATTTCCGCGACAAGGGCAAGAATGTCCTGTTGCTGATGGATTCACTGACCCGTTTTGCTCAGGCGCAGCGGGAAATCGCCCTGGCCATCGGCGAGCCACCGGCGACCAAGGGTTATCCGCCATCGGTATTCGCCAAACTGCCGAAGCTGGTGGAGCGCGCCGGTAATGCCGAGGCGGGCGGCGGTTCGATCACTGCGTTTTATACGGTGCTGTCCGAAGGCGACGACCAGCAGGATCCGATCGCCGATGCCGCGCGGGGCGTGCTCGACGGGCACATCGTCCTGTCGCGTCGCCTGGCGGAAGAGGGGCATTACCCGGCGATCGACATCGAAGCGTCCATCAGTCGGGTCATGCCGTCGGTGGTCAGCCCGGACCACATGACCCGTGCGCAGTACTTCAAGCAGCTGTGGTCGCGTTATCAGCAAAGTCGCGACCTGATCAGCGTCGGCGCCTATGTAGCGGGTGGCGACCGGGAAACCGATCTGGCGATCTCGTTGCAGCCGCAGTTGGCCAAGTACTTGCGTCAGGGCCTGAACGACAGCATCAACCTGGGCGAGAGCGAGGCATACCTTGCCTCGATCTTCGCCCCGGCGGCTGGCGGCTAACACCTCATGGCCCAGAGCCGGTCGGCGCGCCTGGCGCCCGTGGTCGATATGGCTGAAAAGGCCGAAAAGACCGCTGCCCAGCGCCTGGGACACTTCCAGGGCCAGGTGAGATTGGCCGAAAGCAAGCTCGCCGACCTCGAAAGCTTCCGCCTCGAGTACCAGGAACAATGGATCGTACGCGGCAGCCATGGCGTCTCGGGGCAATGGTTGCTGGGGTATCAGGGCTTTCTCGCGCAACTGGGCACCGCGATCGATCAGCAGCGCCAAAGCCTGGCCTGGCACCAGAACAACCTGAACAAGGCGCGTGACACCTGGCAGCAGGCGTTTGCCCGGGTTGAAGGGCTGCGCAAGCTGGTGCAGCGTTACATTGATGAGGCTCGCCAACTCGAAGACCGGCGCGAGCAGAAGCTGCTCGACGAACTTTCCCAGCGTTTGCCGCGCCACGACCCCTATTGAGCGATTTTTTGACCTTGCTCATGCTCCCTGCAAGTGCTAAACCTTCTACACGTTGCCAATGACAGGGAAGCCGCAGCATGTCAGTCGTTACAGAAGTATCTCCGGATGGGCAAAAACTCACGATTTCGGTCAAGGGGCGGTTCGATTTCGCCAAGCATCAGGAATTTCGTGAGTCCTACGAGCGTCCCGACGGGCAGATGCCAAACTCGGTGGTGGTCGACTTGAAAGAAGCGACTTACCTCGACAGCTCGGCGTTGGGTATGTTGCTGCTGTTGCGTGATCATGCTGGCGGAGAAAACTCCGATATTCGCGTGGTCAACAGCAGTTCCGACGTGAAGAAAATCCTCGCCATCTCCAACTTCGACAAGCTGTTCGACATCAGTTGACCRTCATGTCGACGCTGCCCGAGCCACTGACCGTGCTGATCGCAGAAGACAGCGCGGCCGATCGCTTGTTGCTGTCGAGCATCGTCCGTCGCCAGGGGCATGAAGTGTTGTCTGTGGCCAACGGCGCCGAGGCGGTTGAGTTGTACCAGCAGCAGCGTCCGCAACTGGTGTTGATGGACGCGATGATGCCGGTGATGGACGGTTTCGAAGCGGCGCGGCAGATCAAGCTGCTGGCAGGCGAAACGCTGGTGCCGATCATCTTCCTGACCTCGCTGACGGAAAGCGAAGCCTTGGCGCGTTGCCTGGAGGCGGGTGGCGACGACTTTCTGGCAAAACCTTATAACCAGGTGATCCTCAGCGCCAAGATCAAGGCGATGGATCGTTTGCGGCGCTTGCAGGCGACGGTCCTGGAGCAGCGCGATCTGATCGCCAGACACCATGAGTACTTGCTCAATGAGCAGCGGGTGGCCAAGGCGGTATTCGACAAGGTTGCTCACTCCGGTTGCCTGAGCGCTCCCAATATTCGTTATTCACAATCCCCTTATGCACTGTTCAACGGCGATCTGTTGCTGGCGGCATTTACGCCTTCCGGTGACATGCATGTGCTGTTGGGGGATTTCACCGGTCATGGCCTGCCGGCAGCCGTCGGCGCCATGCCGCTGGCGGAAGTGTTCTACGGTATGACCGCCAAGGGTTACGGCCTGTCGGAAATGCTGTGCGAGATGAACGCCAAGCTCAAGCGTATCCTGCCGGTGGATATGTTCTGTTGCGCGACCCTGTTGTGCCTGAGTTTTCAGCGTCGTTCTGTGGAGGTCTGGAACGGCGGTATGCCGGATGGTTATCTGCATGATATCGCCAACGACAAACGCACCGTATTACCGGCGCGGCATCTGCCGCTGGGCGTGTTGAGTGCGCAAACCTTTGATGATCGCACCGAGGTGTTGCCGATGGCCCTCGGCGACCGGGTGTTCCTGTTGTCGGACGGCGTGATCGATACCTGTGATGCCAACGACCAGTTGTTTGGTGTCGAGCGGTTGCAGCAGGTGTTTGCCGACAACCGCCAGCCGGACCTACTGTTCGAGGAGATCGAGCAGGCGCTGCGGGATTTCCGTGGCGAGGCGCGTGACGATGTCAGCATGCTCGAGGTTCGCCTGCTCGACGCCTCGCAACTCACGCTGCCGGCCATGGTGTATTCCGACAGCAGTGTGTCTTGCCCGCTGGATTGGTCGGTGAGTTTTGAATTTCGTGCAGACTCGCTCAGGCGCTTCAACCCCTTGCCTTATCTGATGCAATTGTTGCTTGAGGTACATGGGTTGCGGGCGCAAAGCGGGGCGCTTTACAGTGTGCTGGCCGAGCTCTATTCCAATGCGCTGGAGCATGGTGTACTGGGCCTGGATTCGAGTATCAAGCGCGATGCCTCCGGGTTTGCGCGGTATTACGAGCAGCGCAATGCGCGTCTGGAGGCGCTTGAGGATGGCTACCTGCGGGTGCATATGCAGTTGTCGCCGCAAGGTGCGGGAGGCTGTCTGGTGGTGGAAGTCGAAGACAGTGGCGCAGGGTTCGACGTAGAGCGGGTCATGACTCGACCTGTCGACAGCGGCCGCTTGTCGGGTCGCGGTGTGAGCCTGATTCGTCAGTTGAGTCACAGCGCCAGTTGGTCGGACAATGGCCGGCGTGCCCGCGTGGAGTTTTCCTGGGAGGCTCAGGCATAATCCGTGCATTCTTGATCAAGGAGCGAGCAAGTGACTGACATTCATCTGGATCACGACGTACTGAGTGCGCTGCAAGAAGTCATGGAGGATGAGTACCCGATACTTCTGGATACTTTCCTTCAGGATTCCGAAACACGTTTGACCCAACTTCGCGAAACTCAGGACCCCGACCAGCTGCTCAGTACCGCCCACAGCTTCAAGGGCAGCAGCAGCAACATGGGGGCTACGCGCCTGGCTGAACTGTGCAATGAACTGGAGCAGCGAGCCAAACAAAAAAGCCTTGCGGGAATTGAAGAGCTGGTCGGCGAAATCGACGGCGAATTTGCCATCGTCCGACGCTTGTACCGTGAAGAGCGCCAGCGTTTTCATTGTTGAAAGCGCCATCGTTGCAGGTTTTTCCAGCGCCTGAGCAAACCTGGCTCGACCCTTGCAGCTTAGTTTCTCAACTGTACCTACGATCCTAGTGCAGCGGAGACCGTTATGCCCCTCGCCCCGAATTCGCTTCTTCAGACCGCCTCGCAGGCCAAGACTCCGTCTGTGTCTGCCAGCGTGCCTGTCAATGCGCCGGCAGCGCCAGCAGAGCCCCGGGATAAGGCCGCCAGCTTTTCTCAGGTCTACGCCAAACAGGCGCAAGCTACCCCGGCGTCAAGCGCCGACGGTGCCGGTAAAAGCGCGCGTGACAAAGTCGCTGACAGCACCGGCAAAAAAGTGGCGACTGGCGACAAGCCTGCCGCCCCGCAGGCGAGCGTTGCCGATAGCGGCAAATCCTTGCCCGCCGACAAGCCGGCGGATACCAGTGATAAGGCCACAAGCGACAAGGCCACAAGCGACGTAAGCGGCGCGAGCGATTCGACAGCAGCCAAGGATGCCCCGGTAGCTGATAGCACTCCGCTCGACCCCACTCTCGATCCGGCATTGGCGCAGGCGGTGCAGCCGACGCCGGTGCCAGTGGCGGTACCCGATCCACAAGCACCGCCCGTGGTCGCTCAGGTTCAGGTCCAGGCCCAGCCTCAGGTCGATCCGGCTCTTGCGGCGACGGTGACGCCTGCACCGGCTCAGCCTGTGGCTGCGACTGATCCTTCGTTCGATCCTGCATCCGATCCTTTGGACGCGATGCCGGCCGTGCGCCTGGCACTGGAGCAAAGTGGTCACGTGTCGGCCTCCAGCCAGTCCCCGACCAAAGCGACACCGGATCAGGCCGATAGCGAACCCACCGCGGCGCAAAACTTTGCCAATGGCATGGTGAGCATGCTTGATGTGCAAACCAGCAAGGACAGTACCAGCCAGGGCGGCGAAAAGTCCTTCAGCGGATTGATCGATGACGGGCTCAAGGATCTGAAGTCGGCAACCAGCGACACGCGCGTTGACGATTTCGCCAATCGCCTGGCAGCGCTGACCCAGGCCGCCACGCCAAAGACCGCGAATGCGTTGCCGGTGAATCAGCCGATCGCCATGCATCAGAGCGGCTGGACCGAGGAAGTGGTCAATCGGGTCATGTACCTGTCGAGTGCCAACCTCAAGGCAGCCGATATTCAGCTTCAGCCGGCGGAATTGGGTCGCCTGGATATTCGGGTGAACATGGTTCCCGATCAGCAGACTCAAGTGACTTTCATGAGTGCTCACGTGGGCGTACGTGAGGCGCTGGACAGCCAGATGCATCGCCTGCGCGACATGTTTGCCCAGCAAGGCATGGGGCAAGTCGATGTCAACGTGTCCGACCAGTCCCGCGGCTGGCAAGGGCAGGGGCAGCAGCAGGCCCAGCAAGGCCAGGGCGCCGGCACGACTGCCAGCGGTGGTCGTCTGGACTCGGCAGATGAAGAGCTGGCGGCAAACGTGGCTGAAGCGGCTGCCAACACGACCAGCGTCATCGGTTCCAGCGCAGTCGATTACTACGCCTGACCAAACGTCAAACCCTGTGGGAGCAGCCGGGCGGCGTTCCCACATTGGTCTTGTGGTGTTTTGCAGGTTGCGCTCAATCCCCACCATCCCCCTCCTGACACTTCTGGCATAACACTTGCTCTTGCCTTGCCGTGCACCTGTGAAAACTCGAATAGTGACGGATTATTGGCATGGCGAAGAGCGAAGCAGCAGTGAAAGACCCCGCCGGGAAAGGCAAACTCAAGCTTATTCTCGTGATTGTGCTGGCCGTGCTGCTGGCGATCGGTCTGTCCGTGGGGGCGACCTGGTACTTCATGCACAGCGCCCAGAGCAAGCCTGCGCCTACGGCCGAAACCGCCAGTAATGCCAAGCCTGCGGCGATTTATGAGTCCATGGCTCCGGCCTTCGTTGCCAACTACAACCAGAATGGCCGTCAGCGCTACATGCAGGTGAGCATTACCCTGCAGGCGCGTAACCAGGCTGATCTGGATGCGCTGAAAGTGCATATGCCGGTGATTCGCAACAACCTGGTCATGCTGTTCTCCGCACAGAGTTTCGACACCCTGGCGACTCCGGTCGGTCAGGAAATGCTGCGCCAGAAAGCCACTGCCAGTGTGCAGGAAGTCGCGCAGAAAGAAGTCGGCAAAGTCGTTATCGACCAGTTGCTGTTTACCAATTTCGTACTGCAGTAGGAACACGACATGGCCGTGCAGGACCTGCTGTCCCAGGATGAGATCGATGCGCTGTTGCATGGCGTCGACGATGGTCTGGTACAGACCGACAACGCTGCTGAACCGGGCAGTGTCAAAAGCTATGACCTGACCAGTCAGGATCGCATCGTCCGTGGACGCATGCCGACCCTGGAAATGATCAACGAGCGGTTTGCCCGTTACACGCGCATCAGCATGTTCAACATGCTGCGGCGTTCGGCGGACGTTGCTGTCGGTGGCGTGCAGGTGATGAAGTTCGGCGAATACGTGCATTCGCTGTACGTACCGACCAGCCTCAACCTGGTCAAGATCAAGCCGCTGCGCGGTACTGCGTTGTTCATCCTCGACGCCAAGCTGGTGTTCAAGCTGGTGGACAATTTCTTCGGTGGTGACGGTCGTCACGCCAAGATCGAAGGCCGTGAATTCACCCCGACCGAATTGCGCGTCGTGCGCATGGTGCTGGAGCAGGCCTTCGTTGATTTGAAAGAAGCCTGGCAAGCGATCATGGAAGTCAATTTCGAGTACATCAACTCGGAAGTGAACCCGGCCATGGCCAACATCGTCGGGCCGAGCGAAGCGGTGGTGGTCTCGACCTTCCACATCGAACTCGACGGCGGCGGCGGTGATCTGCACGTAACCATGCCGTACTCGATGATCGAGCCGGTCCGCGAAATGCTCGATGCCGGCTTCCAGTCGGACCTCGACGATCAGGACGAACGCTGGGTCAACGCCCTGCGTCAGGACGTGCTCGACGTCGACGTGCCGATCGGTGCCACGGTTGCCCGTCGCCAGTTGCGTCTGCGGGACATCCTGCACATGCAGCCTGGGGATGTGATCCCGGTCGATATGCCGGAAGAGATGATCATGCGCGCCAACGGCGTACCGGCCTTCAAGGTCAAGATGGGCTCCCACAAGGGCAACCTGGCGTTGCAAGTGATCGAGCCGATCGAGCGACGCTGATCTGCGTTCGCACACATTCGCTTTTAATTGACGGCGTCCATTTGATGGGGTGCCCGCTGAGGACAAATGATGGCTGACGAAATGAATACCCAGGACGACCAGGCGCTGGCCGATGAATGGGCTGCGGCGCTCGAAGAAACGGGTGATGCCGGGCAGGACGATATTGACGCCTTGCTGGCCGCCGATGCGGCGAGTTCGTCGTCCTCCAGCCGTCTGGCAATGGAAGAGTTCGGCAGCGTGCCGAAGAACCACGAGCCAGTGACCCTCGACGGTCCTAACCTGGACGTGATTCTGGACATCCCGGTGTCGATTTCCATGGAAGTCGGCAGCACCGATATCAACATTCGTAACCTGCTGCAGCTCAACCAGGGCTCGGTGATCGAACTTGACCGCCTGGCCGGCGAACCGCTGGACGTGCTGGTCAATGGCACGCTCATCGCTCACGGCGAAGTGGTGGTGGTCAACGAGAAGTTCGGCATCCGCCTGACCGACGTGATCAGCCCAAGCGAACGCATCAAGAAGCTGCGCTGAGTGAAGGCGTTTCTTGGCGTATTGCTGGCCTTGCCGCTCAGTGCATGGGCGGCGGAACCGGTAGCGGCGGTCGCGACACCTGCGGTCGGCAGCGGCGTGGCCGGGCAGTTGACTCAGCTGGTGCTGGGGTTGCTGCTGGTGCTGGGCCTGATCTTCTTCCTCGCCTGGTTGTTGCGCCGCGTCCAGCAGGCGGGTCCTGCCGGCAAAGGGCAGGTGATCGAGCTGATCGGCTCGCGCGCCCTCGGGCCGCGTGATCGTCTGGTGCTGGTGCAAGTCGGTAACGAGCAGATTTTGCTCGGGCTGACCCCGGGCACTATCACCCCGTTGCATGTGCTCAAGGAGCCGGTGCAAGTGCCGAGCACCGAGCAGGCGACCCCCGAGTTTGCCCAGCGCCTGATGGAGTTGCTGGGTAAAGATAAGGATAAGAAGTAATGCCGTTGCGCATCCTGTTGACACTGGTCCTGATGCTGGCCGCGCCGTTGGCGTTCGCTGCCGACCCGTTGTCGATTCCGGCGATCACCCTGGGCACGAACGCCAATGGCGCTCAGGAATACTCGGTCAGCCTGCAAATCCTGCTGATCATGACCGCGCTGAGCTTCATCCCGGCGTTCGTCATGCTGATGACCAGTTTCACCCGGATCATCATCGTGTTCTCGATCCTGCGTCAGGCCCTGGGTTTGCAGCAGACGCCGTCGAACCAGATCCTTACCGGCATGGCGCTGTTTCTGACCATGTTCATCATGGCGCCAGTCTTTGATCGGGTGAATCAGGATGCTTTGCAGCCGTATCTGGCCGAAAAACTTACGGCTCAGGATGCAGTGGCCAAGGCACAAGTACCGATCAAGGACTTCATGCTGGCGCAGACCCGTAGCAGCGATCTTGAGTTGTTCATGCGCCTGTCCAAGCGCACCGACATCGCGACGCCGGATCAGGCGCCGCTGACCATTCTGGTACCGGCCTTCGTGACCTCGGAGCTGAAAACCGCGTTCCAGATCGGCTTCATGATCTTCATTCCGTTCCTGATCATCGACCTGGTCGTTGCCAGTGTGCTGATGGCCATGGGCATGATGATGCTCTCGCCGCTGATCATTTCGCTGCCGTTCAAGATCATGCTGTTTGTGCTGGTGGATGGCTGGGCGTTGATCATCGGTACGCTGGCGAGCAGTTTCGGCGGTGTTTAGGCATAAGTGGGCGGGTAGGGCGATATGACTCCTGAAGTTGCGGTAGACCTGTTCCGTGAAGCGCTCTGGCTGACCACCGTGATGGTCGCCATATTGGTCGTTCCGAGTTTGCTGGTGGGGCTGCTGGTGGCGATGTTTCAGGCGGCCACGCAGATCAACGAACAGACCCTGAGCTTCCTGCCGCGTTTGCTGGTGATGCTGATCACGCTGATCGTTGCCGGCCCGTGGCTGATACAAACCTTCATGGAATACATCTTGCGCTTGTACACCAGCATTCCGCAGTTGATCGGCTAAACCATGTCATTGCTGGCGCTGACCGACGCGCAAATCAGTACCTGGGTGGCCAGCTTCATGCTGCCGCTATTTCGGGTTGGCGCGGTACTGACGACCATGCCGGTCTTCGGCACGACCCTGGTGCCCAAGCGTATCCGACTGTATTTCGCAGTGGCGATAACGGTGGTCATCGCGCCGGGCCTGCCGCCGATGCCGCAGGTCAATCCGCTGGACTTGAGCGGTCTGCTGCTGATTGCCGAGCAAATCCTGATTGGCGCGCTGCTGGGGTTCTCCTTGCAGTTGTTCTTTCAGGCGTTCGTGGTGGCCGGGCAGATTGTTTCGATTCAGATGGGCATGGGCTTTGCGTCCATGGTCGACCCCACCAACGGCGTGTCGGCGGCTGTCATCGGGCAGTTCTTGACGATGCTGGTGACGTTGCTGTTTCTGGGGATGAATGGCCATCTGGTGGTGTTTGAAGTCCTCACGGAAAGCTTCACCACCCTGCCGGTGGGCAGTGGCATGCTGGTCAATCATTTTTGGGAAATGGCCGGCAAGATGGGCTGGGTACTGGGGGCGGCGATGCTGCTGGTATTGCCGGCAATCACCGCGCTACTGGTGGTCAACATTGCCTTCGGGGTCATGACCCGCGCGGCGCCGCAACTGAATATCTTCTCTATCGGTTTTCCGCTGACCCTGGTGTTGGGCCTGGTGATTTTCTGGGTCAGCCTGGGGGATATCCTCAACCAGTATCAACCGCTGGCCACCGAGGCCTTGCAGTTGTTGCGTGATATGGCACAGGCGCGCTGAGTCATGGCTGAAAGCGAGAGCGGTCAGGACAAGACAGAAGACCCCACGGACAAGCGCAAGAAGGACTCCCGTGAAAAGGGCGAGATCGCGCGCTCCAAAGAGCTCAATACCCTGGCGGTGATGCTGGCCGGTGCGGGTGGATTGCTGATCTACGGCGGCGGTCTGGCGCTGGACCTGCTTGAAATCATGCGCCTGAACTTCTCCCTGCCGCGTGAAGTGGTGCTGACCCCGGACGCCATGGGCCTGTATTTGCTGAAGTCGGGCAAGATCGCGATTATCGCGGTGCAACCGGTGCTGCTCACCTTGCTGCTGGCAGCGATCATTGGTCCGATTTCCCTGGGCGGCTGGTTGTTCGCCGGCAGTAGCCTGGCGCCCAAGTTCAGTCGAATGAACCCGGCCAACGGCCTCAAGCGGATGTTTTCGTCCACGGCGCTGATCGAGCTGCTCAAGGCCCTGGCAAAGTTCCTGCTGGTGCTGTTCGTCGCGCTGAGCGTGCTGCGCTCGGACATCGACGATTTGTTGCGAATCGCCCATGAGCCGCTGGAGCAGGCGATTATCCACAGTGTGCAGCTGGTGGGTTGGAGCACCTTATGGATGGCGTGCGGGTTGATTCTGATCGCGGCGGTCGATGTGCCGGTTCAGCTTTACCAGAGTCACAAGAAGCTGCTGATGACCAAGCAGGAAGTGCGCGACGAGCACAAGGATCAGGAAGGTCGCCCCGAGGTCAAGCAGCGGATTCGCCAGTTGCAGCGCGAGATGTCCCAGCGGCGGATGATGGCGGCCATTCCTGAGGCTGATGTGGTCATTACCAACCCGACCCACTACGCGGTGGCGCTCAAGTACGATCCGGAGAAGGGTGGGGCGCCGATGCTGGTCGCCAAGGGCAGCGACTTCCTGGCGCTGAAGATCCGCGAAATTGCGGTGGCTAATGAAGTCTTGCTGCTTGAGTCGCCGGCCCTGGCGCGTTCGATCTATTACTCCACCGAGCTCGATCAGGAAATTCCTGGTGGGCTTTATCTGGCGGTTGCTCAGGTGCTGGCTTACGTTTATCAGATCCGCCAGTACCGTGCCGGCAAGGGTAAGCGTCCGGATCCGCTCAAGGATGATTTGCCGATTCCACCGGATCTGCGCCGCGATTCCTGACCGGCTTATCTCTTGACGGTGTACTCCGATAAAAACTATGGGAGCTGGCTTGCCTGCGAAGGCGGCCTGACAGCCGGCCTATCTCTTGCAGATGTACCCCAATCAAAATTGTGGGAGCGAGCTTGCTCGCGAAGGCCGCACCGCGGTGTATCAGGAAAACCGCTAATAGCCGTTTGAGCTGATGACCAAACACCTGAAAGCCCCGCCTTCAAGAGAAGCGCGGGGCTTTTTATTCAATCGCGATTATTACCTGGCGCCCCCAGCACTTTCACCACGTCATCGATGACGGCTTTGCTCATCTCCTGCAAGTAGTGGGAGGCCCAGGCATAGCGGTCGGTTTTGCGCTCCATCGCTGCATCTTCGGCCAGCATCCTGGAGAGGTGGAGCAGATCGGAGACATGGGACAAGGCAGTGAGCAGAGGGACGCCACTGTTGACTCGGAACAAGGCTTGATCGTTGTGGATGGAGAAGGGGGTGAGGCCGGCGGTTTTCAGGTCTTGAGTGGAGGTGACTTTGTGCATTGTGTAGCTCCTCGAGTACAGGCTGGAGCTGTCCCATTCGTTTCCAGGCGAAGGGTGGCAGCTGTGAGCGGGCTGGAAAACCGAGGAGGAGACCAAACTCGGCAGACCCGAAGGTCTCCCGCACACAGCCGCCATAACAGAGAACTGCTGGAGAAAAAGCGCTCGGCAGTATGTCATGTGGCACATCGTTAAGTCTTACTCAAACGGGTTTCCAGGCCCGGTCGCTGATTTGGCAGCGACCACCGAAGACTAGTGATGCGATTTCCGAGGGGCAACCTTGAAAACCTGTCGGACGTTTCCCGCTGTTTTTCAGATTTGTGGTCGCATTCTTAGGGCGGGCGTTGAATGTTCCGGCCCCATCGCGAGCAGGCTCGCTCCCACAGTGGATGTATGTCGAACGCTGATTTCGCGGTTTGCTACGATCATTGTGGGAGCGAGCCTGCTCGCGATGAGGTCCGGCCAGACACCACAAATCTTCCTGCAAACCCCCTCTATTTCCTAACTCCGCAAAAGTTGGAAGGCTTCTTGCAATAGCCGGCTTGCGCCCGCTTCAGGCGTCAAAAGTTTGCTTCAAGGAACGGGGAATACCGGTGGATCGCTCTCAGTTAATCAACAGTGCCCGCAGCAACCTGGCAGACCTCAGTCGAGGCAATCTGGGTGTGCCGCTGTTGCTGTTGGTCATGCTGGCCATGATGATGTTGCCGGTCCCGCCGTTCCTGCTCGACGTGTTCTTCACCTTCAACATCGCGCTGTCGATCGTCGTGCTGCTGGTCTGTGTCTATGCCTTGCGGCCGCTGGATTTTGCGGTGTTTCCGACCATTCTGCTGGTCGCCACGTTGCTGCGACTGGCGTTGAACGTGGCCTCGACCCGGGTGGTGATGCTCCACGGTCAGGACGGCCATGCCGCCGCCGGCAAGGTGATCCAGGCCTTCGGTGAGGTGGTGATCGGCGGTAACTACGTGGTCGGTATCGTGGTCTTCGCGATTTTGATGATCATCAACTTCGTCGTGGTGACCAAAGGTGCCGGGCGGATTTCCGAGGTCAGTGCGCGTTTTACCCTCGATGCGATGCCGGGCAAGCAGATGGCCATCGACGCCGACTTGAACGCCGGCCTGATCGACCAGCCCGCAGCCAAGCTACGCCGTATGGAAGTGGCCCAGGAGGCCGAGTTCTACGGTTCGATGGACGGTGCCAGCAAGTTCGTGCGCGGTGACGCCATCGCCGGTCTGCTGATTCTGTTCATCAACCTGATTGGCGGCATGGCGGTCGGGATCTTCCAGCACGGCATGAGCTTCGGCGATGCCGGCAAGGTCTACGCGTTGTTGACCATCGGTGACGGTTTGGTGGCGCAATTGCCATCACTGCTGTTGTCTACTGCGGCGGCGATCATGGTGACTCGTGCTTCCGGTTCGGAAGACATGGGCAAGCAGATCAATCGGCAGATGTTCGCCTCGCCCAAGGCGTTGGCGGTGGCGGCCGGTTTGATGGCGGTCATGGGCCTGGTGCCAGGCATGCCGCACTTCTCCTTTCTCAGCATGGCGGCCGTGGCGGCGGGCGCCGCGTATCTGTTCTGGAAAAAACAGAACATCGTCAAGGTTCAGGCTCTGGAAGAGGTCAAGCGCCAGCAGGAGCTGCTGCCGTCGCCGGCGCGGGCCATGGAAACCAAAGAGCTGGGCTGGGATGACGTGACCCCGATCGACATGATCGGCCTGGAGGTCGGTTACCGGCTGATTCCGCTGGTGGATCGCAACCAGGGTGGTCAGTTGCTGGCGCGGATCAAGGGCGTGCGCAAGAAGCTTTCCCAGGATCTGGGCTTTCTGATGCCGACCGTGCACATTCGCGACAACCTCGACCTGGCGCCGAGTGCCTACCGCCTGACCCTGATGGGGGTGATCCTCGCCGAGGCGGAGATTTATCCGGATCGTGAACTGGCGATCAACCCCGGGCAGGTCTACGGCACGCTCAATGGCATCACCGCCAAAGATCCGGCCTTTGGCCTGGAGGCGGTCTGGATCGAAATCAGTCAGCGCCCGCAGGCGCAGTCCCTGGGGTACACCGTGGTCGATGCCAGTACGGTGGTGGCGACTCACCTCAACCAGATTCTGTACAAGCACTCCAGCGAGCTGATCGGCCACGAAGAAGTTCAGCAGCTCATGCAATTGCTGGCCAAAAGCTCGCCAAAACTGGCCGAGGAGCTGGTGCCGGGCGTCGTTTCGCTGTCGCAGTTGCTCAAAGTGCTGCAAGCCTTGTTGGCCGAGCAGGTGCCGGTTCGCGACATTCGCAGCATTGCCGAAGCCATCGCGAACAATGCCGCCAAGAGTCAAGATACTGCCGCTCTGGTGGCCGCCGTGCGGGTTGGCGTATCGCGCGCTATCGTCCAAAGCATTGTAGGCACTGAGTCCGAGCTGCCTGTGATCACCTTGGAGCCAAGGTTGGAACAAATATTGCTCAATAGTCTTCAGAAGGCAGGACAAGGCTCGGAAGAGGGCGTTCTGCTGGAGCCAAGCATGGCAGAGAAGCTGCAACGTTCGTTGATCGACGCCGCGCAGCGTCAGGAAATGCAAGGTCAACCGGTGATTCTGCTGGTAGCAGGTCCGGTACGCGCGATGCTCTCGCGGTTCGGACGTCTGGCAGTGCCGGGGTTGCATGTGTTGGCGTATCAGGAAATCCCTGACAACAAGCAAGTGACCATCGTTGCGACAGTAGGGCCCAACGGCTGAGGTAGTGGTTTATGCAAGTTAAGCGTTTTTTCGCCGCCGATATGCGTCAGGCCATGAAGCTGGTTCGTGATGAGCTGGGCGCTGATGCGGCCATTATCGGTAATCGCCGGATCGCCGGTGGTGTCGAGCTGACGGCTGCCCTGGATTACAAACTGTCGGCGCTGGCCCCGCGTGTGCCGAACATTGAACTCGAAGACGAGTTGCGCAAGACCCAGTCACGTATCGTCACGGCTCAGGCTGAATTGAGCCTGCGTGGCGACGGTGAAGGTGACGCGAGCGCCAGCACCAATCGCCAGTTGTTTGCCGGCCTGCCGCTGACCGCTGCGGAACCTTTGATCGAGCCGACCTTTGCTGAGCGGCCGCGTCCTGCTCCAGCGCCTGTGCATTCTGCCGGGGTCGATCCGCGGACTTTCGACTCGATGCGTTTTGAACTCAATGGCCTGCGTGAGCTGCTCGAAGTACAGTTGGGTTCGCTGGCCTGGAACCAGCTGCAAGGCAGTCGCCCGCAGCAAGCCAACCTGTGGCGTCGCCTGCAACGCATCGGCCTGTCCGGTCCGTTGTCGCGCGATCTGCTGGAACTGATTACTGACATTGAAGAACCCCGCCAGGCCTGGCGCATGCTGTTGGCGCACCTGGCGCGGATGATCGTGACTCCCGAGATCGAACCACTGGAAGAGGGTGGCGTGATCGCCATGGTCGGCCCTGCCGGCATGGGCAAAACCACCACGCTGGCCAAGCTGGCCGCACGTTACGTGCTCAAGTACGGCGCGCAGAACATCGCGCTGGTGAGCATGGACAGCTTCCGTATTGGTGCCCAGGAACAGCTCAAGACCCTGGGGCGTATCCTCAATGTCTCGGTGACTCATGTCGACCCGGGCCAGTCCCTGGCGCAAGCACTTGATCCACTGTTGCGCAAGCGTGTGGTGTTGATCGATACGGCAGGTCTGCAGGCCAGTGATCCGGCGTTGCGCATGCAGCTGGAAAGCCTGGCCGGTCGCGGGATCAAGTCGAAGAATTATCTGGTGCTGGCCACTACCAGCCAGAAACAGGTGCTGACTGCCGCTTATCACAGTTACAAGCGGTGCGGGCTGGCAGGCTGCATTCTGACTAAACTGGATGAAACAGCGAGTCTGGGCGAGGTGTTGAGCCTGGCAATCAGCCACGAATTACCTGTCGCTTATCTGACCGACGGGCCACGGATCCCGGATGATCTACATTTACCGCGCCGGCATCAGTTGGTCAGTCGCGCCGTAAGCGTGCAGATGCAGGAAGAACCCAGCGAAGAAGCCATGGCTGATATGTTCGCTGACCTCTACCACAGCCCGGCCAAGCGTGTCGGCTGAGGTAATAATGAATAGATTTGTATCTACATCGATGGCCTGCCATGCATTGTTCACACGTGAGCGCGCAGCCAGTCATGTAGTCCGCGTCTAAGCAAGACAAGGTAAAGAACGAACATGGGCAGCATGCATCCCGTACAGGTGATCGCAGTGACCGGCGGCAAAGGTGGCGTCGGGAAGACTAATGTGTCAGTGAACTTGTCCCTGGCTCTTGCTGAGCTCGGCCGGCGCGTCATGCTGCTGGATGCCGACCTGGGGCTGGCGAACGTCGACGTCCTGCTGGGGCTCACGCCCAAGCGTACGCTGGCCGACGTCATCGAAGGCCGCTGTGAACTGCGCGATGTATTACTTCAGGGGCCGGGCGGAATTCGCATTGTTCCAGCAGCGTCCGGTACCCAGAGCATGGTTCATCTGAGCCCGGCCCAGCATGCTGGCCTGATTCAGGCATTCAGCGACATTGGCGATAACCTCGACGTCTTGGTGATCGACACGGCGGCGGGCATTGGTGAGTCGGTCGTCAGCTTTGTTCGCGCCGCCCAGGAAGTATTGCTGGTGGTGTGCGACGAGCCGACCTCGATCACTGACGCCTACGCGCTGATCAAGCTGCTCAACCGCGATTACGGCATGAACCGCTTCCGCGTGCTGGCCAACATGGCGCAAAGCCCGCAGGAAGGGCGAAATCTGTTCGCCAAGTTGACCAAGGTCACGGATCGCTTCCTCGACGTCGCCTTACAATACGTCGGTGCGGTGCCTTACGACGAATGTGTGCGCAAGGCGGTGCAGAAGCAGCGCGCCGTGTATGAAGCGTTTCCTCGCTCCAAATGTGCACTGGCGTTCAAGGCCATCGCGCAGAAAGTCGATACCTGGCCGTTGCCTGCCAACCCGCGTGGGCACCTGGAGTTTTTCGTCGAGCGTCTGGTGCAGCAAACTGCGGGTCCGGTTCTATGACAGCCAGCGGTTACAACCTGTACAAGAAGTCGGCGCGTGACGCGCAGTACGAACTGATCGAGCGTTACGCGCCACTGGTAAAACGTATTGCCTATCACCTGTTGGCGCGCTTGCCGGCCAGCGTTCAGGTCGAGGACCTGATCCAGGCAGGCATGATCGGTTTGCTTGAAGTGTCGACCAAGTACGACGCGAGCAAAGGTGCGAGTTTCGAGACGTACGCGGGGATCCGCATCCGTGGTGCGATGCTCGATGAAGTCCGCAAGGGGGACTGGGCACCACGCTCGGTCCACCGCAATACCCGGATGGTGAGTGACGCGATTCGCTCAATTGAAGCTAAAACCGGACGTGACGCTAAAGATCACGAGGTTGCGGCCGAACTCCAATTGAGTCTCGACGATTATTACGGGATTTTGAATGACACCTTGGGCAGTCGCCTGTTCAGCTTCGACGATCTTTTGCAGGACGGCGAGCACGAAGGGCTGCACGAGGATGGCGCGAGTGCTCATCTCGAACCGTCGCGCGACCTGGAAGATGAACGCTTCCAGGCTGCACTGGCGGACGCGATTGCCAATTTGCCGGAGCGTGAGCGACTGGTGTTGGCGCTGTACTACGACGAAGAGCTGAATCTCAAGGAAATCGGTGAGGTCCTTGGGGTCAGTGAATCCCGGGTCAGCCAGTTACACAGCCAGTGCGCAGCCCGTTTGCGGGGGCGTTTGGGGGAGTGGCGAGCGCGCTGACAGCAGTGTGGGGACACTGCGAACGAAACAGGCAGGGCGTAACGCTGTGCCGGTCTTCATCCGTTGTGCTCCAGACAGTCGTCGAGTGCTCTGCCTGATTGATTGAATGGCGTGTTCAGGTGCTGAACGCGTTTAAGACTGCTTGGAGGTCGAATTGGACAAGAACATGAAAATCCTCATCGTTGATGACTTCTCAACGATGCGGCGGATCATCAAGAACCTGTTGCGTGACCTTGGGTTCACCAACACGGTCGAGGCGGACGACGGTACTACCGCCATTCCCGTTCTCAACAGCGGGAGCATCGACTTTCTGGTAACGGACTGGAACATGCCTGGCATGACCGGTATCGACTTGCTGCGCCATGTGCGCGCCGATGAAAAGCTCAAGCACCTGCCGGTGCTGATGGTCACTGCCGAAGCCAAGCGCGAGCAGATCATCGAAGCCGCTCAAGCCGGTGTAAACGGCTATGTGGTCAAACCCTTCACGGCCCAGGCGTTGAAAGAGAAGATCGAAAAAATATTCGAACGCATCGGTTGATGTGCTGAGCCACTGCGCCACGGGGGGAGCTATGGAGCAAAGAGAATCTTCACAGGGCGATTTCGAGTCGACCCTGAAAAAACACGCTCACGAACTGGTCGAAAGCCTTGAAAAGGGCAGGTTCGGTGACGCTGTGCAACTGATCCATGAGCTCAATCAGACCCGTGACCGCGGCCTGTACCAGGAGGTGGGCAAGCTCACTCGCGAGCTGCATAGCGCGATCGTCAATTTTCAGATTGACCCGCACATGCCGCAAGCCGAGGAAGTCTCACAGATCACGGATGCCACTGAGCGCCTGTCCTATGTGGTCAAGCTGACCGAAGCAGCCGCGAACCGGACCATGGATCTGGTCGAGAACAGTACTCCGCTGGTCAATGGCCTGAGCACTGACGCCCAGGCCTTGAGCGCCGACTGGGGGCGTTTCATGCGCCGCGAAGTCGGTGCCGAAGAGTTCCGCGAACTGGCCCGGCGTGTCGACGGTTTCCTGACGCGTAGCGTCGAGGAGAGCCAGGTCGTCTCGGGCAACCTCAACGATATTCTGCTGGCTCAGGATTACCAGGACCTGACCGGTCAGGTGATCAAGCGCGTGACTCAACTGGTCACCGAAGTCGAAAGCAACCTGCTCAAGCTCGTGCTCATGGCCAGTCAGGTAGACCGCTTTGCGGGCATCGAACATGACCATGAAGCGATGCTGGCTGAAAAAGATCCGCAAAAACATCTCTCTCAGGGTGAAGGTCCGCAGATTCATGCCGATAAAAGAGAAGACGTTGTGTCCGGTCAGGACGATGTGGACGATTTGTTATCCAGCCTAGGATTTTAGAGTTTTAGCATTTTAGGTTTTTTAGGTTTTTAGACCTCAGGAGCACCCCCTTAATGAGCTTCGGCGCCGATGAAGAGATCCTTCAGGATTTCCTGGTTGAGGCCGGCGAGATTCTAGAGCAACTGTCCGAACAGCTGGTCGAGCTGGAAAGCCGACCCGATGATGCGGATTTGCTCAATGCAATTTTTCGCGGTTTTCACACTGTAAAAGGGGGCGCCGGCTTCCTCCAGCTCAATGAGCTGGTGGAGTGCTGTCACATCGCCGAGAACGTGTTCGACATCCTGCGCAAGGGTGAGCGTCGCGTCGACTCGGAACTGATGGACGTGGTTCTCGAAGCGCTGGATGCCGTGAACAGCATGTTCAGCGAAGTCCGCGAACGTGCACCGATCACTGCGGCTACACCGGAACTGCTGGCGGCGCTGGCCCGTCTGGCCGAGCCGCAAACAGCCGACGAAGCACAACCGGTTGCTGAGGTTGTCCAGGCACCTGCCGCTGAAAGCGAATCGGGCGACATCACCGACAATGAATTCGAACTGCTGCTGGACTCGCTGAACGCGGTCAAGGCTGAGGCCGAAGCATCCGTTGCCTCGGCACCTGAAGCGGCTGCCGGCAGCGATGAAATCACCGATGCCGAGTTCGAGTCATTGCTCGACCAATTGCACGGCAAAGGCCAGTTCGCCCCTGATGCGGTGGCGGCAGTACCTGCCGCACCGGCTGCCCCGAAAGCGGCAGGCGACAGCTCCGATATTACCGACGACGAATTCGAAGCACTGCTCGATCAGTTGCACGGCAAAGGCAACTTCGCCGTTGATGCTCTGGAATCGGCGATTGCTGCTGTTCCAGCGCCTGCGGCACCTGTGGCTGCGGCCGCTGGCAGCGATCTGATCTCCGATCACGAGTTCGAATCGCTGCTCGATGAATTGCATGGCAAAGGCAAGTTCACGGAGGTCGGCACGGCTGCGGCTTCGGTGGCGGCACCCGTTGCCAAGGCTGCAGCGCCAGCACCTGTGGCTAAAGCGCCCGAGCCAAAAGCCGAAGCGCCTAAACCTGCTGCCGCTGCTGCACCGGCCCCAGCTCGCGCACCGGCCTCACCGCCCCCGGAAAAACCGGCCAGTGAAGCCGAGACCACCGTACGTGTGGATACCGCACGTCTCGACGAAATCATGAACATGGTCGGCGAGCTGGTACTGGTGCGTAACCGCTTGGTCCGTCTGGGCCTCAACAGCGGCGACGAAGCCATGTCCAAGGCCGTGTCGAACCTCGACGTGGTCACGGCCGACTTGCAGACCGCGGTGATGAAGACCCGGATGCAGCCGATCAAGAAAGTCTTCGGACGCTTCCCACGACTGGTTCGCGACCTCGCGCGCCAGTTGAAGAAAGAGATCAACCTGGAGCTGGTCGGTGAAGAAACCGACCTCGACAAGAACCTCGTCGAGGCCCTGGCCGACCCGCTGGTCCACTTGGTGCGCAACTCGGTCGACCACGGTATCGAAGAACCGACCGATCGTGAGGCGATGGGCAAGCCTCGCAGCGGCAAAGTGATTCTGTCCGCAGAACAGGAAGGCGATCACATCCTGCTGTCCATCTCTGATGACGGCAAGGGCATGGACGCTGATGTCTTGCGCGGTATCGCCGTGAAGAAAGGCTTGATGGACAAGGATGCGGCGGACCGTCTCAGCGAGTCCGACTGCTTCAACCTGATCTTCGCGCCGGGTTTCTCGACCAAAACCGAGATCTCCGACGTGTCCGGTCGTGGCGTGGGCATGGACGTGGTGAAAACCAAGATCGCCCAGCTCAACGGCACCATCAATATCTACTCGACCAAGGGCAAGGGCTCGAAGATCGTCATCAAGGTCCCGTTGACCCTGGCGATCATGCCGACGCTGATGGTCATGCTCGGCAACCAGGCCTTTGCTTTCCCACTGGTCAACGTCAACGAGATTTTCCATCTCGACCTGTCGCGCACCAACGTGGTCGACGGTCAGGAAGTGGTGATCGTACGGGACAAGGCGCTGCCATTGTTCTACCTCAAACGCTGGCTGGTCAGCTCCGCCGCTCACGAAGAGCAGCGTGAAGGCCATGTGGTGATCCTTTCGGTGGGCACTCAGCGGATCGGCTTCGTCGTCGATCAGCTGGTGGGCCAGGAAGAAGTGGTCATCAAGCCATTGGGCAAAATGCTCCAGGGAACCCCGGGCATGTCCGGCGCCACCATTACCGGTGACGGCCGCATCGCCTTGATTCTCGATGTTCCGAGCATGCTCAAGCGTTACGCCGCACGGCGTATTTGATTCTGGCGGAGCGGGGCGACTGAGCCTCGCTCCGTCTAACGGAGTGTTTATGGCAGTCAAAGTCCTGGTGGTGGATGATTCTGGTTTTTTCCGCCGCCGCGTCTCGGAAATTCTTTCAGCGGATCCGAGTATCCAGGTCGTCGGTACGGCGACCAACGGTAAAGAGGCGATCGATCAGGCCCTGGCCCTCAAGCCAGACGTGATCACCATGGACTACGAGATGCCGATGATGGATGGCATCACAGCGGTGCGGCACATCATGCAGCGCTGTCCTACCCCGGTTTTGATGTTCTCCTCGCTGACGCACGAAGGCGCTCGGGTCACTCTCGATGCGCTGGACGCTGGCGCGGTGGATTTCCTGCCGAAGAATTTCGAAGACATCTCGCGCAATCCCGAGAAGGTCAAGCAACTGCTGTGCGAAAAGGTTCACAGCATTTCGCGCAGTAACCGTCGTTTCAGCGCCTACAGCGCCCCGGCACCAGCGGCCGCGCCAGCCCCGGCACCGGCTCCGTCGAGTTTCGGCAGCAGTGCGCCGGCGCCTGTGCGTCCGGCTCCGACGCCAATTCCTGCGCGTGCACCGGTTGCCAGCGCATCGTCGCCGGCACCGAAACGCAAAGCCTACAAACTGGTTGCCATTGGTACGTCAACCGGTGGCCCGGTTGCCTTGCAGCGGGTGCTGACGCAGCTGCCGGCCAACTTCCCGGCGCCGATCGTGCTGATCCAGCACATGCCGGCGGCCTTCACCAAGGCTTTCGCCGAGCGTTTGGACAAGCTCTGCCGGATCAGCGTCAAGGAAGCCGAGGATGGCGACATCCTGCGTCCGGGCCTGGCCTTGCTGGCACCGGGTGGCAAGCAAATGATGATCGACGGCCGTGGCGCGGTGAAAATCCTCCCGGGCGACGAGCGTCTGAACTACAAACCGTGCGTGGACATCACCTTCGGTTCGGCGGCCAAGTCCTACGGCGACAAAGTTCTGGCGGTGGTCCTGACCGGCATGGGCGCCGACGGTCGCGAAGGCGCGCGACTGCTCAAGCAGGGCGGCAGTGCGGTCTGGGCCCAGGATGAAGCCAGTTGCGTGATCTACGGCATGCCGATGGCGATCGTCAAAGCCGATCTGGCTGACGCGATCTACGGCCTCGACGATATCGGCAAGCACCTGGCCGAGGCGTGCATCTGATGGATGTCTTAAGCCTCATCGGGATCATCATGGCGTTCATCGCCATTATTGGTGGCAACTACCTGGAAGGCGGGCATCTCGGTGCCTTGGCCAATGGCCCGGCGGCACTGATCGTGCTCGGTGGGACCATTGGCGCTGCGTTGTTACAGTCGCCGATGAGTGCCTTCAAGCGCGCCATGCAGATTCTTCGCTGGATCCTCTTTCCGCCTCGCGTCGACCTGGCCGGCGGCATCGACCGTGTGGTCAACTGGAGCCTCACCGCGCGCAAGGAAGGTTTGCTCGGGCTCGAAGGGGTAGCGGACAGCGAACCGGACAGCTACTCCCGTAAAGGCTTGCAACTGCTGGTCGACGGCGCTGAGCCCGAGTCGATTCGCAGCATCCTCGAAGTGGATTTCTACACCCAGGAAAGCCGTGACATCGAAGCCGCCAAAGTCTTTGAAAGCATGGGCGGCTATGCGCCGACCATCGGTATCATCGGTGCGGTCATGGGCCTGATTCATGTCATGGGCAACCTGGGTGATCCGTCGCAACTGGGCAGCGGCATTGCCGTGGCCTTCGTCGCGACCATCTACGGTGTGGCCAGTGCCAACCTGGTGTTGTTGCCGATTGCCAGCAAGCTCAAGTCCATCGCGTTGCGGCAGTCGCGTTATCGTGAAATGTTGCTGGAAGGTATTCTGTCGATCGCCGAAGGTGAAAACCCTCGCTCCATCGAGTTGAAGCTTCAGGGCTTCATGGACTAAGGGAATAACCTCATGGCACGCCGCCGTCAGCACGATGAACACGTCAACCACGAGCGCTGGCTGGTGTCTTACGCGGACTTCATCACACTGCTGTTCGCCTTTTTCGTGGTGATGTACTCCATCTCTTCGATCAACGAAGGCAAGTACAAGGAAATTTCCGAAGCGCTGGTCGGGGTCTTTACCAACTCTGACCACGCCCTCAAGCCGATCCCTATCGGTGACGAACGCCCGAAGACGGTCACCCCGGCCAAACCGCTGGTCAAGGACAGCGAGCAGATCGATGCCGGCATCGCCCAGGCCAGCAAGGATCCGCTCAAGAGCATTGCCGATGACATCAGTGCGGCGTTTGGCGATTTGATCAGCTCCAATCAGATGACCGTGCGCGGTAACGAGTTGTGGGTCGAGATCGAACTCAATTCGAGCCTGCTGTTCGGCAGCGGCGATGCCATGCCCAGCGATATCGCGTTCAACATCATCGACAAGGTCGCGGCCATTCTGAAGCCGTTCGACAACCCGATTCACGTTGAAGGCTTCACCGACGATCAACCGATCCGTACGGCGCAGTACCCGACCAACTGGGAGCTGTCCTCGGCCCGCTCGGCGAGCATCGTGCGCATGCTTGCCATGCAAGGTGTCAACCCCGGGCGTCTGGCCTCGGTGGGTTACGGCGAATTCCAGCCAGTGGCCAATAACGCGACCGCCGAAGGGCGTGCGCGTAACCGGCGAGTGGTGTTGGTGGTGTCGCGCAATCTCGATGTACGCCGCAGCCTGACCGGTACCGGAACGGCTAATGCAAAACCGGACGCCGCATTGAAGCGTGCTGGCACACAAACTGCACCGACGACTGTCAAGTCGCCGGGACGCGCGAGTGCCGTCAATTCTCCGTCACCCGGCTTATAACGTTGAGCTATTTCTCGGTTGTATTGACTCGACCGGGAGGAACTATCTGAATGAGAGTCTGGGCAGTTGCCAATCAAAAGGGTGGTGTCGGTAAAACCACTTCCTCCATCGCTTTAGCCGGTTTGCTGGCCGAGGCGGGCAAGCGCGTGGTTGTGGTCGATCTCGACCCGCACGGCTCCATGACCAGCTACTTCGGTTAYGACCCCGACAGCCTGGAACACAGCAGCTACGACCTGTTTCTGCACAAGGGCAGCGTGCCGCAAGGCTTGCCCGGGCAACTGTTGTTGCCGACCAGTGACGAACGTATTTCCCTGCTGCCGTCGAGCACCGCGCTCGCCACCCTCGAGCGCCAGTCGCCGGGGCAGAGTGGCCTGGGCCTGGTGATCGCCAAGAGCCTGGCGCAATTGTGGCAGGACTTCGATTACGCGTTGATCGACAGCCCTCCGTTGCTTGGTGTGCTGATGGTCAATGCCTTGGCGGCCAGCCAGCAGCTGGTGATCCCGGTGCAGACCGAGCACCTGGCGGTGAAGGGGCTGGAGCGCATGGTCAACACCTTGGCGATGATCAACCGTTCGCGCAAACAGGCGCTGCCGTTCAGCATCGTGCCGACCCTGTTCGACCGTCGCACCCAGGCTTCGCTGGGAACCTTGCGGGTGCTGCGCGACATGTACCCGGAAGAAATCTGGCAAGGCTACATCCCGGTCGATACCCGACTGCGTGATGCCAGCCGTGCCGGCCTGACTCCTTCGCAGTTCGACGGCAAAAGCCGTGGAGTGCTGGCTTATCGTGCGTTGCTCAAACACTTGCTGGCCCAACAACTTGTTCCGCAGGTGGCTTGAGGTGAATCTTTTCTCTGCCGGGGTGGGGTGCCAATGAACCGGCCAGTAAAAATTACCAGCCGACCGCAACTGGCGTTGCAGTCCTATCTGGATGCGTTGTTGCAGGACGCGACCGAGGAGTGGCCGGCAGAAGTCGAGGTATTACCCGAGGTTGTAGAAGTCGTCGAGGTCGTCGAAGCCATTGAGGTGCAAGGCGTACTGGACGAGTTTCAGGCGGCGGTGCTCGAAGAACAGGCTCGCGATGCACAAAAGCCAGCGGTTGCACCTTCCGTTATAGCGCCGGTTGCCGAGGCGCCCGTTGTCGTGCCGGTACTGGAAGCGCCGGCACCGATTCTGGCGCCGGTTTCAACGGTTGCTCCCTTGCTCAAGGCGCTGGTCGAGCCGGTGGTTGAAGTCCATCTGCCGCCGAGCAACACGCCACCGCCGGTGGTTGGCGATGACCGGCCAAGCTGGGCTGCCGAACCGTTTGAATGCCTGTTGTTCGACGTCGCCGGTTTGACCCTGGCCGTGCCGCTGGTGTGCCTCGGTTCGATTTACTCGTTGGCCGGTCATGAGCTGACGCCGTTGTTCGGCCAGCCGGAATGGTTCCTCGGGATTCTGCCAAGCCAGGCCGGCAACCTGAAGGTGCTGGATACCGCGCGCTGGGTCATGCCCGATCGTTATCGCGATGACTTCCGCCAGGGCCTGCAGTACGTGATCTCGGTTCAGGGCTACGAGTGGGGGCTGGCGGTGCATCAGGTCAGCCGCTCGTTGCGCCTGGACCCGAATGAAATCAAATGGCGCAGCCATCGGGGCCAACGGCCATGGCTGGCCGGCACGGTGATCGAGCACATGTGTGCGTTGCTGGATGTCTCGGAGCTGGCGGAGTTGATCGCCAGCGGTGGTGCCAAGCACATGGGCGGCGGTAAGCCGGCCCACAAACCTACATAACAAGCAGCTGGCCGCATACACGGTGCGGCCGGGCAGAACACACACCGCCACAGGCGGTTTTTCGAGGGGTCAGGGTATGAATGATAAGGCGTCGTCTGCAAAGGGTTCCGAAGATCCGATCCTGCAATGGGTAACCTTCAAGCTGGACAATGAAACCTACGGCATCAATGTGATGCGCGTTCAGGAAGTCCTGCGCTACACCGAAATCGCTCCGGTTCCGGGTGCGCCAAGCTACGTGCTGGGCATCATCAACCTGCGCGGCAACGTGGTGACCGTGATCGACACTCGCCAGCGCTTCGGCCTGGGCACTGTCGAAGTCAGCGACAACACCCGTATCGTGATCATCGAAGCCGATAAGCAAGTGGTCGGGATCATGGTCGACAGCGTGGCTGAAGTGGTTTACCTGCGTCAGTCCGAGATCGAAACCGCGCCTAACGTCGGTAACGAAGAATCGGCCAAGTTCATCCAGGGCGTGTGCAACAAGAACAACGAGTTGCTGATCCTGGTCGAGCTGGACAAGATGATGAGTGAAGAAGAGTGGTCGGAACTGGAGAGTATCTGATTGATTCTCGAGGTTGCTGTCATTGTACTGGGGCTCCTGTGGGTAGGGACCCTGGCGATGTTCCTGGCTTACACGCGCAAGCAGCGAGAGCTGGAAGCGCTGCAAGCCCAGGGCAATGCGTTGCGTGATCAGCGCATCAAGGACCTGGCCAAGCGCGTCGACGACTACCAGAACGGTAACGTGCGCATGGGTGAAGACCTGCATGAACTGCGTGCGGTGGTCGGCCCCTTGCCGGACAAGCTGGCCCAGCTTGAGCAGCGCGACCCGTCGAGCCTGTCATTCGCCCAGGCCGCCCGCCTGGTGGGGATGGGCGCCAGCGTCGACGAATTGACCCAGTCCTGCGGCCTGACCCAGGCAGAGGCCGAGTTGATGAGCAAGTTGCACAAGAACTGATTTTGCGATTGGGCTGAGATTGCCATCGCGAGCAGGCTCGCTCCTACAATGAATTGGCGGCGTTCACACGTTTTGTGTCCACCACCGATCCCTTGTGGGAGCGAGCCTGCTCGCGATGAGGCCCTCGAAACATCAGTAATCCTCCCCGCGTTCTGTCACATCCCTTTCCACCATCGCAGCTTCAGAACCAAACCCTTGCGGAAACTTGCCCTTGAGTTTCCAGGCAAACGCAATGATCTCGGCAATCGTGCGGTAGAGCTCTTCAGGAATGCTATCCCCCAACTCCATCCTCGCCAGCAACTTCACCAGCTCGGCATTTTCATAAATCGGCACTTCATAATCGCGGGCGATCTTCAGAATCGCTTCAGCCAGTTCGTCATCACCTTTGGCGGTGAGCGTCGGGGCGTGGCTGCCGTCGTATTTGAGGGCGATGGCCTGGCGCGGTGGCGTGGGGTTGTTCATGCGGTTTCGTCGACCCAGCGTTGTTCGAGGCGGGTTTGATTGCCTTGGGGCGGTGTGCCGAGGTGGCAATTCAGGTCGCCAACATTCAGGCCTGATGCCAGCAGCTGCGCGCGCAAGCCCTCCAGGTTGCTTTCGATCAGGCTGGCGGTATAAGGCCGTTCGGCCCAGAGCTGGCTGGAGAGTTTTCCCTGGGCCAGCTGTGCCTGGATTTGCAGTGGCCCAAGCGGTTCCATGTCGAACGCCAGCTCGACTCGCCAGAGCCGTTGCTTCGGCTCGCGCTCGACAGGTTTCTCGTGTTGTTCCTTTTCCGGTGTGTCCTCGCGTTGAAACTTCACCTGCAACGGCACGATGTCTTGCAGGTTGCGCAGGGGGATTTCCAACTGCCAGGTGGTTTGCAGCTTGCCATCCTCGGTCATGCCGGTCTGTTCCAGGCTCGACAGTTGATGGCTTTGCAGGCGCGATACGGCCGCTGCAGCCAGGCGCAGTAAATGCTCCAGATCACCTTCACCCTCCAGGCTTTGTAGCAACCGCGAGGGCAGGGGGAAGCCGCTCGGCTGCGGTTTGGCGCTGACCTGCCCGAGGGTGCCGAGGGCGCTGCGGACAAAGCTTGGCAGTGCCTGCGCCAGGGTGTTGGCGGCGATGACTGCGTTGAAACTGGTATTGGCCGGCAGGTCGGGGGCCAATTGTGCGATCAATCGCAGCAAATTGCCTTTCAGGTCCGGTGTCAGGGCCGGGTTCTGTCCGGTGAGCAGTTTGCTTTCCAGAAACAGCCCGCTGTTGACCAGCGCCTGCGCCAAACCTTTGGGGGTGCTCAGTTGCTGAATGTCTGGCAGGTCGGCGAGCAGTTTGTCGACGGCGGCGCGCAGGTCGTCGGAGGTGGTGTCGGAGTCTGGCAGGTTTTGCAGGGCATCGATCAGCCCGCTCAATGAGCCTTGGCGACTTTGCTGGGCCAGCAGTTGCTGACTCACCGCCAGTTGCTCCTGACGACTGGCCAGTGGCACGAAACTCAGGCTTTGCGCGCCCTGGACCAAGGCACTGAGCAGGCTGCCGATGCGCAATGGCTGCGGGCTGTCGATGCTCAGGGTGCTGCCACTGAGCGCGGTATTGAGCACACTCACCAGCGAGCGATAGACCGCCGGTTGCCCCGGTGTTTGCGGCATCAACTGGGTGGTCAGGACTTTACCTTGCAGTAACGTGCCAACCGGCAATTGCGCCGTATCAAGGCGGGTGAGGGTGGCGACATTTGCGGCGATGGCCTGTTGCACGGTAATCGCCAGGCTGCCGGCTGAAGGCTGGCTGACCGTCAGGTTGGTGCCCAGAGGCAACGGCTGGTTGCTGGTGACTTGCACGGTGGTTTGACGGCCACCGTCCAGAGTGACCTTGAGCAGCAGCTGGAAAGTCTGGTCGTTCTGTTTGAGCGACAGCACTTCAGCGCTTGCGCTTTGGCCCGCGGCGATCAAACCTTCCACCGGGGTCTGCAGCTTGAGCAACTCACCACCGACCACCAGCGGGCGCGAGGTGGCCGGCGTCGTAGCGGGCAGTGGAAGGATGTTCATCTCGCCGGTCATCAGGTCACACCCTGTCGAAATTGCCCTCTTGAGAGTAGGACATGACATGTATAATGCCGCCCGTCTTCGGGAGGCGTGTCAAAAACATCGCAAATGTTTGACGCAGCTCTCTAGAACAGGCCGTCAATGCATCTATGCTGCATCACTTTAACGGCCGCTCCATTGCCGACTTGAACCGTAAAGGCCCGCGATCTCTTGACCAGCCCTCTACTAGAAGCCGTAGCGCTCGCCTGTGAGCGAGACTGGCGGATGCTTTTCGAAAACCTCGAGTTGCGTCTGGGTCGCGGTGACATGTTGCAGATCAGCGGCCCCAACGGTAGCGGCAAGACCAGCCTTTTGCGCCTGCTCGCCGGACTGATGCAGCCGACCAGCGGCCAGGTGTTGCTCAACGGCCAGCCTTTGAACACGCAGCGTCCGGAGCTGGCCCATAACCTGTTGTGGATCGGCCATGCCGCCGGAATCAAGGACTTGCTGACCCCTGAAGAGAACCTCAGCTGGCTGTGCGCGTTGCATCAGCCGGCGACGCATGAGGCGATCTGGCAGGCGCTGGCAGCGGTAGGACTGCGCGGTTTCGAAGATGTTCCTTGTCACACCCTGTCCGCTGGTCAACAACGCCGCGTGGCTCTGGCCCGCTTGTATCTGGACAGCCCGGCGCTATGGATTCTCGACGAACCATTCACCGCGCTGGATAAACAAGGCGTCACCCAGTTGGAAGAACACCTGGCCGCACACTGCGAGCGAGGCGGCATGGTGGTTCTGACCACTCACCACACATTGACCCGGATGCCGGCCGGTTACCGCGACATCGATTTGGGGCAGTGGGCCGTATGAGTGTTTTTGCACTGTTGGTCGCCCGTGAGGCGCGTTTGTTGTGTCGGCGTCCTGCCGAGCTTGCCAACCCTCTCGTATTCTTCGCCATTGTTGTCTCAATGTTTCCATTGGCGGTCGGACCTGAGACACAATTGTTGCAAACCTTGTCACCGGGACTGGTCTGGGTCGCGGCCCTTTTATCGGTTTTGCTCTCGCTGGACGGGCTTTTCCGCAGTGATTTCGAGGACGGATCCCTTGAGCAGTGGGTCCTTTCGTCGCACCCCCTGCCTCTTCTGGTTTTGGCAAAGGTGCTGGCACACTGGGCGTTTTCCGGCTTGGCACTGGTGTTGCTTGCCCCGTTATTGGCGTTGATGCTCGGTTTACCTGCCGCCTGTCTGCCGGTTTTGCTCTTGTCGCTGTTGCTCGGTACACCGGTATTGAGCTTGCTCGGTGCGGTGGGCGCGGCGCTGACGGTCGGATTGAAGCGCGGCGGCTTGCTGCTGGCGTTATTGATTCTGCCGCTGTACATCCCGGTGTTGATTCTCGGCAGTGGCGCTTTGCAGGCTGCCTTGCAGGGCATGCCGGCAACCGGTTATTTGCTGTGGCTTGGTAGCCTGACCGCCCTGGCGATAACCCTGACACCCTTTGCAATAGCCGCTGGCCTGAAGATCAGCGTCGGCGAATAATGAGGTCTGGTTAAATTTTAGCCAGTAAAGACCCTGGTTCTTCGTGATGGCGAAGAACAACCGTGATGGAAACAGCAATGAACTGGACCTGGTTTCATAAGCTCGGCTCGCCCAAATGGTTTTACGGCATCAGCGGCAAACTGCTGCCCTGGCTGAGTGTCGCGGCGTTGCTGCTGATCGGCGTCGGCGTGGTCTGGGGCCTGGCCTTCGCGCCGCCGGACTACCAGCAAGGCAACAGTTTTCGAATCATCTACATTCACGTGCCGGCCGCCATGCTGGCGCAGTCCTGCTACGTGATGCTGGCGGTCTGCGGCATTGTCGGGCTGGTGTGGAAGATGAAACTGGCGGACGTCGCCCTGCAATGCGCAGCGCCGATCGGTGCCTGGATGACCGCCGTGGCGCTGGTCACCGGGGCCATCTGGGGCAAGCCGACCTGGGGCTCGTGGTGGGTCTGGGATGCACGACTTACGTCCATGCTGATTCTGCTGTTTCTGTACTTCGGTCTCATTGCGCTGGGCAACGCCATCAGCAATCGTGACAGCGCGGCCAAGGCCTGCGCGGTGCTGGCGATTGTCGGCGTGATCAACATCCCGATCATCAAGTACTCGGTGGAGTGGTGGAACACTCTGCACCAGGGCGCCACCTTCAGCCTCACTGAAAAACCGGCAATGCCGGCCGAGATGTGGCTGCCGTTGCTGCTGACGGTACTGGGTTTCTACTGTTTCTTCGGCGCCGTGCTGTTGCTGCGCATGCGCCTTGAAGTGCTCAAGCGCGAAGCCCGTGCCAGTTGGGTCAAGGCCGAAGTGCAAAACAGCCTGGAGGCCGCGTAATGAGTTTTGCTTCATTCGGCGACTTCCTCGCCATGGGCCATCACGGTCTTTATGTCTGGTCGGCTTATGGCATCTGCCTGGCGGTACTGGCTCTCAACGTGGCTGCGCCGATCCTGGCCCGCAAGCGTTACCTGCAACAAGAGGCGCGCCGTCTGCGCCGGGAGAACAGCAAGTGAATCCGTTGCGTAAAAAGCGTCTTGTCATTATTTTCGCGATCCTGGTCGGTGTCGGTGCTGCTGTCGGCCTGGCCCTCAGTGCCCTTCAGCAGAACATCAACCTCTTTTACACACCGACCCAAATCGCCAATGGCGAAGCCCCGCAAGACACGCGCATCCGTGCTGGCGGCATGGTCGAGAAGGGCTCGCTGCAACGCTCCGGCGATTCGCTGGACGTGAAATTCATCGTCACCGACTTCAACAAATCCGTGACCATCACCTACCGCGGCATCCTCCCGGACCTGTTCCGCGAAGGGCAGGGCATCGTTGCACTGGGCAAACTGAATGCAGACGGCGTAGTGGTGGCAGACGAAGTGCTGGCCAAGCACGACGAGAAATACATGCCGCCGGAAGTGACCAAGGCGCTCAAAGACAGTGGTCAATCCGCTCCAACACCCGCGAAGGAGGGTTGATCCATGACCTCAGGCATCTTCATTCCCGAGTTGGGCCATCTGGCGATGATTCTCGCCCTGTGCTTTGCCATCGTTCAGGCCACCGTGCCGTTGCTCGGTGCCTGGCGCGGTGAGCGCATGTGGATGGGGTTGGCCCAGCCAGCAGCATGGGGCCAGTTCACCTTTCTGGTGTTCGCCTTCGGCTGCCTGACCTACGCCTTCATGACCGATGATTTTTCGGTGGGGTATGTCGCCAACAACTCCAACAGCTCATTGCCGTGGTACTACAAATTCAGTGCGGTGTGGGGTGCCCACGAAGGTTCCTTGCTGCTCTGGGCCTTGATTCTCGGCGGCTGGACCTTCGCCGTGTCGATTTTTTCCCGGCAATTGCCGCAGGTCATGCTGGCTCGCGTGCTGGCGGTGATGGGCATGATCAGCACCGGTTTCCTGCTGTTCCTGATTCTCACCTCGAACCCGTTCGCACGGGTTCTGCCGCAGATTCCCACGGATGGTCATGACCTCAACCCGTTGTTGCAGGACATTGGCCTGATCGTTCATCCACCGATGCTCTACATGGGCTATGTCGGTTTCTCGGTGGCCTTCGCCTTCGCGATTGCGGCCTTGCTCGGCGGTCGTCTGGATGCGGCGTGGGCTCGTTGGTCGCGGCCCTGGACCATCGTCGCCTGGGCGTTCCTCGGTATAGGCATCACCCTCGGCTCCTGGTGGGCCTACTACGAACTTGGCTGGGGCGGCTGGTGGTTCTGGGACCCGGTGGAAAACGCCTCGTTCATGCCTTGGCTGGTCGGCACGGCGCTGATTCACTCGTTGGCGGTGACTGAAAAACGCGGTGTGTTCAAAAGCTGGACCGTGTTGCTGGCCATTGCCGCGTTCTCGCTGAGCCTGCTGGGAACCTTCCTGGTGCGTTCCGGTGTACTGACCTCGGTGCACGCGTTTGCCTCGGACCCCGCGCGGGGCGTGTTCATCCTGATCTTCCTGCTGTTTGTGGTCGGCGGTTCGCTGACGCTGTTCGCCCTGCGTGCGCCAGTGGTCAAGAGCCACGTCGGCTTCAACCTGTGGTCGCGCGAAACCCTGCTGCTGGGCAATAACCTGGTGCTGGTGGTCGCGGCTTCGATGATTCTGCTCGGCACCTTGTACCCGCTGGTGCTCGATGCCCTGAGTGGCGCCAAGATGTCGGTGGGCCCGCCGTATTTCAATGCGTTGTTCATTCCGTTGATGGCGTTGCTGATGGTGGTGATGGCCGTCGGTGTGCTGGTGCGCTGGAAAGACACGCCGGTGAAATGGCTGATGAGCATGCTGACCCCGGTGTTGCTCGGCAGCACTGCTTTGGCGGTCGTCGCCGGGATCGCTTATGGCGACTTCAACTGGGCCGTGCTGGCGACCTTCATGCTCGCCGCCTGGGTGCTGCTGGCCGGTGTGCGTGACATTTTCGACAAGACCCGCAACAAGGGCCTGATCAAAGGCCTGCCGAGCCTGACCCGCAGCTATTGGGGCATGCAGGTTGCGCACCTGGGTATCGCCGTATGCGCCTTGGGCGTGGTGCTTTCGAGCCAGAACAGCGCCGAGCGCGATCTGCGCCTGGCGCCGGGCGAGTCGATGGACCTTGCCGGTTATCACTTCATTTTCGAGGGCGCCAAGCACTTCGAAGGACCGAACTTCACCTCCGACAAAGGCACCATTCGGGTGATCCGGTCGGGCAAGGAAGTCGCGGTGCTGCACCCGGAAAAACGTCTGTACACCGTACAAAATTCAATGATGACCGAAGCCGGCATCGACGCCGGTTTCACCCGCGACCTGTACGTGGCGCTCGGCGAGCCGCTGGAGAATGGCGCCTGGGCCGTGCGCGTGCACGTCAAGCCGTTCGTGCGCTGGATCTGGTTCGGCGGTTTGCTGACAGGTTTCGGTGGGTTGCTGGCGGCGCTGGATCGTCGTTATCGGGTCAAGGTGAAAAGTCGCGTGCGTGAAGCGCTGGGCATGACGGGAGCCACTGCATGAGACGTTGGTTAATGGTGTTGCCACTGGCGCTGTTTCTGGTGGTGGCGGTGTTTCTTTACCGGGGCCTCTACCTGGACCCGGCCGAGCTGCCCTCGGCGATGATCGGCAAGCCGTTCCCGGAGTTTTCCCTGCCGGCCGTGCAAGGCGACAAGACCTTGACCCGCGCTGATCTGCTGGGCAAGCCGGCCCTGGTCAACGTCTGGGGCACCTGGTGCATTTCCTGCCGGGTCGAGCACCCGGTGCTGAACAAGCTGGCCCAGCAGGGCGTGGTGATTTATGGCGTCAACTACAAGGACATCAACACCGATGCCTTGAAGTGGCTGGTCGAGTTCCACAACCCGTACCTGCTGGACATCCGTGACGAGGCGGGCTCCCTGGGCCTGAACCTCGGCGTTTACGGCGCTCCGGAAACCTTCTTCATCGATGCCAAAGGCATCATCCGCGACAAGTACGTCGGGGTGATCGACGAAGTGGTCTGGCGCGAAAAACTGGCGGCCAAGTATCAGGCGCTGGTCGATGAGGCCAAGCCATGAAGCGCTGGATTGCTGCCGCCGTACTCGGCCTGAGTATCGCCGGCGTCGCTCACGCGGCCATCGACACCTACGTGTTCGCCAATGACGCCGAGCGCGAGCGTTTTCACGAACTGACCAAGGAACTGCGTTGCCCCAAGTGCCAGAATCAGGACATTGCCGATTCCAATGCACCGATCGCCGCTGACCTGCGCAAAGAGATTTTCCGCATGCTCGGCGAGGGCAAGGACAACCAGCAGATCATCGACTTCATGGTCGACCGCTATGGCGACTTCGTGCGCTACAAGCCAGCCCTGAACGGCAAGACCGCGTTGCTGTGGTTTGGCCCGGCCGGGTTGTTGCTCGGTGGCGTGCTGGTGATCGCCTTGATCGTCCGTCGCCGTCGTGCCGAGCGCACGACCGGTCCAGACACGCTTTCTGTTGATGAGCGCAAGCGCCTCGACCAACTGTTGGATAACACCAAGAATGATTGATTTCTGGCTCGCTGCAGGTCTGCTTCTACTGGTTGCCCTGAGTTTTCTGTTGATTCCGGTTCTGCGTGGCCGTCGCGCCCAGCGTGAAGAGGATCGTACCGCGCTGAACGTGGCGCTTTACCAGGAGCGCGTGGCTGAGTTACAGGCTCAACAGGCCGAAGGCGTACTCGATGCGACACAAATGAGCGCCGGGCGTGACGAAGCGGCTCGTGAGCTGCTGGCCGATACCGAAGGCGCCGACACGGGCCGGGTTTCCCGTCTGGGCAAGCCGTTGCCACTGCTGGCAGCGATCCTGGTGCCGGTGTTGGGGCTGGGGCTGTACATGCATTTCGGCGCCAGCGACAAGGTCGAACTGACCCGCGAATTCGCCCAGGCACCGCAATCGATGGAAGAGATGACCCGTCGTCTCGAACGCGCTGTCGCGGCGCAACCGGATTCGGCCGAAGGCCTGTATTTCCTGGGTCGTACCTACATGGCTCAGGACCGCCCAGCGGACGCGGCGAAGATCTTCGAGCGCACCGTGGCATTGGCTGGCCGTCAGCCTGAATTGCTCGGCCAATGGGCCCAGGCGCAGTATTTTGCCGACAACAAAAAGTGGTCGGACAAGATCCAGGCGCTGACCGACGAAGCACTCAAGGCCGATCCTAAAGAAGTCACCAGCCTTGGATTGTTGGGCATCGCGGCTTTCGAAGGCGAACGTTATCAGGAGGCCATCGACTACTGGGGTCGTCTGCTGGCACAACTGCCGCCCGAAGATAACTCGCGCAGCGCGCTGGAAGGTGGCATTGCACGGGCGACCGAAAAACTGCAAGCGAGCGGCGGTACTGTCGCCAAGGCGCCAGTCGTAGCGGCCAAGCCGGCAGCGTTGCTGAAAGTGACGGTTGATCTGGCGGCGAACGTGAAAGCCAAGGTACAGCCAGGTGACAGCGTGTTCATCTTCGCCCGCGCAACCTCGGGTCCACCGGCACCATTGGCAGCCAAACGCCTGACTGTTGCCGATCTGCCAGCGACCGTCGAGCTGGGCGATGCCGACGCAATGATGCCGCAATTGAAACTGTCGAACTTTCCTGAAGTCCAACTGGTCGCGCGCGTTTCCCGTGCTGGCCAACCCACTGCCGGCGAGTGGGTCGGTCGCAGCGAGCCTTTGGCCAGCAGCACTACCG
The DNA here is from genome assembly GCF_056397385.1 of Pseudomonas sp. 05N36. NCBI lineage: Bacteria > Pseudomonadati > Pseudomonadota > Gammaproteobacteria > Pseudomonadales > Pseudomonadaceae > Pseudomonas > Pseudomonas sp. 05N36. The sequence goes on along the minus strand of NZ_JBFTNH010000002.1, from coordinate 108,227 downwards.
CGCCGCAACAATTGACCATCGACAGCCCAGACAAATAATCAGGAAATCCGCCATGACCGCCATCGCTCGTATCACCCTGCTCAGTCTTGTCTTGGGGTTAAGTGCATGTGCGGTCCAGCCGCCGTCACATGAAGAGCGGTTGCCGCCGATTCCGTCATCGTACCCAGGCAGCAAACCGACGACCGCCCCTGGCAAACCGGTGACTCCAAACAAACCCGGCAAACCGCAGCCGCGCACCTCGGCAAGCTTTGCCCCACCGCCGGGCGGCAACAGCCACTGGGATGCGAAACTCGGCGTCTACGTTCTCGACAACCAGACCGACACCTTCTACCGCCAGCGCACCTACTACCGCTGGAACAACGGTTGGAGCCGCAGCATCAGCCCGAACGGTCCGTGGGAAGAGATCGACATCCATGGCGTACCGCCAGGATTGGGCAAGCAATACAGTCAGTAACGAAAAACGGCGACCCAAGGGTCGCCGTTTTGCATTGTGCGCCAGGCGTGGCGTGCAGGTTGAAACTGGCACGAATAGTGATTACTCATTGACTGACGATTGTTGAACAATCCTGAGGCGATGAGTATGAGCAGCGGACTGTCCCTGGCTGACCACATCACACTGGAGTTGCGCGCCGACATCATTGGCGGACGTTTGCTGCCGGGGCGGGCGTTGGTGGAAGGCGATCTGGTGCTTGCCTACAACGCCTCGCGCAATACCATCCGCGAAGCGCTGCACCGCTTGGGGCAGGAGGGCCTGACCCTTTATGTTCGAAATAAAGGCGTGATGGTTCGCCAGCTCGGCACCGACCAGGTGCGCGACCTGTTCCAGGTCCGACGCACGCTGGAGCTACAGGCCATCAGCGCCTGCCGACCGCTGCGCGAATACCAATCCGATCACATGATCGACGCCATTGAAGCCGCGCAGTTGGCCCGCGAGCGTGAAGACTGGCGGGCTGTCGGCACCCACAGCCTGCGTTTTCATCAACACATTGTCGGTTTGTTACGCAGCCCGCTGTTCGATGAATTCTTTACCAATGTCGTTGCGCAACTGCGTCTGGTGTTCAGTGCGGCACCTGACGAGTCCCGCTTCCAGGCGCCCTGGCTTGAGCGCGACCGGCACATTCACGACTTGCTGGTCGAGGGCGACAAGCCCGGCGCTTACGACGCCTTGAGCGATTATCTCGACGATTCCGAACAGCAATTGCTTGAGTTGTTCAACCATCCTTCCCGTCATTGATCGAGGACTCATGCCATGTACAAAGACTATCCCGCGGCTTATCAGGTCAGTAAGGGCTCGGCGTTGCAGGTCGATAAAGCCTTCTACGAGCGGATCCGCGATACACCGGCTGCGCGCACGCTGATCGAGCAATTCGAAGTGCCGATCCGCACCGGACGCGCCTGGCATGTACCGGCGGGGCATGTGTTTCGTGTGACCACACCCGTGGGCCCGCAAGTGGGGGACTTCAACGTCTGGAATGCCAACGACCCGCGCGAGCGGCTGTGGGCTGCGCGGACCCGGCAATTGCAGGGGGCTCATGTCAGCACCCATGACCGGCTCTGGTCGAACCTGCCTTTTCTGCGACCGCTGGTGACCATCACCGACGACAGCCTGGCCAACTATGGCATCGACGAACATGGCGGACGTTTGCATGATCTGCTGGGTACGCGCTGCGATCCCTATGTGAACAAAATGCTCACCGGCGAGGATTTCCATCATCATTGCCATTCGAACCTGACCCGCGCCGTGTTACCTCACGGTCTGACCGAGTTCGACGTGCATGACGTGCTGAACATCTTTCAGTGCACGGGGCTCAATCACGACGATATGTACTTCATGAAGGCCTGTCCGGCGCAGAAGGGCGACTACCTGGAGTTCTTCGCCGAGATCGATCTGCTGTGCGCATTGTCGACCTGCCCGGGGGGCGATTTGTCGCTGCCGATGTGGGGGCCGAATGCGCAGGACCCGTTAAGTGTCTGCCGGCCGTTGGGTGTGGAAATCTATCGTTTGGAGGAGACGTTGCTCAAAGGCTGGAGCCAGCCTGAGCGGGCCGCGTACAAGGGGCTGCACGGCTTGCATATTGCCAAGGCCGCGTGGGAGAAGTAGAGAAGTTTTTGTGGCGTGGGAGCAAGCTCCCTCGCCACAGTTCAGTCAACGATCCTTCGCATCCTTGGCGTCCGCTTCGGCGTTGCGCTCAGCGACGCGTTTACGTTGCTCGTCGGTCAATTCCACTTTGTTCGCGGTGTCGCGCAGCAACATCAAGCCACCGACGATCGATCCGATAGCAACCACCAGAATCAACCAGGCATACCAGGGCATAGGTGTTCTCCTTAAGGGCAGGCCGGTAGGCGAGGGCTTCACCAACCGATCGTGCATACCACTTTTGAGCGATCAATTTTCGCAGTGGTTCCATTCTATGCCTGATATACCGCAGACGCCGCACATCCTTGTAGGCGACGTCATCAGCGTCGTTTCAGTGCTTGCTCAACGCCCGGTCAACATCGCATCCGCCGGCGCATCGGCACGCAATTGCGCTGTCAGCAGGAAGTAGACAAAACCGACCGCCATGAAGCCGAGGAAGATCGCCCCGATCAGCGCGTTGAACCAGGCCATCGCCACCAGGCACACCACCGCCAATGCCAGGGCGGTCGCCGGTACCAGTGGGTAGCCGGGCGCACGGAAAGTCCGTTCCAGGTTCGGTTCGGTTTTACGCAGTTTGAACAGGCTCAGCATGCTCATGATGTACATCACGATGGCGCCGAATACCGCCATGGTGATCATCGCGGCGGTCAGGGTCATGCCACTGAGGTTGATCAGCCCGTCGCTGTAAATGGCCGCGATGCCGATCAGCCCGCCAGCGATGATTGCCCGGTGCGGGGTCTGGAAGCGCGACAGCTTGGCCAGGTAGGCCGGCAGGTATCCGGCACGGGCGAGGGCGAAGAACTGTCGCGAATAGCCAAGGATGATCCCGTGGAAACTTGCCACCAGCCCGAACAGGCCAATCCACACCAGCATGTGCAGCCAGCCGGAGCTTTCACCGACCACGGCTTTCATCGCTTGCGGCAACGGGTCGTTGATGTTCGCCAGGGTCCGCCAGTCACCCACGCCACCGGCAAAGAACATCACGCCCATCGCCAGCAACACCAGGGTCAGAATGCCGCTGATGTAGGCCTTGGGAATCGTCCGTTTCGGGTCCTTGGCTTCTTCGGCGGCCATGGCTGCGCCTTCGATGGCGAGGAAGAACCAGATCGCAAAGGGGATTGCCGCGAACATCCCGGCGATGGCCGGTGCACCGAACGCATCGGCGCCGGCCCAACCATTGAGGGCGAAGTTGCTGAAGCTGAACGCCGGGGCGACCACGCCCATGAATACCAGCAACTCGATGACTGCCAGTACACACACCACCAGTTCGAAGGTCGCCGCCAGTTTTACCCCGAGGATGTTCAGGCCCATGAATACGATGTACGCGCCGACCGCCGCATGTTTCGGGTCGAGGGCGGGGAACTGCACGTTGAGATAGGCGCCAATGGCCAGGGCAATGGCCGGAGGTGCGAAGACGAACTCGATCAGCGTCGCCAGGCCGGCGATCAGTCCGCCTTTTTCACCAAAGGCGCGGCGACTGTAGGCGAAAGGGCCGCCTGCGTGCGGGATCGCCGTAGTCAGTTCGGTGAAGCTGAAAATGAAGCAGGTGTACATGGTCGCGACCATAAGAGAGGTCACCAGAAAACCGAGCGTTCCGGCTACGCCCCAGCCGTAGCTCCAGCCAAAGTACTCGCCGGAAATCACCAGCCCGACCGCGATCCCCCATAAATGCAGCGTGCCCAACGTCGGTTTGAGTTGTGTGTTCATGCGTTTCTCCCGCTGCGATTTGGAAAAGCCCGGGAGGGCGTGTGCAGCGGGCGTGCCATGTCGGCTCGTTACGTCGTAAAGCGCAGAAAGCTGTCGTATCGAGGATGTTCGCTCCTGAGTGTGCGCTTTTTGTGCGCCAGTTGGGGGCGGTGGTGTCTGTTCTGACGCCTTCGCGGGCAAGCCCGCTCTCACAGGGGAGCGCATTTCAAATGTGGGAGCCGGGCTTGCCCGCGAAGAGGCCCGCCCGGACACCGCTGTAACGAAGGCATAAACCCACTCTTTACGCTTTCTTTATGCCCCGCCCAACCCCTCGGTCTCGTTCCTTTACAGCCTTCCTGCGGACAATTGCGCCACACGCGGCAGTTGCCGTACGACGGAGAAATTCCATGAGTGTTCTGGACGGGGTGTCCCTGCTGTTGGCGGTGGGACTGTTCATTTATCTGTTGGTTGCGCTGTTGCGCGCGGATCAGCACTAGGAGCGGCTATGCACAGTTATGACTATTGGCTGATCCTCGCCTTCTTCGCCGTGGTGCTGATTCCGGCACCATTCCTGGGCAAGTTCTACTACAAGGTGATGGAAGGCCAGCGCACCTGGCTGACGCCGATCCTCGGGCCCTTGGAGCGCGGCTGTTATCGCGTGGCCGGGGTCGACCCGCAGAGCGAACAGAGTTGGCAGAAATACACCCTGGCGTTGCTCGCGTTCAACCTCGCGGGCTTTTTGCTGTTGTTTGCGATCCTGTTGTTTCAAGACTACTTGCCACTCAATCCGCAAAACCTGCCGGGGCAGGAGTGGACGCAGGCGTTCAACACCGCCGTCAGCTTCATGACCAATACCAACTGGCAGTCCTACAGCGGTGAGGCGTCCCTGAGCTACCTGAGCCAGATGATCGGCCTCACCGTGCAGAACTTCGTCAGCGCCGCCACCGGCCTGGCTGTTCTGGTTGCCTTGTGTCGCGGCATTGGTCGCAAGTCCGCGCAAACCCTCGGTAACTTCTGGGTCGACATGACTCGTGCCACCCTCTACGGCCTGTTGCCGATTTGCCTGCTGCTGGCGCTGTTCCTGGTCTGGCAGGGCGTGCCGCAAACCTTCGCGCACTATGTGAATGCGCTGACCATGCAGGGCGTGGATCAAGTGATCCCACTGGGTCCTGCCGCCAGCCAGATTGCGATCAAGCAACTGGGCACCAACGGCGGTGGCTTCTTCGGCGTCAACTCGGCGCACCCGTTCGAGAACCCGACGGCCTGGAGCAACCTGTTCGAAGTCACGTCGATCATCCTGATCCCGGTGGCGCTGGTGTTCACCTTCGGCCATTACGTCAAGGACCTGCGTCAGAGCCGGGCGATCATCGCCTGCATGCTCGCGCTGTTCCTGATCGGTGGCGCGGTGTCGCTGTGGGCTGAATACCAGCCGAACCCGACCCTGAACAACGTCGCGGTCGAACAGGCTGCGCCGCTGGAAGGCAAGGAAGCACGCTTCGGTACCACGGCGACCGTGCTCTGGTCGGTGACCACCACCGCAGCCTCCAACGGCTCGGTCAACGGTATGCATGACAGCCTCAACCCGCTGAGCGGCATGGTCGCGCTGATCAACATGATGGTCGGCGAAGTAATCTTCGGCGGCGTCGGTGCCGGTCTCTATGGCATGTTGCTCAACGTGCTGATCGCGGTGTTCCTCGCCGGTCTGATGATCGGACGTACACCGGAATACCTCGGCAAGAAACTGCAAGCCAAGGAAGTACAACTGTTGGTCGTCACCTTGCTGGTGATGCCGATCGGCGTGCTGGTGCTGGGTGCCATTGCGGCGAGCCTGCCTGGCCCTGCGGGAACCATCAGCAACCCTGGCCCCCACGGTTTCAGCCAGTTGCTGTACGCCTACACCTCCGCCAGCGCCAACAACGGTTCTGCATTCGGCGGCCTGAACGCCAACACGCCCTTCCATAACCTGATGCTGGGCCTGGGCATGTTGATCGGGCGCTTCGGCTACATCCTCCCGGTACTGGCCCTGGCCGGCAGCCTGGCGATGAAGAAAACCGCACCGATTGGCCAGAACAGCTTCCCGACCCATGGCCCGCTGTTCGTGACGTTGCTGACGGTGACCATTTTGCTGGTGGGTGGCCTGACCTTCCTGCCGACCCTGGCGTTGGGGCCTATCGCTGAACACTTGAGCATAGGCTTCTGAGGGATTTGATGATGAATATGCCCGTTCGTGTATCGAAAAAAGCCGCACCACACGTTGTGCCGGCGCAACCTGTCGAGCAACCGAAAACCGCGATCTCGGCCCTGTGGCGGCCGGCGCTGGTGCAAGCCTTCGTCAAGCTCGACCCACGGCAGTTGAAGCGCTCGCCGGTGATGTTGGTGGTCGAACTGACCGCGATCCTCACCACCGTGTTGTGCGTGATTCCAGATCCGGCAGTGCCGACGTTTGTCGCGGCACAAATTGCCCTGTGGCTGTGGTTCACCGTGTTGTTCGCGAACTTCGCCGAAGCTTTGGCCGAAGGTCGTGGCAAGGCCCGTGCCGACAGCCTCAAGGCCGGCAGCGAAGGCTTGAGCGCTCGGCGTAAGAAAGCCGATGGCAGCTTTCAGGTAGTGCCAGCGGTCAGCCTGCGCAAAGGCGATGTGGTTCGTGTCGAAGCCGGCGAGATGATTCCCGGTGACGGCGAGGTGATCGAAGGTATTGCCGCGGTCAACGAAGCGGCGATTACCGGTGAATCCGCACCGGTAATTCGCGAGTCCGGCGGTGATCGCTCGGCGGTCACCGGCAACACTCGACTGGTGTCCGACTGGTTGCTGGTGCGCATTACCGCGAACCCCGGTGAATCGACGCTGGATCGCATGATCGCCCTGGTGGAAGGCGCCAAACGCCAGAAAACCCCGAACGAAGTGGCGCTGGATATCCTGCTGATCGGCCTGACCATGATCTTCCTGGTGGTGGTCGTGACCTTGCAGCCGTTCGCCCACTTCGCCAATGGCAACCTGCCGCTGGTGTTCCTGGTGGCGCTGCTGGTGACGCTGATTCCCACCACCATCGGCGGTTTGTTGTCGGCCATCGGTATCGCCGGCATGGACCGTCTGGTGCGGCTGAACGTGATCGCCAAATCCGGCCGTGCGGTAGAAGCAGCGGGCGACGTGCATGTGTTGCTGCTGGACAAGACCGGCACCATCACTTTCGGTAACCGTCGCTGCACCGCGATTTATGCAGCGCCGGGCGTCAGTGCCAAGGAGCTGGCGGAAGGTGCGCTGTTCGCTTCGCTGGCCGACGACACGGCCGAAGGCAAGTCGATCGTCGAGTACCTGCGCGGACTTTATCCACAGGCCGAACCGTCCACCGAGGTGCTGACCGTTGTGCCGTTCAGTGCCGAAACCCGCTTGTCCGGCGTTGACTATCAGGGCCGTGTCTACCGCAAGGGCGCGGTGGATTCGGTGCTGGCCTTCGTTGGCCTGACGCGTGCCGAGATACTGCCGGCGATGTCCCGGGAAATCGACAAGATTGCCCAAAGCGGCGGTACGCCATTGCTGGTGTGTGCCGAGGGCAAGTTGCTCGGTGCGATCCACCTCAAGGACGTGGTCAAGCCAGGCATTCGCGAGCGTTTCGCCGAGCTGCGCAAGTTGGGGATTCGCACGGTGATGGTGACCGGCGACAACCCGCTGACCGCAGCGGCGATTGCTGCTGAAGCCGGTGTCGATGATGTGTTGGCCGAAGCGACGCCGGAGAAAAAGCTCGCCCGGATTCGTCACGAGCAGAACGACGGGCGTCTGGTCGCCATGTGCGGCGATGGTGCCAACGACGCACCGGCGCTGGCTCAGGCTGACGTCGGCATGGCAATGAATGACGGGACGCAGGCAGCGCGCGAAGCGGCGAACATGGTCGACCTCGACAGCGATCCGACCAAGCTGCTGGACGTGGTGCAGATCGGTAAAGAGCTGCTGGTGACCCGCGGCGCGCTGACGACGTTTTCCATCGCCAACGACGTGGCCAAGTACTTTGCGATCCTGCCGGCGCTGTTCGCCGCGATCTACCCGCAACTGGGCGTGCTGAACATCATGCACCTGAGCAGTCCGCAGAGCGCGATTCTCTCGGCCATCGTCTTCAACGCCTTGATCATCGTCGGGTTGATCCCGTTGGCCCTGCGCGGGGTACGTGTCCAGGCCGCGAGCGCTGCACACCTGCTGCGCCGCAACCTGYTGATCTACGGCGTGGGCGGCATCGTGGTGCCGTTCGTGGGCATCAAGCTGATCGACATGCTGCTGACCGCTTTGCATTTGGTGTAACTGCTGCACGCCGCGCCCCGGGCGCGGCGTTTTACCTGAATTGAGGATTTGATGATGTCCACAATGATTCGTCCGGCCTTGAGCCTGCTGGTCCTGATGACCCTGATCACCGGCGTCGCTTATCCACTGGTGGTGACCGGTGTCGCCCAGGTGGCGTTCCCTGATCAGGCCAATGGCAGCCTGGTGCGTGACGCCGATGGCAAGGTGCGCGGCTCGTCCCTGATTGCCCAGGATTTTGCCGGTGATGCGTGGTTCCATCCACGGCCATCGGCGGGCGCATTTGCGACCGTATCGAGCAGTGCAAGTAACCTGGCACCGAGTAATCCGGCACTCGCGACCCGGGTGATCGACGATGCCAACAAACTGCTGGTGCCAGGCCAGGGGCCGGTGCCCTTGGCGTTGCTGACCACCTCTGGCAGCGGCCTCGATCCACACTTGCCTCCGGCGGCAATTGCCTATCAACTGTCGCGGGTTGCAGCGGCGCGCAATCTGCCGATATCGACGGTCGAGCAGTTGGTGGACGCGCACATCGAGCAGCCGCTGGTAGGACCGCCGGTGGTGAATGTGCTGGAACTGAACATCGCGCTGGAGAAGTTGTAAGACTGTGCGGCTGCCAATCGCGAGCAGGCTCGCTCCCACAGGTTCATCACTGTCCTTGTGGGAGCGAGCCTGCTCGCGATGACGGTTGTGCAATCACCACCTGAACAACAGACAAACAGAGATTTTCAAGCATGAGCGACTCCGGCCGCGCCGACGCACTATTAGCAGATTTACCCCGCGATGGCCGTGGCCGGCTCAAGGTTTTTCTCGGTGCTGCCCCCGGTGTCGGCAAGACCTACGCCATGCTGCAAGCCGCCCACACCCAGCTGCGCCAAGGCGTGAAAGTCATGGCCGGGGTGGTGGAAACCCACGGTCGGGCGGAAACCGAAGCGCTGCTCGGCGGCTTGCCGCAGTTGCCGTTGGTGCGCTCGGAATACCGTGGCGTGATGCTCGAGGAAATGGACCTCGATGGCCTGCTCAAGGCCAAGCCGAAACTGGTGCTGGTCGACGAACTGGCTCACAGCAACGCCCCCGGCAGCCGCCACGCCAAGCGCTGGCAGGATATTCAGGAGTTGTTGTCAGCGGGCATCGACGTGTACACCACGGTTAACGTCCAGCACCTGGAAAGTCTTAACGATCAGGTGCGCGGGATCACCGGCGTGCAAGTGCGCGAAACCCTGCCTGACTGGGTGCTGCAAGAAGCCTACGAATTGCTGTTGATCGACCTGCCGCCGCGCGAGCTGCTCGAGCGGCTGCGTGATGGCAAGGTTTATGTGCCGGAGCAGGCGCGCGCAGCGATCGATGCGTTCTTCACCCAAACCAACCTCACGGCACTGCGCGAACTGGCGATGCAAACCGCGGCGGCGCAGGTCGATGATGACCTGAGTCGCGGTTACCGACAGTTGGGCCAGGCGGCTCCGGCCGTGCGCGGTCGCTTGTTGGTGGGGGTCGATGGCGACGCCCAGGCCGAGCGTCTGGTGCGGCATGCCAGTCGGGTCGCGCAGCGTCGGCATTTGCCGTGGAGCCTGGTGCATGTGGACAACGGCAGCGTGCGCGACGAGCAATCGCGTTTGCGCCTGCAAAGCGCTCAGCAATTGGCTGAACGGCTGGGCGGCGAAGTGGTGCTGCTGCGCGCTGGCGAAGTGGCGAAAACCCTGATTCAACACGCCACTGAGCGGCGTGCCAGCCTGCTGCTGGTCGGTCAGTCGCGTCAGCGTTGGCGTCGTCGACTGTTCGGCGGCGGCTTGGCCTCACGCTTGTTGCGCAATGCCCGAGGCCTGGAAATCAACGTCCTCGACAGCGATGAACAACAGCATCAACCGCGTCAGCGTTCGGTGCATTCGTTGGTCTGGTTCGACTATGCGCTGGCGCTGTTGGCGACGGTGCTGGCCAGCGCTTTGGCGTGGGCGGTGTCGAGTATTTTGCCGCTGCCGAATATCTCGCTGGTGTTCCTCGCGGCGGTGTTGCTGGTGGCGGTACGCAGCAGCCTCGGGCCGGCGCTGGCGTGTGCGGCGTTGTCATTTCTGACCTACGATTTCCTGTTCATTCCGCCGACCTTCTCCTTTGCGATTCAGCGTGAGGAAGACGTGTTGACGCTGCTGTTTTTCCTGCTGATGGCGGCGCTCACCGGCAACCTTGCGGCGCGTCAGCGGCGCCAGCTGGAAGCCTTGCGCGACACGCAGCAAGAGACCAGCGAACTGCTCGACCTGTCGCGCAAGCTCACCGCCGCCACCGACCGGCAAGCGGTGATCAGCGCGGCGGCGGCACACTTGGTGGGCTGGAACGATCTGCAATTGTGTCTGGTTAACCGTGACGGGCAGGGTGGCTGGAAGGTCGAAACCGGTGGCCCGCTGCAGTTTTCCGAAGCCGAGCGCGCTGCCGCCGACTGGGCCTGGCAGCACGATCAACCGGCCGGCATGGGCACTGGCACATTACCGTTCGGTCGCTGGTGGTGGTGGCCGTTGTCGGTCGACGATGGGCCGCTGGGCTTGCTCGGCGTTTGCCCGAAAGAGGGTCAGCAGCTCAGTGGTCAGCGGCGGCGTTTGCTGACTGCATTAAGTCAGCCGCTGGCTCAAGCGCTGGCCCGTGCGCAGTTGGCCGACGATCTCGAGGCGGCGCGCCTGCACGGTGAAACCGAACAATTGCGCAGCGCTTTGCTGGCGTCGGTGTCCCATGATTTGCGCACACCACTGACGTCCATGCGCGGCAGCATCGACAGCTTGCTGGCGCTGGGCGAGGCGATTCCGCTGGAGGATCGCCGTGAGTTGCTGGAAGGCACTCGTGATGAAGCCGAACGGCTCGACCGCTATATTCAGAACCTGCTGGACATGACGCGCCTGGGCCACGGCGCCTTGAAGCTGGCGCGCGATTGGGTGTCGCCGGCAGATATCGTCGGCAGTTCGCTCAACCGTTTGCGTGCAGTGCTGGCGCCGTTGCAGGTAAGCACCGATGTGCCGAGCGCGTTGCCATTGCTCTATGTGCATGCAGCATTGATCGAGCAGGCGCTGGTGAATGTGCTGGAAAACGCTGCACGCTTTTCGCCGGCCCATGGCCGTTTGCAACTGAGTGCCGGCGCCAGTGACAGCGAGCTGTTTTTTTCCGTGAGTGACGAGGGCCCGGGTATTCCCGAAGAGGAACGCGCGAAGATTTTCGACATGTTCTACACCGCCGCCCGTGGTGATCGGGGCGGGCAGGGCACCGGGTTGGGCCTGGCGATCTGCCAGGGCATGGTCGGCGCCCATGGCGGGCGGATCAGCGTCGCCGATGGTATCGGTGGGCGCGGCACCTGCATCACCATTCATTTGCCATTGCAGGAGCAGCCGGGGTTTGAAAGTGAAGCCTGACGCTGCCTGCGCTACTCTCTCGCCACTTACTTTGCCTGATTTGAAACCATGAGCCAGACCACGACCATTTTGGTCATTGACGATGAACCGCAGATCCGCAAATTCCTGCGCATCAGCCTGGCCTCCCAGGGCTACAAAGTGCTTGAAGCCGGTACCGGCACCGAGGGCCTGGCCCAGGCTGCGCTGAACAAGCCGGATTTGCTGGTGCTCGACCTCGGCCTGCCCGACATGGACGGCCAGCAAGTGCTGCGCGAATTCCGTGAATGGTCGACAGTGCCGGTGCTGGTCCTGTCAGTGCGCGCCAGCGAAGGGCAGAAAGTCGAGGCGCTGGATGGCGGCGCCAACGACTACGTGACCAAGCCGTTTGGCATTCAGGAGTTTCTGGCGCGGATCCGCGCCTTGTTGCGGCAGGCTCCAGCGGGTGAAGCCCAGGAAGCGGCGCTCAAGTTCGGCCCGTTGACGGTCGATCTGGCGTACCGGCGGGTATTGCTGGACGGTGCCGAGGTGGCGCTGACCCGCAAGGAGTACTCGGTGCTGGCGCAACTGGCGCGTCACGCCGGGCGGGTCATCACCCAGCAGCAACTGCTCAAGGACATCTGGGGCCCGACCCACACCGAAGACAGCCATTACTTGCGGATTGTGGTCGGTCATCTGCGTCAGAAACTGGCGGATGACCCGACTCGGCCGAGGTTTATCCTGACCGAGGCGGGGGTGGGGTATCGGTTGTTGAATGAGGGCAGGTTTTAGTTCTGTATTGATTGATCCGGCGCCTTCGCGAGCAAGCCCGCTCCCACAGTGGTTTTGTATACACCACAAATCCAATGTGGGAGCGGGCTTGCCCGCGAAGAGGCCCGAACAGTCACTCGAGAGTCTCCTGATCCTTAATCGCGTTCATTCTCATACCGATCCAGCGTATCCCGGGCAATCTCCTGTCCCAGCGCGATCAGCTCCGGGGCCTTGTAGAACTCGAAAAACCGGCAAACCCGCTTTGGCACATTGATCAGGATGTCCGGCGGATAACCAGCGATCTTGTACTGCGCCAACGACGTTTGCATCACTTCGAAACTCTGGTTGATCAAGTCCAGCAATGAGGCAGGGCCAACGTTGTCGATGATAAATGAGCCTGTAGCGGATTTCGGCGCCCCATCGCCTTCCGGGGCGGCAGCGGGTTGTTGCGCTTCGGGATCGACGGATTCGATCCAGGGGTTGATTTCGGCGGCTTCACTGCGCAGTGCTTCCTGTTCCAGAAGCAGCAATTGTTCAGCCTGTTTGCGGCGGAACGGCAGGCGTGAACCGAGCGAGTTGAGCAGGTTGTCGAAGCGGCTTCTGAACGCGGCAGGGCGCTGGATCACCGGCAGTTGATAGTGCCGCTGGTTGGTCGAGTTGAGGTTGACCGCAATGATCAGGTCGCAATGGCTCGAGACCACCGGAACAATCGGCAGGGGATTGAGCAGGCCGCCGTCGACCAGCATGCGATTGCCTTGCATGACCGGGGTAAACAGGCTGGGGATCGCCGCCGAGGCGCGCATCGCCTGGTGCAGGCAGCCTTCCTGGAACCAGATTTCCTGCTGGTTGGTCAGGTCGGTGGCGACGGCCGTGTAGGGGATGCGCAGCTCTTCGATGTTGATCTCGCCGACAATCTTGCGGATCTGCCCGAAGACTTTCTCGCCGCGTATCGCCCCAAGACGAAAGCTCACGTCCACCAGGCGCAGTACATCCAGGTAATCCAGGCTCTCGATCCAGTCGCGGTATTCGTCGAGCTTGCCGGCGGCGTAGATACCGCCGACCACCGCGCCCATGGAGCAACCGGCGATACAGGCAATGTCATAACCGCGCCTTTCGATTTCCTGGATAACGCCGATATGGGCATAGCCTCGGGCGCCACCTGAGCCCAGCACCAGTGCGACACGCTTTTTCATGACTCGCCCCTTCATCAAACAGGCTTCAACAATGCACCCAATGAGGGGCGTGCTTCAATCATGCTGACTCTGAGTCAGGCCATTAGCGTCGTTTTTTCGATACTCAATAACGGCACATGAGTATTCTCGCGGGCGCTATAGTTTCAATGGGTGGACCAAGGCACTTTTTGCGGCATTGGCCGTCTTACCTGCACGATTGTTTTTTATACCTTGAGGAATCATTGATGAAAGCCTGGATCTGTCTGCCATTGATCGCGTTGGTGCTTGCCGGTTGCGCAGGAAAATCTGCTTACCGCGACAGTTGCGGTAGTCAACTGGATGCCGCCTGGCAGGAACTGGACATTGCCAAGGCCGAAGGTTTCGCGGGTACCGTGAGTTACTCCAAGGCGCTTTCGCTGCTGACCGGGGCCAAGACCCAGCAGCAGTTCGAGGCCTACGAGGGCTGCACTAAAAAAGCCGAGAAAGCACGCTTCTATATTCGCGAATCCCGCGCAGGGCGTTGAATTCACAATGATCTGACGCAATGTCGGCACCTGGTTTTACCGCCAGCATGAGCGTTAACTAGCGATCTGATGCTGGTTGTCGACTTGGGAGAGAGCGATGTCTGCGTTGGTGAATCGGTTGGTGGCCAAGGTGTTGGGGCTGGAGGTGCGTTTGCTGGCCTGCCAGGCGCGCTTGAGCGCCAGCACCGACGCGGAAGCGCTGCATGACTTGCGCACGACGGTTCGCCGTTTGCGCAGTCTGCTGCGGCCATTGCGCGGTTTGCCCGGTGTCGAACAACTCGAAGCAGCAGCGGCAGGTGTTGGAAGCCTGACCACGCCGCTGCGCGACCGTGAAGTGCTGGCGGCGTACTTGCTGGCACACGGTCAAGCGGACGCGGCCAAGCGCCGAATGGTGCAAATGGCGCACGCCTATCCGGCGGTGGCCGACAGCCCGGAATTGGCGCAACTATTGATGATTCTCGACGCATTTCCACGCTTTTTGCGCGCCTCCCAGCGTCAAGGTTTGCTCAAGGGTTTGCGTACGCGCATCGAGAAGCGCCTGGCCAAACAATGGAAAGCGCTGGATGCGGCCCTGCACGATCCCGCGCATGACCGCCATCGCCTGCGTCTGTTGATCAAGCGCGTGCGCTATGCGATCGAAGCCTATCCCGAACTGGACCGCTTGCCCGAAGCCGCCATGCCACGTCTCAAGTCGGCACAGGAAGCGCTCGGCGAATGGCACGATTGCTGGCAATGGTTGGCACGTGCCGAGCATGAGCCCGACTTGCTGCCTTGCGTGGCCGACTGGCGAACAACCATGACCAAGGCTGAAAGTCGCGCCGATCGGGTGCTCGACAAACTCATCTCGGCTTGCTTCAAAGCCTGACGTGGATTGCTTTTCGTCGCCGTTGGCGGCCTATCTGTCAGCCTCTTTGGCCGGAATAGGTGCTGTACAGGCGCTGCTGGCTGGTTAAGATCCTTCGATCCTTTCCCAGCCTTGAGGTTTCCATGCGCTTTTCCGATTTGCTCGACGCCGTGCGCAGTTCGCCGCATGAGCTGTCTATTCCGGCGGAATGGGCCCAGGGCCGCGCCAGTTTCGGCGGCCTGGTCGCCGCGTTACAGTACGAAGCCATGCGCGCGAAAGTCCCGGCGGATCGCCCGGTGCGTTCGTTGGCGATCACCTTTGTCGGTCCGGTCGAACCCGGCGTGGCCGTGAGTTTTGAGGTTGATGTGCTGCGCGAAGGCAAAGCGGTCAGCCAGGTGCTGGGGCGAGCCGTGCAGAACGGCCAGGTGGTGACCCTGGTTCAGGGCAGCTTTGGCGCTTCGCGTCCTTCCGAAGTCGAGGTGGTGGCTGCGCCCGCGCCAGAGATGAAACACTGGGACGATTGTCAGGAACTGCCCTACATCAAAGGCGTGACACCCGAGTTCATGCGCCATCTGGCGATGCGTTGGAGTGTCGGCGGTTTGCCGTTCACCGGTAATAAATCCCGGGATATGGGCGGCTGGGTTCGCTTGCGTGGTGATGTCAAGGAAGAGCCGGTCACCGAGGCGCACATTCTGGCGCTGGTGGATGCCTGGCCTCCGGCATTGTTGCCGCACCTGAAGAAACCGGCGGCGGGCAGCACCCTGACCTGGACCATCGAGTTCATTCAGCCGTTGCTGGCGTTGAGCACGCTGGACTGGTGCAAATATCTCGTGGAAATCGAACACGCCCGTGACGGATATGGCCACGCCGCCGCAGCGCTGTGGAGCGCTGAAGGGCAGTTGATTGCGTTGAGCCGGCAGACGGTGACTATTTTCGCGTAAGACCTTCAGCGGTGATGGCGCTTGCGCCAGGCGCGCCACCAGCCGCCGCTGAGGACAAAACGCGGGAACGTCAGGAATTGTTCGACCAGCAAGCGCGACACCGCATCTTTGCGATCACTGAACGGCTCGGAGGCTAGCGCCTCCAGGCTGTGACCGTGGCGTTGCAAGCCCAGTGCGGCAAGCAGGCCGACGACTCCGATGGCGACGTTCAGAACACTCAGGCCGAACACACCGGAAACGATCAGCAGAAACGCCACGATGAACAGCGGCACGGCAATCAGGTGCAACACCAGATTGGTCGGGTGCTGGTGGTTTTGCGGGTATGCACGCCATTGCCAGGCGGGAAGGTTGGGGTGACGTTTGCCCATGTGGATAATCCTCGATCCGTGTTGAACACATGGTTGAAGGATAGGTGGGGCAATTGCAGGCGGCGAATCAAGGTTGGCTATCGGTGCGATAGGGGGCATGGTTGATATTGATGTTGACCGGTCTGGCCCCATCGCGAGCAGGCTCGCTCCCTCATTTGATCGCATTCCTCTGTGGGAGCGAGCCTGCTCGCGATGGGGCCCTCAAAGCTTCAACTGCCCGATCGCCTTGCTCAACTCACCCGCCAATGTCGCCAGTTCATTGCTGGTGCTGGCTGAATCCACCGTCTGCTTCACGGTGTTCACGGTGACGTCACGGATACTCACCACCGCGCGGTTCATCTCCTCTGCCACCTGGCTCTGCTGTTCTGCCGCCACGGCAATCTGTGTGTTGCTTTCACGCATCTGCGCCACGGCACCGGTGATCTCTGCCAGCGCAGCGCCAGCCTCTTGAGCCTGCTGTACGCAGTCGTCGGCTTTGAACGAGCTTTCCTGCATGAAGTCCACCGCATCCCGTGTACCGGCTTGCAGCGCGGAGATCATGCTGGTGATTTCATCAGTAGAAGTCTGCACCCGCTTGGCCAGATTGCGCACTTCATCGGCGACCACCGCAAAGCCCCGGCCCATTTCTCCGGCGCGTGCGGCTTCGATGGCGGCGTTCAGGGCCAACAGGTTGGTTTGCTCGGCGATGCTGTGAATCACGCTGACCACGCCGTTGATTTTCTGGCTATCTTCGGCAAGACGCTGAATCATCTCAGCGGTTTGCTGCACCCCGGAGGACAGTCCAGCGACGGACTGTTGTACCCGGCTGACCACCTCCTGGCCACTGCCGGCGAGGGTGTCGGCGGTTTGCGAGAGGTCGCGAGTGGCGCCGGCATGTTGAGCGATGTGATAGACCATGGCCGACATCTCATTGATCGCAGTGGCGGCCTGATCGGTTTCGCTTTGTTGGCCGAGCATGCCGTGGCGTACGTCGTTCATGCTGGCGGCCAGACGCGCGGCGCCGAGATCCAGTTGGCGGGCAGTATTGGCCACGGTGTTGACCACGCGCTGGTAACCCGCCTGCATGGCGTTGAAGGCGCTGGCCATCTGGCCCACCTCATCGGTGCACGCCAGCGGTACGCGAGCCGACAGGTCGCCGGTTTTTTCGACGTGCAGCATCACGTCCTTGAGGGTGTTGAGCTGGGCGAGCAGAAAACGGATCAACAATTGCGAGGCACCGAGCATCGCCAGCATCAGGATGAACACGGCTGCCGCGTAGTTGGCGAATCGTTCGCCGAACACCTGACTCAAACTCGGGCCATAGGCCAGAACGGCGATCTGCTCGCCGTTGGTGCGCGAAAGCACCTCGGCACCGATCAACGGGTTCTCGCCAAACAGAGGCATGTCATTGATGTCGACCCAGCCGTTGGCGTTATTCAACTCGGGCAATGGCTGTTGGTTCAGCAGGGGAGTCTGGCCTTTGCCAAAGCTCAGGAAATGACTGGCCTCAGGCAAGGCCTGGCCGACTGGCCAGCCGCTGATCAGCCGCGCTTGAGCGACGGCCGACTGCTGTGAGGCCTGGTTGCGTGCTTGTTGCTCCAGCTGCACGGCATACAGCACCAGCAGCAGGGTGGTGACGAAGGCGACCGCGTTGACCGCCCAGAATTTGTATTTCAGCGAAATGTTGCTAAGCCAGGCACCCATGGAGGTCTTCTCTGATAGCGGAAACAGTATTGGCAAGGTGCCAGCATTGTGCCGCTATTCAGCGAAGGGCTTTTTGATGTGGATCAATGAGGATGGCGGGTTCACTCAACCGACGGCAAGCCAAAAAACGCTCGTGCACACGCGGTGCTGTGAGCGGCTACGTCTTCCAGGCTTTCGCCACGATGCAAGGCCACCTCACGCAGCACTTCGGTCAGGTACGCCGGTTCATTGCGCCCGTTCTTGGGTTTGGGGCGCAGGCTGCGGGGCAACAGATACGGTGCGTCGCTTTCGAGCATCAAGCGCCCGCGCGGGATCTCGCGGACCAGCGGGTGCAAGTGAGTGCCACGACGTTCATCGCAGATCCAGCCGGTGATGCCGATATGCAGGTCGAGATCCAGGTAGCTGAACAGCGCCCGCTTCTTGCCGGTAAAGCAATGCACCACGGCGGCCGGTAGCTGGTCGCGGTAGTCGCGCAGGATTTCCAGCAGGCGCTGGCTGGCGTCGCGCTCATGGAGGAAGACCGGCAGTTGCAGTTCGACGGCCATTGCCAGGTGCTCTTCGAGTACTTTTTCCTGTTGTGGACGCGGAGAGAAGTCCCGATTGAAATCCAGTCCGCATTCGCCGACCGCCCGCACGTTGGGTTCTTTGAGCAAACTGCGCAGGCGCTGAGCGCTGTCGGCATTCCAGTCACTGGCCGAATGCGGGTGGATACCGGCGGTGGAGAACAACCGCTGCCCGGTTTCGTCCAGTTGCTGGCACAGCTCCAGGGCCTGTTCACTGCCTTCGACACTGGTGCCGGTGAGCACCAATTGGCAGACGCCAGCGGCATAGGCACGGTCGAGTACCGCCTGGTGTTTGTCGGCGAAACTGGGGTTGGTCAGGTTGACGCCGATATCGATGAGTTGCATGGTGTGACCCTAGCCTTTGGCCGGAAAGCATACCAGAGCTGTAGATTTATAATAAAAACGAAGAACTACAAAGAGTTAAAGCTGTCTTTTGATGCCGGAAGAGAGCTTCGACGGGCCAGTTGGCCGTCGCGGCTGCACTCTTTCGCACTCTGCCAGCGCTCCAGGCGCTCTGTTTCTGTCGACCCACGGCTCGAAATATCGAGACGTTGGACAGTATTCTTTCCGGAGAACGGATGACACGACTCCAGGTTTTGCTAGTGCTGTGCTTGTCGATGCTGCTGCCGATGCCGGCCGTTGCGCGGTTGGCGGGTCCCTTGGAAGCCGTTCAGTCGGGCAAGGTCCGCGATCTGGCGGAAATCCGCGGCAGCCGCGTATTGCGGGTGCTGGTCAATCAGAGCCGCAACAGCTCCGGCGAGGTCCAGGGCCAGACCATTGGCGTTGAATATCACCGCCTGCGAGCCTTCGAACAGTACCTCAATGGCCATGCCCGTGATGGCCAGGAAATCTCCCTCAAGATCATCCCCAAAGCCAAGGATCAATTGCTCGGCGCGTTACAGCGCGGCGAGGGTGACCTGGTAGCACCGGGGGAGTTGCTCGATGCGCAGTCCGCACACGCGGTCAGTACCAGCGAGCCGATTGGCGCAAGCGTGCCGTTGCTGCTGGTGGGGATCAAGGGCGAGCGCCGCTATACCCGTCTTGAACAACTTTCCGGCAAAACCCTGGCGCTGCCCGCCGGTAGCGCGGCCGGTGAGGCGATCAACCAGATCAATCAGAAGCTGGCGCTGCACAAGCAGCCACCGGTCAAGGTCGAATGGGTCGACCCGAGCCTGGCGGTCGAAGACGTGCTGGAGATGGTGCAGGGCGGGATTTTTCACCTGACCATCGTCGAGCAACCGATTGCCGAGCGCTGGGGCAAGATCCTGCCCAAGCTGCGTTTCGATCGCCAGGTGGTCATCAGTGAGCCGGGCAAGGAGTACTGGTTCGTCCGCCGTGATGCCTCGATGTTGCGAGCGAGCATTGATCGTTTTCTGCAAGCCTATAAGACCCCGTCCGATGAGGATGTGGCTTTCCTGCGTATTTACCGACGCCTGTATCAGGTTCACTACCCGTTGGATCGCGCCGACCGCCAACGTCTTGAGAAGCTGCGCCCGGTCTTGCAAAAGCACGCTCGAGAACAGGGCATGGACTGGTTGAACCTGGCGGCGCTGGCGTTCAAGGAGTCGGCGCTGGAGCCCAGCGCCCGCAGCGGCAGCGGTCCGACCGGACTGATGCAAATTACCCCGTCGGCGGCGCAACGGGTCGGGGTCAATAACATTCAATCCGTGGACAACAATGTGCAGGCCGGGGCCAAGTACTTGGCACTGATCCGTCGCAAGTTTTTCGCCAGCCCCAAGCTCAATGAGCGTGAGCGCATGGCATTCGTTCTGGCGGCCTACAACCTTGGGCCGGAACGTGTTCAGGGGATGCGTGCCGAGGCCCGGCGCCGCGGCTTGAACCCCAATCAGTGGTTTTTCCAGGTCGAGCGCGTCGCCATGGAGCAGGTGGGAATGGGTCCTGTCAGCTATGTTAATAGTGTGAATAAATACTTTTTGGCATATGACCGGGAGCGAGGGTCATTGGAGCCTCAAGGGCAGAAAGTTGCCTCACGCAAATGATCGAATAAACTGATTGTTATGGCGGGTTTATTACGCTTTTAACATTATGTTTACTGATTAATATAGCGGTCAACCAACACACACTCACACTGGATGACATAGCATGAGCACATTGATCAACAAAGTACTGTCCACCCGCGCTGGCTACGGTCTGACCGTTCTGCGGATCTTCGTCGGCATCATCTTCGCTGCCCACGGCTCACAGAAACTCTTCGGCATGTTCGGCGGTTATGGCATTGCCGGCACCGCGCAGTACATGGAAAGCGTCGGCCTGGCCCCGGGTCACCTGATGGCAATCCTGGCCGGTGGTACCGAGTTCTTCGCCGGTCTGGCGCTGATCATTGGCCTGCTGGTACGCCCGGCTGCGCTGGGGCTGACCTTCCTTTCGCTGGTCGCCATTCTATCGGTGCACATCCACAACGGTCTGTTCATGGCCAACAACGGTTATGAATTCGCTCTGGCCTTGCTCGGCGGTAGCATCGCCGTACTGATCGAAGGCGCCGGCAAGCTGTCGGCAGACCGTGCCATCACTGGCTGACCGCTCTGACTCAACCAAAAGACCCGCCTTGTGCGGGTCTTTTTTTTGTTGCGCGAGATTCTTGACACTATCCTGTCGGCTTCTCTAGGATGTTTGCCATGCGCCGATTTAAACAGCTACTTGCGGGGCGCCAGGTAATTCATCCAGTTACCGATAGAAGCTTGAAACAGGCTTCGAAATACCGCTAAAGCGCTGGTTCGGTGTTGCCTCTCACCTGCCATGCAGACTTTCGAGGCAGAGACACGACACGATGAATGCACTACGCCCTCCAGTACGTCCTGCGCCGATCACGGCACACCCGACCCAGCGCAATCCAAAAATCCTCCTTGGCGGTAATCATCAGCCGACCCTGCTGCGTTATCTCGATGGCTGGCCACGTCGTACCGGCGGCCCTGCAGCGTTCCTGATCCAGTTTGTCGAAGACGGCGAATCGCTGGCGCGCTTTGCCAGCGACAGCTTCGATCTGGCGGTGATCCAGTCGCCCAGCGCCGAAGATGCGGTCGAAGTGATCAGGCAACTGACGCGTGTTGCGCGCCAAGGGTTGATTACCCGTCGCTGAGGTCTTGCCGAGATTCAGGGATAGTCGATTGCGACGATATACACGAACTGCTCGCCAGTAGGCGTCTGCACCTGGACTTCGGCATCCAGTGCTTTGCCGATCAAGGCCCGCGCCAGCGGTGAGTCGATGCTGATCAAGCCTAGTTTGAGATCAAGTTCATCCGGGCCGACGATGCGATAGCGCGATTCCTTGCCGTGTTCATCTTCGATGGTCACCCAGGCCCCAAAGTAGACCTTGTTCGGGTCACTGGGTTTTTCGCTGACAACCTTGAGCGCTTCCAGCCGCTTGGTGAGAAACCGCACGCGGCTGTCGATTTCGCGCAGCATCTTTTTGCCGTAGGTGTACTCGGCGTTTTCAGAGCGGTCGCCCTGCGCAGCCGCCTCGCTGACGGATTGGGTCACCTGGGGGCGACGTACATGCCAGAGCTCATGGAACTCGGCACGCATCCGCGCTTCGCCCTCGGGCGTGATGAGGGCGGTGCCGGCGGTGCGAGGAGGGCGATAGCGGCTCATAGCGGTTTCTTTTGGTCAGGAGGCATCAAGTTTATCAACCCTCGCGCAAGACTGTCAGGGGGCTGGCATTCAGCGCCCGACGAGTGCCGAACACGCCCGCGCCGCCGATCAGCAGCGCACCAATCACCGGCAACCACAGCAGCCACGGATGCGGATGCCAGGCAAGGTCGAACGCATAGCGGTAAAGCACCAGGCTCACCAGTTCCGAGCCCAGTGCTGCGAGCAAACCGCTGACCGCACCGAGCAAACCGAACTCGATCCGCCGCGCCTTGACCAGCAACTGCCGTTCTGCACCCAGCGCACGTAGCAGCGCACCTTGGCGAATGCGCTCATCGAGCGTCGCCTGCAAGCCGGAAAACAGCACCGCCATGCCGGCCGCCAGCACGAACAACAACACGTACTCGACCGCCAGCGTGACTTGCTCAAGGATGCTGCGCAACTGCGCCAGCAAGGCTTCGACCTGCAGAATGGTCACCGCCGGGAACGCTCGCGCCAGATCGATGATCTGTTGGTCGTGACCGGGCGCCAGGTAAAAACTGGTCAGGTAGGTCGCCGGCAGGTCTTTCAAGGTGCCGGGCTGGAAGATCATGAAGAAGTTCGGCTGGAAGTTGTCCCAGTTGATCTTGCGCAAGCTGGTGACCTGCGCCTCGCGGTTGACCCCGCCGACGGTGAAAACCAGGTGATCGCCGAGCTTGAGCTTCAGGCTCTCGGCCACGTTGCCTTCCACCGAAACACCGGGCACGTCGCCGGCAGGTTGCGCTGACCACCAGCTACCGGCCGTGATGCTGTTGCCGGCGGGCAGGTCGGCAGCCCAGGTCAGGCTCAGATCACGCTGGATGGCCCGATCACCTTCGGTGTCCTTGCTGACGATGCCTTGCACCGGTTGGCCGTTGATGCTGATCAGCCGTCCTGGTACCACCGGATACAGTGGCGCGGATTGAGCAGAGAGTTCGATCAGGCGATCAGTGAAGGCCTGTTTGTCAGCGGGCAAGATATTCAGCGCGAAGTAGTTGGGGGCGTTTTTTGGCAACTGGTTTTGCCAGGTGTCCAGCAACTCACCACGCAGCAGGGCGATCAGCGCCATCGACAACAGAATCAAGCCGAAGGCCAGCGATTGTCCCGCCGCCGCCAATGGGTGACGCAGCAATTGGCCCAGACCCAGGCGCCATGGCAAGGACGCACGGGCCAGCAAGCGCCGCAGGCTGTTGAGTACCAGCAGCAACAGGCCGCCGAGGACCAGTGCGGCGATGACACCGCCACCGAGCAGGGCGAAGGTCAGCAGCAGGTCCAGGCTCAAGCGCCACATGATCAGCCCCAAGGCTGCCAGTGCCGTGCCGTAAACCATCCAGGTGCTGGAAGGGATCGGCAGCACGTCGCGGCGCAGTACCCGCAGCGGTGGTACGCGACCCAGTGCCGCCAGTGGCGGCAGGGCGAATCCGGCGAGTGCGACCAGTCCGGTGCCGATCCCGGCGACGGCCGGCAGCAGCCCGCCTGGCGGTACATCGCTGGGCAGCAATTCACCCAGCAAGGCGAACAACCCCAACTGCGCGAGCCAGCCGAGGAGGGCGCCGCTGAGGCTGGCCAGCAGGCCGAGTACAGTCAGTTGTACGCTGAACAGCAGCAGGGTTTCCCGACGCGATAAACCCAGGCAGCGCAGCAGCGCGCTGGCGTCGAAACGGCGGGTGGCGAAACGGGTAGCCGAGAGCGCCACGGCAACGCCGGACAACAGCACGGCGACCAGGCTGGCCATGTTCAAGTAACGTTCGGCTTTGCCCAGCGCACCGCCGATTTGCCGGTTGCCGTCGCGGGCGTCCTGCAGGCGCTGGTTGGCGGCCAGCCCCGGTTTGATCAGCTCTCGATAGGTTTCCAGGGCCGGTGCCGTGCCGCGCCAGAGTTCGTGGTAACTGACCCGGCTGCCGGGCTGGACCACGCCGGTGGCGGCCAGGTCGGCAAGATTGATCATTACCCGGGGCGTGAGGCTGTAGAAATTGCCGGCGCGGTCCGGTTCATAGGTCAGCACGCGAGTCAGGTGCAGGGTTTTCAGGCCGACGTCGATGGTGTCACCGACCTTTAGATTCAGTGCCGTCAGCAGGCGTGCCTCGGCCCAGGCTTCGCCCGGTTTCGGACTTCCTCCGGCCTCCTCGGGAGCGAACGGTGCTGGTGCGCTTTTCAGCTGACCGCGCAGTGGATAGACCCCGTCGACGGCTTTGATGCCCGACAGCTGGATGCCTTTGTCGGTGGCGATGACGCTGGAAAACTCCACCACTTGAGCGTGTTGCAGCCCCAGCTCCTTGCCGGATTGAATTTGTTCCGGGCGGGCGGGGGAGCTGCCTTCCAGCAGCATATCCGCCCCCAGGAATTCGGTGGCGCGCAGCAGCATGGCGCCGTTCAGGCGGGCGCCGAAATAGCCGATGGCGGTACTCGCCGCCACGGCGACCAGCAGGGCGAAGAACAACACCCGCAGCTCTCCGGCGCGGGCATCGCGCAGCAATTGGCGAAGGGCGAGGCTGAACAGGCGCAACAGCGGCAAACGTGCCATCAAGGCTCCAGAGGGGCGACGACCAACAGGCCGGCTTCAAGGCGGATCAGGCGGTGGCAGCGATGTGCCAGGCGTTCGTCGTGGGTCACCAGGACCAGCGTCGTGCCGCTTTCCTTATTGAGTTCGAAGAGCAGATCGCTGATGTGCTCGCCGGTGTGCGTGTCGAGGTTGCCGGTGGGTTCGTCGGCAAACAGCACGTCGGGTTCGGCGGCAAATGCCCGGGCGATCGCCACGCGCTGTTGTTCGCCACCGGAAAGCTGGCGCGGCGAATGGCTCAGGCGTTGGCCCAGGCCGACGCGGCGCAGCAGTTCGGTGGCGCGTTCGCGGGCGTCTTTGCGGCCGTCCAGCTCGAGCGGCAACATGACGTTTTCCAGGGCGTTGAGGCTGTCGAGCAACTGGAACGACTGGAACACGAAACCGACATGCTCGGCGCGTATCCGCGCGCGCTGGTCTTCATCCAGGTTACTCAGGGCTTGCCCGGCAAGGGTGACTTCGCCGCTGCTGGGCAGATCGAGGCCGGCCAGCAGGCCGAGCAGGGTGGATTTGCCAGAGCCGGAACTGCCGACGATGGCCAGGCTGTCGCCCTTGTTCAGTTCCAGGCTGAGTTCGTGCAGGATGGTCAGTTTACCTTCCGCGCTGGGAACCACTTTGCTAAGGTTCCGCGCAGTGAGAATGCTTGCGCCCATGGAGAGTCCGATGCGTGTGTGGTTTTTGAGTGCTGGCCTGGCCTTGATGTGCATGGCCCAGAACGCAGCGGCGGGTACAGTCCTGATCGTTGGCGATAGTATCAGCGCAGCTTTCGGCCTGGATACCCGGCAAGGATGGGTGTCGTTGCTCGAGCAGCGGCTCAAGCACGAAGGTTTCACCGAGACGGTGGTCAATGCGTCCATCAGTGGTGACACCAGTGCCGGCGGCCAGGCACGCCTGCCGGCGCTGCTTGTGGAGCATAAGCCTGAGGTGGTGATTCTCGAGTTGGGGGGCAACGATGGGCTGCGCGGAATGCTGCCAACGCAATTGCAACAAAATCTTGCGTCGATGATCGACAACGCCAGGGCCAGCGGTGCCAGGGTGCTGCTGCTCGGTATGCAATTGCCACCCAATTATGGGGTGCGCTACACCGAAGCTTTCGCGAAGGTCTACAGCGATCTGGCCGAGGAGAAAAAAGTCCCGCTGGTGCCGTTTTTTCTTCAGGGAATCGGCGGGAATCCCGAGCTGATGCAGGCCGATGGTATTCACCCGGCGGTCGCGGCGCAGGGCAAGTTGCTGGAAAATGTCTGGCCTACGCTAAAACCGCTGTTATGACGCTTTTCTAGCGGCAGTCTTTCGGCTAATGTGGCGCCCCCTGATTTGGAGCCCCCGATGCCGCGTCCTGCCTGGTCCCTGTTTGCCTACCAACTGATCGAGCCTGACGAACAGCTGGATCTGTTCGCCTGCCAGGAAGTCCGGGTGCATCTGGTGGCGCGTCAACTGGAGTTGGGCGGCTCGGCCGACCGTACCCTGTGCGGCACTTTGCTGCCGGCGCAACCGCGCTGGTCGAGTGTCGACCGGACGGTGTTCCAGGACCAGCGACTGTGCTCGCTGTGCCGGGCGATCCTGGAATCGCAAAAGCGTGGTACATCGCCGATCTGGCCTGAGTTGCGCTTCGAGCTGTAAAGCCCCCAAAGGGCAGCCCATCGACCCGACTCCCCGAATTCGGGGCCTTCGGTGTACAATCTTGCCCCCATACCCTCTGTTGATCATACGAAGGATGTTCCGGATGTTGCCGCGCTTTCCTGCCGTCACCCGCTACTTGTCTCTTGCCGCCTTGTGTGTAGCGGGTCCCGTTGCAGCATTGGAGCTGCCTTTACCGCCACCGGGCGAAGATATCGTCGGCCAGGTGCAAACGATCAAAGCCAAGTACGAAGACACCTTTGCCGATCTGGGCACCACCTACGATCTGGGCTACCTGGAAATGGTCGCCGCCAACCCGGGCGTCGATCCGTGGTTGCCGGGTGCTGGTACCGAAGTCGTATTGCCAACGCGCTTCATCCTGCCACCAGGCCCGCGTGAAGGCATCGTGATCAACCTGGCCGAGTATCGCCTCTACTACTACCCCAAAGGCCGGAACGTGGTGTACACCTTCCCGCTGGGTATCGGTCGTGAAGGCTGGGGCTCGCCAATCGCCCACACCAGCATCACTGCCAAGACGCCGAACCCGACCTGGACCCCTCCAGCCTCGATCAAGGCCGAACACGCCGCCGATGGCGATCCGCTGCCGAACGTCGTGCCGGCCGGCCCGGACAACCCTCTGGGGCCGTTCAAGTTCACGCTGGGCACACCGGGCTACCTGATTCACGGTTCGAACAAGAAGTTCGGTATCGGCATGCGTACCAGCCATGGCTGCTTCCGCATGTTCAACAACAATGTGCTGGAAATGGCCGGCATGGTGCCGGTGGGAACGTCTGTGCGGATCCTCAACGACCCGTACAAGTTCGGCGTGAGTGGCGGCAAGGTTTACCTGGAAGCGCATACACCGCTGGACGACACTGGCAACCCGTCGGTGGTCGACAAGCACACCGCGGTGATCAATGCTTTGCTCAAGCGTGAAGATCTGGCCAAGAACCTGCGCATGAACTGGGATATGGTGCGCGACGTGGTCGCCGCTGAAGATGGCATGCCGGTGGAAATCGCCGTACCGAATACCGCCGTGCCTGTGGCGTCGGCTGTACCGATCGACCTGCAGTAAGCGCTTCAAACGACCCGCCGAGGCCTCATGGCGTCGGTGGGTTTTTTATTGCCCTCGATAAAGCCCGGGCAAAAAAAAGCCGACCCAAAAAATGGATCGGCTTGATAACAATCCCGAAGGACTATTACTTGCGGCTAGCTTTGTCCAGCATGCGCAGAGCACGCTCGTTAGCTTCGTCAGCAGTCTGTTGTGCTTTTTGAGCAGCAGCCAGAGCTTCATCAGCTTTACGGTAGGCTTCGTCTGCACGAGCCTGGGAGCGAGCTGCTGCGTCTTCAGTAGCAGTCAGACGTGCTTCGGTTTCTTTCGATACGCTGCTGCAACCGGTAGCCAGAACTGCGGCCAGAGCCAGAGCAGAGAATTTCAGAACGTTGTTCATCGTGTTCCCCTTCAAGGACTTTCTATTAAGTAGCTGTCTCCTCAGAGTGAGGAAATAGCCGGCGTACATACTACCCATTACTTGTAGTAAGTAAACTGACGTAGCGCAAGAAGCAAAAAAAATTGTAGGCGCGGAATCTTTTTCGAGCAACTTTTAATCGTGTTGTATAAAAATTAGTCAGCTGGGAAGCCCGCCCTGAGCGACCTGCTTGTATAGCTGGCTGGCGCATACGACTGTTTCACGCTCTAGAGCCAAAGTCGCTCTATATCGATTCGTCTACACTTTTGTTCAGAATTTGCGGTGCGGCTCACGCCTCTTTGTGCATGTAGAGGTGACTTTAACAAGCCCGGTTCGTCTTAAGTCTCAAGATCCGGCAATGTTCAGGCTATCGACCAGGGGAGATGTTCGGTCGAGCCGCCACTACGTGCCCTGCGCTGAATCGGCGCAATCGACGTGATGACAAGTGCGCCTTGAGCATTTCAGCCTTTGGTGCCTACTATTCGAAATGTGTCCGGTTGCGCGAGATGGGTGCAGTTCTTCTCGGTGTCCAAACAGACACGGGGTGGCGTAGAGGTTCCTTCGCCGGGAAAACATCGGTAAGGTAGGGGTCAGTTCAAGACCCGCGAGGAGTAGTGATGAGCGAGGCGTTGTCCATCCACCATGACCAGGCTGGTCATCAATTCGAGACCAATGTGGACGGTCATCGTGCCTACCTGACCTATATGGATCTGGGGAAACAGACCTTGGATATCTATCGTACTTTCGTGCCCAATGCGCTGCGTGGTCGCGGCATTGCGGCGGCGTTGACCGAGCAGGCGCTGCAGTACGCCGAGGAAATGGGCTACACAGTCATTCCGTCGTGCTCCTACGTGGAGCGCTACATGGAGCGTCACCAGCGGCACGCAGCCAAGCTCTGAGCAGGATCACCGAATACAAAAAAACGCCGGGCTTAGCCCGGCGTTTTTGTGTGCGCTGAATGCGCTCAGGTACGCTGACGTTTCGGCAGCACATCCTTGAGCTTGGCATGCATGCTGCGCAAGGTTTTTTCGGTGGCTGTCCAATCGATGCAGGCGTCGGTGATCGACACGCCGTATTGCAACTCGGCGAGGTCTTTCGGAATCGCCTGGCAACCCCAGTTCAAATGGCTTTCGACCATCAGGCCGATGATCGACTGGTTGCCTTCGAGGATCTGGTTGGCCACGTTCTCCATCACCAGCGGTTGCAGCGCCGGGTCCTTGTTGGAGTTGGCGTGGCTGCAGTCGACCATGATGTTGGGCTTGATCTTCGCCTTGTTCAGCGCTTGCTCGCAGAGCGCGACGCTGACCGAATCGTAGTTCGGTTTGCCGTTGCCGCCGCGCAGCACCACGTGGCCGTAGGCGTTGCCCTTGGTGGTGACGATCGACACGCCACCTTCCTGGTTGATCCCCAGGAAGCGGTGTGGGCTGGAAACCGATTGCAAGGCGTTGATGGCAACCGTCAGGCCGCCGTCGGTGCCGTTCTTGAAGCCGACTGCCGAGGAAAGGCCAGAAGCCATTTCACGGTGCGTCTGGGATTCGGTGGTGCGCGCGCCAATCGCCGACCAGCTGATCAGGTCCTGCAGGTACTGTGGCGAGATCGGGTCAAGGGCTTCGGTCGCCGTTGGCAGGCCCATTTCGGCCAGGTCCAGCAGCAACTGACGACCAATGTGCAGGCCGTCCTGAATCTTGAACGAGTCATCCAGGTACGGGTCGTTGATCAGGCCTTTCCAGCCGACGGTGGTACGTGGCTTCTCGAAATAGACCCGCATGACCAGATACAGGGTATCGGACACTTCAGCGGCGAGTACCTTGAGGCGCTCGGCATATTCGTGTGCAGCCTTGATGTCGTGGATCGAGCAAGGCCCGATAACGACGAACAGGCGGTGGTCGGTGCCATCCAGGATATTGCGAATCACTTCGCGGCCCTTGGTCACGGTGCGCAGGGCAGCATCGCTCAAAGGGATATCACGCTTGAGCTGGTCAGGAGTGATCAGCGTCTCGTTGGAGGCGACGTTTAGGTCATTGATCGGTAAATCAGCCATCGTGTTACTCGTCAGGTCACGGGTGCCGGCCGCCAGCGATCCCCGCGCGGCGGAGCACAGCATGATTTAAGCGCAGCGGGGAGCCGAACCTTAGCGCGTTACGCGGTGGCTCGACAATGGGCAGGCGCGGGTTTATCCAGCGCTTACTGCGCAAAGGCCTGTCGGACAGTCTCGTGGGAGTACTCGGTGGCATGCTGGTCGAGCCATTCGAGGGCCAGCGCCTCGACGCCTTGCTGCTCGACCTGGGGCTTTTGCTGACGGCAAAAACGTTCAATCTGGCAGACCTGCTCGCCCATCCGCGCTTTGAACAGGGTCTGTTCGTCGATGAACGCGATGCCGACCAGGTAACCGTGCTTTCGTCGCAGGCACCAGGCCACGTAGCCCAGATAACAGACATTTTCGCTCAGGGTCGGCATTCGCACTTCCAGTGCCGTTCCTTTGCGCCAGGCGCGGTGGTAATTGCAAGCCACGCCTCCGAGACTGATAGTGTGCAGTTCTTGCCGAGAAATACACTGATGCTTGCGCAACGTTAACTCGACAGGCACATCGTCAGGATGAGGAATAAAGCGCCCCATGAACACAGACTCCAAGTGTCGGTCATTCGACAGTGCTTCACCCAGTATAGTTGTCGAATGCGAGCTGACTGATTTCGATGCCGACCAGCGGTTGTTGGCGATGAGTGGTGTGTCGCTGGTGATTTTTACCAGTGTCGGCTGTTCCAGTTGCCGTTGGGCGCGCCAGCAGTTGCCGGAACTGGAGCTTGATGTCGATCAGCTGTGCTGGATCGACGCGGGGAACAATGGTGGCGCGGTAGAGCGTTATCAGGTCTTTCATTTGCCCGCGCTGTTTGTCGTGCGCGATGGTGAGTTTTATGGGGCGTTACAGTCGCGCCTGGCCCGTACCGAACTGAATGCTGCGCTGGGGCAGGCGCTGAGTCGAAATCCAGAGGAGTTGCCATGACGGGCACTGCAGTTGAAAAGCCGAGAATCGGCATTATCGGCACCGGGGCGATCGGTGGCTTTTACGGCGTGATGCTGGCGCGCGCCGGGTTCGATGTGCACTTTCTGTTGCGCAGCGAGTTTTCAGCGGTCGCCGAACACGGCCTGCAACTCAACAGCGCGCCCTATGGTGCATTGACCTTGAATCCGGTTCAGGCGTACTCGTCGGCCGACGATATGCCGCTGTGCGACTGGTTGCTGGTCGGCGCGAAAACCACCAGCAACGCCGAGCTTGCACCGGCGATCATCAAGGCCGCGGCGCCGGGGGCGAAGGTCCTGTTGCTGCAAAATGGCCTGGATGTCGAAGACAGCCTGCGCGATCTGTTACCCGACTCACTGCACTTGTTGGGGGGGCTGTGCTTTATCTGCGTGCATCGCGCGGGGCCCGGAGTGATCGAACATCAGGCGCTCGGTGCGGTAAACGTGGGTTATCACAGTGGGCCGGCGCTTGATGACGAGACGGCGCGTCAGGCGATTGTCGAGCAAGGGGCAGGGTTGTTTCGTACCGCCGGTCTTGAATCGCAGGCGATGAGCAACCTTCAGCAGGCGCGCTGGCAAAAACTGGTCTGGAATGTTCCTTACAACGGTTTATCGGTCTTGCTCGGCGCGAGCACGACACCGCTGATGGCTGACGACAGCAGCCGCGAACTGGTTCAGGCGTTGATGGCCGAAGTGGTGAAGGGCGCACTTGCCTGTGGCCACAGCATGCCGCCGGGGTATGCCGAGCAGTTGTTCAAGATCACCGAAAAAATGCCCGACTACTGGCCGAGCATGTACCACGACTACCAGCATAAACGGCCGCTGGAACTGGCCGCGATTTATGCGCGGCCATTGGCTGCAGCCAAGGCTGCCGGTTGCGAGTTGCCGAAAATCGAGGCCTTGTATCAGGCCCTGAGTTTTGTCGATCGGCATAACGTTTAAGTCGTTTCACCTGGGGGGAGCAGCATGGCAAAAGGGATTGGCGACAAACTGGTGCTGGCGATTTCTTCGCGGGCGCTGTTCGACCTGAGCGAAAGCCACAAGCTTTATCTGGCGAGTGGCGTCGAGGCTTATCGGCAGTATCAGATCGAGCACGAAGACGAAATCCTCGAGCCGGGTGATGCGTTCCCACTGGTGCAAAAACTGTTGAACCTCAATACCAGCCTCGGTCGGGCGCGGGTCGAGGTGGTGCTGGTGTCGCGCAATAGCGCAGACACCGGTTTGCGAGTCTTCAACTCGATTCACCATTACGGCCTGACGATTTCTCGCGCGGCGTTTGTCGGCGGGCGCAGTCCTTATCCGTACCTGAAGGCCTTCGGCTGCGATCTGTTTCTCTCCACCCATGCCGATGACGTGCGCAGCGCACTCGATGCCGGCTTCGCCGCGGCGACGATTCTGTCCGGTGGTGCGAGCCGCGCCGCCAGCGAAGAGTTACGCATCGCCTTCGATGGCGACGCTGTGCTGTTTTCCGATGAGTCGGAGCGGGTTTATCAGTCGGGTGGCCTCGAGGCCTTTCAGGCCAACGAGCGCGAAGCCGCTCGCGAGCCGTTGCGTGGTGGGCCGTTCAAAGGTTTTCTGGCCGCGCTCAATCTGTTGCAGCGCGAGTTTCCTGATGACAGTTGCCCGATCCGCACTGCACTGGTGACCGCGCGTTCGGCACCCGCTCACGAGCGGGTCATCCGTACCTTGCGCGAGTGGGATATTCGACTCGACGAATCGCTGTTTCTCGGCGGGCTGGCGAAATCGGCGTTTCTTGAAGCCTTCGCCGCCGACGTATTTTTCGACGACCAGGCAGGTCATTGCGAGTTGGCGCGTGAGGTGGTCGCCACCGGTCACGTCCCTCACGGCATCAGTAATGAACTGAAGATTTAAGCCCAACGTTCAATGCCTTGCGCAGAACGTCGTATCGCTGTGGCGCTGCTAAGCTGAATTAATCGCCGCCATCTTTGCATTCGAGGAGATCAAATGATCCATTCGATGCTGTATGCCACTGACCTCGGCCTGTACGCACCCTTTGTGATGCAGCATGCATTGGCATTGGCACGAACATTCAAAGCCGATCTGTACGTGGTACACGCTGTTGAGCCCATGGGGCTTTTTGCCGAATCGGTGTTGCAGAGC
This sequence comes from Pseudomonas sp. 05N36, assembly GCF_056397385.1. NCBI lineage: Bacteria > Pseudomonadati > Pseudomonadota > Gammaproteobacteria > Pseudomonadales > Pseudomonadaceae > Pseudomonas > Pseudomonas sp. 05N36. The sequence goes on along the minus strand of NZ_JBFTNH010000002.1, from coordinate 75,504 downwards.
TATCTCGACGAACAAGCCTTGAATGAATTTCACAGTCAGGGTTTGAACACGGTGATGGCCAATATCGAGCAGCGGGTATTCGACAGCTTCCGCGAAGAGTTGGGGGAGGGGCAGCAGGACCTGGAGCTGATTCAATCGGTCAGAGTATTTCAGGGTGACCCGTCGCAGGTCATTCTTGATCAGGCACAGAAACTCTCGGTGGATTTGTTGATCCTAGGAAGTCACAGCCATGGGGCCGGTGGAGAAACACCGTTGGGACGGACTGCTGCGCGTGTGCTGCAGTTGTCGCACGTGCCGGTTTACCTGGTGCCATTGTCGCAGCGTCGGCGTCACGGCGATATTTAAGGCGAGAATGCTGGCCTTTTGATGAAAAAGTTCTAGATTTATTCTTCAAGCCATTAATATAGTTATATACCGTCGCTGATGCCCGTGGCGTCTATCTGCTTTGAGGGATTCATATGAAGCTTCAACAATTGCGCTACATCTGGGAAGTGGCGCACCACGACCTCAACGTTTCCGCTACTGCTCAAAGCCTGTACACCTCGCAGCCGGGCATCAGCAAGCAGATCCGTCTGTTGGAAGACGAGTTGGGTGTCGAGGTTTTTGCGCGCAGCGGCAAACACCTGACCCGAGTGACCCCGGCCGGTGAGCGAATCATCACCACGGCTGGTGAAATTCTGCGCAAGGTCGAAAGCATCAAGCAGATCGCTCAGGAATTCTCCAACGAGAAGAAAGGCACACTGTCGATTGCCACCACCCACACCCAGGCGCGTTATGCACTGCCGCCGGTGATCAGTAATTTCATCAAGCAATACCCGGACGTTGCCCTGCACATGCACCAGGGTTCACCGATGCAGATCGCCGAAATGGCCGCTGACGGCACCGTGGATTTTGCCATTGCCACTGAAGCGCTGGAGCTGTTCGGCGACCTGGTGATGATGCCGTGCTACCGCTGGAACCGTTGCGTAGTCGTGCCGCAAGGTCACCCGCTGACCAAGCTGCCGAAGCTGACCCTCGAAGCCCTGGCTGAATACCCGATCGTGACCTACGTGTTCGGTTTCACCGGTCGCTCGAAACTAGACGAAGCCTTCAGCCATCGCGGCCTGACCCCGAAAGTGGTGTTCACCGCCGCCGACGCCGACGTGATCAAGACTTACGTTCGCTTGGGGCTGGGTGTCGGGATCGTGGCGAAAATGGCCGTCGATACCAAACTCGACAACGACCTGGTGGTGCTCGACGCCAGCGAGCTGTTTGAGTCCAGCGTGACCAAAATCGGTTTCCGTCGCGGGACGTTCCTGCGTGGCTTCATGTGCGACTTCATCGAGAAATTCGCCCCGCACCTGACTCGCGAAGTCATGGCCAAAGCCATCCAGTGCCACAACAAGCAGGAACTGGAAGAGCTGTTCGAAGGCGTTGAACTACCAGTTCATTGAACTGACTAGACCACCTCGGTGACAGCGAACTGTTGCCGAGTGCCCGCCACCACGATCTCCACCTCATCGCCCTCGAACTTGCCCAGCAAACTTTTGCCCAGCGGTGAGCGCGGGGTGATGACGGTAATCAGTTGCCCCACCAGATCAACCTTCAAACCGGCTGCATCAGGGGCCAGGAACAGCCACTGTTCGCGCCCCTTTTCGTCTTCCAGGCCCAACAGCGCACCGACTTCAATCCCGCGCTGATCGTCATAAGAGCGCAGTGTCAGGTTCTGGCACAGCACCAGTGACTGACGGATTTCCTCCACCCGCTTGGCTTGTCCGGCTGCCAGATAAGACGCTTCCAGTCCCAGGGTGTCGTACTTGTTCTCGGCGATGTTTTCTTCGTGGGTCGCGGTTTCGTACGCGGTTTGTGCTGCACGTTCGGCGATGTCGAGATCGACCGCTAGCTTTTCCAGGATCAGCTGGTGGACCGTGTGTTTGTTCATGATCAATCGCAGAATTGCTGGACGTTGGCGCGGCTTTTTTCGCTGGACGCGGTTTGGTCTTGCTGCAGCCAGAACTGGCATTTCGGGTTGGACAGGTTGCGGGTATTGCTGCGTGCCTGATCGAGCATTTGCTGTTGCGCCTGTTTGCGCAGGTTTTCCTTGTACTGCTCGAACATCGGATTCTCGGGTGCCGGTTCAACCGCCGCAGGCTTGGGTTGTGCTATTCGATGCGCCGCCTCGGCAAGCGGGGCGAGTTGTTCGCTGAACAGCAGTTTCGACGCCAGCCAGCAGGTCAGCGCGATGGCCAAAAAACCCAGCCACAAACCCACGGCGATACTGGCAATCAGTTGCAATGGGCTGAGTGTGATGGACACCGTGCGGCGAACGTGTGGACGGTAGGGCATGGCTGCTTCCTGGCGAGGGTTGTGGGCTGCGGCGATTGTCGCATGAAGATTAATCGGCGTCGGCTCTTCTGCGCGCAACGATTTATGCGGACAATTGAGGTCTTTGCCCCACGGAGCCCGGAATGAAAGTCGACTGGGATATTTTCTGCACGGTCGTCGACAACTACGGCGACATCGGCGTGACCTGGCGTCTGGCCAGGCAGTTAGTGGCCGAGCATCACTGCGCGGTACGGCTGTGGGTCGATGACCTGCGGGCATTCGAACGCTTGTGCCCGGAACTCGACATCACTGCTGCCCGGCAGTGGCAGCAAGGCGTCGAGGTCTGCCATTGGCCGGCCGACTGGGCGCCGACAGAGGCCGCCGATGTGGTGATCGCTGCGTTTGCATGCCAGTTGCCGCATGCCTATATGGAGGCAATGGCGGCGGGCGAAAAGACTCCGCTGTGGATGAACCTCGATTATTTGAGCGCCGAAGACTGGATCGTCGGCTGTCATGGCTTGCCGTCGGTGAAGTACAAGCAGGTGCAGAAGTACTTCTTCTTCCCGGGGTTTCAGGCCAGTACGGGCGGCTTGCTGCGCGAGCGTGGGTTGCTGGAACGGCGCGAGCAGTTTCAACACAGCACTGAGGCTCAGCGCGAATTCCTGCAAGGGCTGGGCGTCGATCGCGCCGACGGTGCACGGCTGATTTCGTTGTTTGCCTACGAGAATACCGGGTTGGCCGATTGGCTGGACGTCATGGCGGGTGACGTTCATGCCACTCATCTGCTGGTACCCGAGGGCCGGATCCTGGGCGATGTCGAGCGCTGGCTGGGCGTTGAAGGGCTTGGTGTCGGCGCATTACAGGTGCGCGGTGCGTTGACCGTGCAGGTGTTGCCGTTCGTCCGACAGGATCAATACGACCTGCTGCTGTGGTGTTGTGATTTCAACGCGGTGCGTGGCGAGGACTCGTTCGTCCGCGCGCAATGGGCGGCCCGGCCAATGCTGTGGCATATTTATCAACAGGAAGAAGATGTCCACCTGGACAAACTCGAAGCCTTTCTGACGCTGTACACCGCAGGCCTTTCACCGGCGGCAAAAGCGGCACTCGTCGGGTTATGGCGAGCCTGGAACACGGGCGCTGGAATGGCTCAGGCATGGGTTGCGGCACAGGAACACTGGCCAGAACTGCAAAAACACGCCCAGGCATGGTGTCTGGAACAGGCTTTGCAGGCCGATCTTGCTTCGGCGCTGGTGCAGTTTTACCTAAATTGGATATGATACGCGGCCTAGATTTTTGTAAATCCCATCCAAATTCGGATATTCGCAATGAAAACTGGTAAAGAACTGAAACCCGGTACGGTGATCCGTCTCGAAAACGACCCTTGGCTGGTTCAGAAAGCTGAATTCACCAAGTCCGGTCGTAACAGCGCGATCATGAAGACCAAGCTGAAAAACCTGCTGACCGGTTACAAGACCGAGATCGTTTACAGCGCTGACGACAAACTGGACGACGTAATCCTCGACCGCAAAGAAGCGACCCTGTCGTTCATCAGCGGCGACACCTACACGTTCATGGACACCACTGACTACACCATGTACGAGCTGAACGCCGAAGACATCGAAGCTGTTCTGCCTTTCGTTGAAGAAGGCATGACCGATGTTTGCGAAGCGATCTTCTTCGAAGAGCGCCTGGTTTCCGTAGAACTGCCGACCACTATCGTGCGTCAGGTTGACTACACCGAAGGTTCCGCTCGCGGTGACACTTCCGGCAAGGTGATGAAGCCTGCCAAACTGAAGAACGGTACCGAGCTGTCGGTTGCCGACTTCATCGAAATCGGCGACATGATCGAGATCGATACCCGCGAAGGCGGTTCTTACAAAGGCCGCGCTAAATAAGCGCAGTTTTTGCAGGAAAGAAAAAGCCCGACCATTGAGTCGGGCTTTTTTGTGCGCGTCTGTCGGGTGCGAACACTCAGACAGTCACGTGCAGGCGAACGTCTACATTGCCGCGCGTGGCGTTGGAGTACGGGCAGACCTGGTGCGCGGCGTCGACCAGCGCTTGCGCGTCGGCCTGCTCCAGCCCGGGCAGATTGACATTCAGGTCGATGTCCAGACCGAAACCACCCGGAATCTGGCCAATGCCGACGTGAGCGGTGATCGAGGCGTCATCAGGGATTTTGCGCTTGGTCTGGCTGGCGACGAACTTCAGCGCGCCGATGAAGCAAGCCGAGTAACCGGCCGCGAACAGTTGCTCAGGGTTGGTCGCTGCACCGCCGGCACCGCCAAGTTCTTTTGGCGTGGCGAGTTTGACGTCGAGGATGTTGTCGCTGGAAACGGCACGGCCATCACGGCCACCGGTAGCGGTTGCAACTGCGGTATAGAGAGCTTGCATGGTGTGAGCCTCGTTCGGGATTGGTTGTTTTGCGCTAAATGTTTGCGCGCTAAGTAATTGCAAAATAAATGTAGCTCGCGAATGTTTTGCGCGCAATATAAATTTTTAAAATTTAGCCGCGCAAAAAAATGTGGGAGCGAGCCTGCTCGCGAAAGCGGTGTGTCAGCCAACATCAATGCTGAATCACACGCAGTCTTCGCGAGCAGGCTCGCTCCCACAGGGGATGTTTGATGGTTTGAGGGTTAGAGGCTGTCTTGCAGATGACTGCGTAGATTTTGCAGATCGGCCTGCAGTTTGCGCATTTGTTCCAGGGTCTGGCCGCTGGCGCCGAGGATGCACGGCGGAATCTCCTGGGCTTTTTCCCGCAGGGCGCGACCTTGTTCGGTCAGCTCGACAATCACCACGCGCTCATCTTCGCGGCTGCGGGTACGGCTCAGCAGTCCTTCGGCTTCCAGGCGTTTGAGCAGTGGCGTCAGGGAGCCGGGGTCGGTCAGCAGGCGCGTGCTGATTTCGCCGACGGTCAGCCCGTCGCGCTCCCACAGCACCATCATTGCCAGGTATTGCGGATAGGTCAGGCCCAGTGCTTGCAACAAGGGTTTGTAGACCTTGGTCATCAGCAGTGACGTTGAGTGCAGGGCAAAGCACAGCTGGTTATCCAGCAGCAGGTTGTCGCAGTTGTCCGGGGTGTTGCGTTGGGTGCTCATGTCTAAACCTTGATCATTCATCGCCATGAATTTAGCGGTCGAGTCTTTAATGCGCCAGATAATTTTTGGTTTAGGATGCGAGGCCTGATTTGAGAGGGAGTCGTCAGTGATTGAGTTAGTCATGTATCTGGTGCTCGGCGCTGCGCTGGGCACTGTAGGCGGTGTGTTCGGGATTGGCGGTGGTTTGATCGCGATTCCCGCGTTGGGCGTGTTGTTCGGTCTGGATCAGCAAATTGCCCAGGGCACGGCGCTGGTCATGGTGGTGCCTAACGTGATGCTGGCGCTGTGGCGTTATCACCAGCGCAATCGCATCGAACTGCGCCACGCATTGCCATTGGCCTCGATGGGCTTCTGCTTTGCCTGGATCGGCTCGATCTGGGCGGTGGGCATTGATGCACAGCTGATGCGCATCGGTTTTGTGGCGTTCCTGATCGCGTTGTCGGCCTACAACCTGCTGCGCATGTTCATGGCCACTGCGCCGGCCGCCTCGCAGATGCGTTACTCGTGGCCTTGGCTGGGCGTGTTGGGCGCCGCATCGGGGACCATGGGCGGGTTGTTCGGCGTGGGCGGTGCGGTGGTGGCGACGCCGGTCCTCACCAGCCTGTTTGGCACCACGCAAGTGGTGGCTCAAGGATTGTCACTGGCGCTGGCCTTGCCCAGCACCGGCGTCACGCTGGTGACTTACGCGGTCCATCATCAAGTGAACTGGGGCATCGCACTGCCGATGGCTGTCGGCGGTTTACTGAGCATCAGTTGGGGCGTGAAGATCGCCCACGCCATGCCGGAGCGTTTGCTGCGCGGATTGTTCTGCGCCTTTCTGGTGCTCTGCGCGGTGATGCTCGCCTTTAAAGTTTGAAGCCTTCGACAATGTGCTCCGCCAGGCATTCGGTGATGGGTGAAGGGTTGTTCAGGTTGCGCACCAGCATGATGCTGGCTTCGGGCAACAAGGGCAGGCCTTCAGCCTCACCGAGGATGCGCATGTCCTGGGTGATCAGGCTTTCCAGTTGCGCGGTGACCGCCAGCCCGGCGCTGACCACCGCCATGATCGCCGACAGGCTCGAACTGTTGTAGGCGATCCGGTACTCGCGCCCGGAAGCGTCCAGCGCATTGCAGGCCCAGATCCTGCAAAAACAATCACTGTTGAACATTGCCAGTGGCAACGGTGTTTGCTCGTTGGGGCTGAAGCACTGCGCCTGCGCCCAGACAAATCGCTCCTTGCGCAGCAGTTGGCCGATCTCACTGCCGGGTTCGCGGGTGACGATCGACAGGTCCAGGTCCTGACGCAGCAGTAATTGCTTGGACGACTCGCAATGGACCTCGATCTGGATCAGCGGGTAGGCCTGGGCAAAGCGCGAGAGGATGCCCGGCAGGAAGCGCATGACATAGTCATCCGGAGTGCCGATGCGCACCGTGCCGACCATGTGCGGCTCACGCAGGGTGTTGAACACTTCGCTGTGGAGTTTCAGGATCCGCCGGGCATAGCCGAGCAACACCTGACCCTCGGCGGTCAGCTTCACCTGACGGCCGTCGCGCTGAAACAACTGGCGTTGCAGCACGTCCTCTTCCAGCCGTTTCATCTGCATGCTCACCGCCGATTGCGTGCGATTGACCAGTTCGCCAGCGCGGGTGAAACCACCCTGGTCGGCAATGGCAACGAAGGTGCGCAGGACTTCCGTATCGATACTCGGGTAGTGGCTCAATTCATCAATCTCCGAGATGTATTGCATAAGAAACATTCGTTGGATTGATCTTAGCTCCGGCGCGAGACTTCAGTCATCTACAACGGAGGGCAAGATGATGAAAGGTCAAAAAGGTTATGTGCTGGTTGGGAAGTTTCACGGGTTTTCTATGAGCCATTGGCTGGAGAAAATCCTCCGCTGGCATCAACTCCACCGTGAGCGCGCATTGCTGGCGAGCATGAGTGACGAAGCGCTCAAGGATATCGGTATCAGCCGCGCCGATGTCGAGCATGAAGTCGTCCGGCCATTCTGGGATGACCCGATGCACAAATGAGTACCGAACCGCTACACAAGCAGCTTCACACTGAGGTAGTTTGCGAGCAGACAAGGAGAAGCACATGCCCGCAGAACTGTCCTTATCCCTCAAACAGGCTCGGCGTCTGGCACTGGCCGCCCAGGGTTTCACCGGGCGCCAGCCGCCAGCGGCGATCAAGCCCGCTCAGCTCAACCGCCTGATCGAACGCTTGGGTATTCTGCAAATCGATTCGGTCAACGCACTGGTGCGCTCGCACTATCTTCCGCTGTTCTCGCGTCTTGGCAACTACTCCGCCGACTTGCTCGACCAGGCCGCCTGGAGCCAGGGCCGACGGCGTACGTTGTTCGAGTATTGGGGGCATGAAGCATCGTTGTTACCGCTGTCGATGTATCCCTTGATGCGTTGGCGCATGCAGCGCGCGGCGCAAGGCGAGGGGATTTATCAGCAGATGGCGCGTTTCGGTCGCGAACAGCCAGAGACCATTCGCCGTGTTCTGGCTTCGGTCCAGGAGTTGGGCGCGCTGGGTGCCGGCAGTTTGTCGACGCGCCAGGAACGGGCCGGTCCATGGTGGGATTGGAGCGCTGAAAAGCATGCGCTGGAATGGTTGTTCGCGGCCGGCGAAGTGACGGTGGCGGGGCGTCGCGGCTTCGAGCGTCTTTACGATTTGCCGGAGCGGGTGATTCCCGAATCGATACTCAAGCAACCGCTGCTCGGCGAAACCGAGGCGCAACGCGGATTGCTGTTGCATGCAGCCAATGCGCTGGGTGTCGGCACGGAAAAGGATCTGCGCGACTATTTTCGCTTGAGCCTGGCAGAGTGCCGCAACGGCCTGGCCGAGCTGGTTGAAAATGGTGAGTTGCGGGTGTGCGGGGTGCAGGGCTGGAAGCAGCCGGCGTACTGCCTGCCGGAGCCAAAAGTGCCGCGCAAGGTTGAAGCCAGCGCGTTGCTTTCACCGTTTGATTCGTTGATCTGGGAACGCAGTCGAACCGAGCGGTTGTTCGATTTTCGTTATCGACTGGAAATCTACACGCCGCCGGGCAAACGGGTTTACGGCTATTACGTACTGCCGTTTTTGCACAACGAGCGGATTGCCGCGCGGGTTGACCTTCGAGCGGAAAGGGCGTTGGGTCGGTTGGCGGTGCATGCGGTGCATGAAGAGGAACAAGGTTTGGATGAGCAGGGGATGTGTGCGTTGGCGGCGAATCTTCGGCAGATGGCCGATTGGTTGGGGTTGGAACAGATTCAGCTCAATTGCCCAAGGGCCAGTGCAGCGCGGTTGCGGGTGGCGTTGGCGCAGATTGGCGGTGCCTGATCTGACGCCATCGCGAGCAGGCTCGCTCCCACAATTGACCGAGTAGAGTCGCAAATTTGCGAGCAACATAGATCGAATGTGGGAGCGAGCCTGCTCGCGATGGCGGTGTATCAGTCAACCAAAGACTTACTGACTCAACGCCGAACCTGCTTCAGGGTCTCGGCAATCAAGAACGCCAGCTCCAGCGACTGATCGGCATTCATCCGCGGGTCGCAGTGAGTATGGTAACGGTCCGACAAACCATCTTCGGTAATCGGTCGTGCACCGCCGATGCATTCGGTGACGTTCTGCCCGGTCATTTCGATATGGATGCCACCGGCATAGGTGCCCTCCGCCTCGTGAACCTGGAAGAACTGCTTCACCTCGCCAAGGATCTGCGCAAAATCCCGGGTCTTGTAGCCACTGCTGGCCTTGATGGTGTTGCCGTGCATCGGGTCGCTGCTCCAGAGCACTTTCTTGCCTTCGCGTTCGACTGCACGAATCAGCTGCGGCAGATGGTCGCCGACCTTGTTTGCGCCCATCCGCGCGATCAGGTTCAGGCGGCCTGGATCGTTGTCAGGGTTGAGCACATCGATCAGGCGAATCAGTTCTTCGGTGTTCATGGACGGGCCGACCTTGACCCCGATCGGGTTGTTCACCCCGCGCAGGAACTCGACATGAGCGCCGTCGAGCTGACGCGTGCGATCGCCGATCCACAGCATGTGTGCCGAGCAATCGTAGTAATCGTTGGTCAGGCTGTCGCGGCGTACGAAGGCTTCTTCGTAGTTCAACAGCAGCGCTTCGTGGGCGGTGAAGAAACTGGTTTCGCGCAATTGCGGCGAGCTGTCCATGCCGCAGGCGCGCATGAACGCCAGGGTTTCATCGATACGGTCGGCCAGGTGGCTGTACTTTTCGGCCAGCGCCGAGTTGGCGATGAAGTCCAGGTTCCATTTATGCACTTGATGCAAATCGGCAAAACCGCCCTGGGCAAAGGCCCGCAGCAGGTTCAGGGTCGCAGTGGACTGGTGATAGGACTGCAACAGGCGATCCGGGTCGGGTACGCGGCTTTTTTCGTCGAAACCGATACCGTTGACGATGTCGCCTCGGTAGGCCGGCAAGGTCACGCCGTTGATGGTTTCGTCATTGGACGAGCGCGGTTTGGCGAACTGCCCGGCCATACGCCCGACTTTTACCACCGGACAACCGGCGGCGAAGGTCATGACAATCGCCATTTGCAACAGGACTTTGAAGGTGTCGCGGATTTTCGCCGCCGAAAACTCGGCGAAGCTTTCCGCGCAATCACCGCCTTGCAGCAGAAACGCCCGGCCCTGGGTCACCTCGGCAAACTGACGGCGCAACTCCCGGGCCTCACCGGCAAACACCAATGGCGGATAGCTGGCCAGGCTTTGCTCGACCTGTTGCAAATGCGCAGCGTCAGGGTAATGGGGTTGTTGCTGGATCGGCAGGGCGCGCCAGCTGTCAGGACTCCAGGGTTGGCTCATCGTGGACTCTAATGTTTTACGATCGGACGTTTATGTTATCAGCAATTAGTGCGTGACCTGTTCCCGACGCTTGGCGGACAATCGCGCCTTTGCCGCGCCAAGCGGAACGAATGATTGCGTTGCCGGGGATCAGCCCGACAACGACCAGGAGACGAAATGACTGAGGAGCGCGTCGAGCATCTGCTCGCCGAGGTGCACGATGAATTCGGCATGATCCGGGTGCTGGAAGTGGCGGATTACCGTTTTCTCGAATTTGGCGATGCCATCGAGCAGAGCTGCGTGTTCACTGCCGATCCGAGCTGGCTCGAGTACGACTACACCCGCGCGATGCTGATTGGTGCGCTGTGCCATGAACAGCCGGAAAGCGCGCTGTTTCTCGGTCTGGGGGCGGGCACCCTGACTCAGGCGTGCCTGAAGTTCCTGCCGCTGGAAGACGTCGAAGCGATCGAGTTGCGCCCGGATGTACCGCGCCTGGCCATCGAGTACCTGGGGCTGGACGACGATCCTCGTCTGTATATCCGCATCGGCGACGCCCTCGAGTTGCTCGAGACGGCTGAGTCGGCGGATCTGATTTTCGTCGACCTTTATACCGATGTCGGGCCGGGCGTCGGCCATTTGGCCTGGGGCTTTCTGGAAAACTGTCAGAAACGCCTGAATCCGGGCGGCTGGCTGGTGATCAATCAATGGGCGACCGATGACGGCAAGCCGTTGGGTGCAGCATTACTGCGTGGGCTCTATCACCGGCATTATTGGGAGCTGCCGGTGAAGGAGGGCAACGTGATCCTGATAGTGCCAGCCGACCTTGACCAGGAACTGGACATGCAAGGATTGACCGCCCGTGCCGAAGCGCTGGCGCCGCGATTGGGTTATTCGTTGCAGCCGCTGATCAAGGCGATTCGCCCGGCGACCTGAGTCGTTTGTCAGATCGCCATCGCGAGCAGGCTCGCTCCCACAGTGTATTTTCGGTGTTCACAAAACCCTGTGGGAGCGAGCCTGCTCGCGATGCCTTTTTAACTGCCAACACATCCCTCAAAGCCCTTTGAACACGCCCGGGCGTTTCTCGATCAACGATCGCACGCCTTCCTTGGCGTCTTCACTGTTGAGCAACTTCTTGACCAGCGGTGGCAAAGCCAATGCCGCCGCTGTTTCGCCCTCCAGATGAGCCTGGCGCGCGGACTGCAAGGTCGCCTGAACCCCCAGCGGCGCCTGCCTGGCAATGCGTTCTGCCAGCTCGATCGCACGCGGTAACAGGTCTTCGCTGGCCATGACCTCCTGCACCAGCCCCAGGCGCAGCGCTTCGTGGGCATCGAACTCATCGCCGGTCAGCAGCCAGCGCATGGCGTTGCCCCAGCCGGCTACCTGATGCAGGCGCAAGGTTGCCCCGCCAAAGGGGAAGATGCCGCGCTGTACTTCCATTTGCGCAAAGCGGGTGTTGCTGGCGCAGAGGTTGATATCGGCGGCCAGCATCAGTTCGATGCCAATGGTCAGGCAATAGCCCTGGGCCGCAACAATCACCGGTTTGCTGACCCTGGGGCCAACGAACACCCCCCACGGATCGCAACCGCCGGCCGGTGCTTGCCAGCCTTCGGCCAATGCAGCGCTGACGCTCGCCAGGTCCAGTCCGGCGGTAAAGTGCTCGCCATGACCGAACACCACCGCAACGCGAGCCTCGCTGTCGGCTTCGAACTCGCCATAGGCCAGGCTCAGYGCGTTGAGCAGATCGAGGTCAAATGCATTGCGCTTGGCCACCCGGTCCAGCCCGATCAACAGGACATGTCCGCGTCGTTCCCGGCTGACGCGACTGCAATCTGCTTGCTTCATGGGGTATTTCCTCGGGCGGGGAGGGGGCTACAGGCCAAAGGTCATGGCCTGAAAGATGAACCGTTTAAGCGTCATGACCAACAGGGCCGGGCCTTTGAAAAATAGACCGTTGCGCGATTATCCGCAAAGCCTGCGACACAACGGTGTATGCGGGTTTTTTCCGACAAATAAAGCTCCCTTTTTTGGCGAATTCCGGTATAGTGCGCGCCGGTCTTTAGCCAGGCCGCGTTTAGGTAGCGCAATTCCCCGAAGTCAGCTTCGGCTGCACGTCCGCACAGCGGACTCTTCCTTGACGAATCTTTTTCATTCATTCGTTTTCGCAAATCCCCGCCGACAAAGCAGCCAGGGCGACTCTTGAGTCTTACACGGCATGCGCAGCTTTGGAGCATGGGTCTTTGCGGATGCACTTAGAGGCAGACCCATGACCCAGGAAACCGGCGGCTTCGCCGCTTTTAACCTTAATCCGAATATTCTTGCAGCCGTCATCGCGACTGGCTACGAAGAGCCTTCGGCTATTCAGCAGCAATCGATCCCGATCATCATGGCCGGTCACGACATGATTGGTCAGGCGCAAACCGGTACGGGTAAAACCGCCGCGTTCGCCCTGCCGATCCTGCACCGCATCGATCCTGCTAAGCGCGAACCGCAAGCCCTGATCCTGGCGCCAACCCGTGAGTTGGCGCTGCAAGTAGCAACCGCTTTCGAAACCTACGCCAAGCAAATGCCGGGCGTTACCGTTGTGGCCGTTTACGGCGGCGCGCCTATGGGCCCGCAACTGAAAGCAATCCGTAATGGCGCACAGATCGTTGTCGCCACTCCGGGCCGTCTGTGCGACCACCTGCGTCGTGACGAAAAAGTACTGGCAACCGTGAACCACCTGGTTCTCGACGAAGCTGACGAAATGCTCAAACTGGGCTTCATGGACGACCTGGAAGTTATCTTCAAGGCCTTGCCGGCAACCCGTCAGACCGTATTGTTCTCGGCTACCCTGCCGCAGTCGATCCGTGCCATCGCCGAGCGTCATCTGCGTGATCCGCAGCACGTGAAGATCCAGACCAAGACTCAGACCGTTACCGCGATCGAACAGGCTCACCTGTTGGTTCACGCTGACCAGAAGACCTCGGCTGTATTGAGCCTGCTGGAAGTGGAAGACTTCGACGCGCTGATCATGTTCGTGCGTACCAAGCAAGCGACCCTGGACCTGGCCAGCGCCCTGGAAGCCAAAGGCTACAAAGCCGCTGCGCTGAACGGTGACATTGCCCAGAACCAGCGTGAGCGCGTGATCGATTCCCTCAAGGATGGCCGTCTGGACATCGTTGTGGCGACCGACGTTGCTGCTCGTGGTCTGGACGTTCCGCGTATCACTCACGTTTTCAACGTTGATATGCCGTACGACCCAGAGTCCTACGTTCACCGTATCGGCCGTACTGGCCGTGCCGGTCGCGAAGGTCGTGCACTGCTGCTGGTGACTCCGCGTGAGCGCCGCATGCTGCAAGTGATCGAGCGTGTAACCGGTCAAAAGGTTGCTGAAGTTCGCCTGCCAGACGCTCAAGCCGTTCTCGATGCACGCATCAAGAAACTGACCAACAGCCTGTCGCCGCTGGTGGCCGATGCCGAATCGACTCACGGTGACCTGCTGGATCGCCTGACTGCCGACATCGGTTGCACCCCGCGTGCACTGGCTGCTGCGCTGCTGCGCAAGGCAACCAACGGTCAGGCATTGACCCTGGCTGCCATCGAGAAAGAACGTCCGCTGGTGCCGAACAATGCACCGCGTGGCGATCGTCCAGAGCGTTCCGGTGATCGTCCGGAACGTGGTGACCGTGAGCGTCGCGCTCCGATCCCATTGGCCGAAGGCCGTGCTCGTTGCCGTACCGCGCTGGGTGCGCGTGATGGTATCGCTGCCAAGAACCTGCTGGGCGCCATCCTCAACGAAGGTGGTCTGGCGCGTGAAGCAATCGGTCGTATCCAGGTGCGTGACAGCTTCAGCCTGGTCGAGTTGCCGGAAGATGGTCTGGAGCGTCTGCTGACCAAACTGAAGGACACTCGCGTTGCCGGTAAGCAGCTGAAACTGCGTCGCTATCGCGAAGATTGATCCGCTTTCGGGCTGATTGATCGCACATAAAAAATCCCCGACTGGTTCGGGGATTTTTTTTGCCTGCAGTTTTGTGTCTGGCCTTTCGAGCGGTGTCGTCCCCATCGCGAGCAGGCTCGCTCCCACAGGTGCCGCAGTTCAAGTGTGGGAGCGAGCCTGCTCGCGATAGGGGCGACGCGGTATATCGGTCAGCCGAATCGGTAGATGTCCATCCCCAGCGCACCCATGGTGAATCCCTGGTGGGCGATGCTGAAATCGCCACCGGCGCCGCGGGCGAAGTACAGCGGCAGCAAATGCTCGTCGCTGGGATGGCTGCGCACGGCATTCGGGGCTTGCTGGCGATAATCGTGCAGGGCGACTTCATCGTTTGCGGCGAGCTTTTCAATCATCCAGTCGCGAAAGGCCTTGGCCCAGGGCTCGACGCTTTCCGGGCCGGCATGCCAGTCCAGCTCGCGCAGGTTATGGGTGATGCTGCCGGAACCAATCAACAGCACGCCTTGCTCGCGCAGACTGGACAGCGCGCGACCGACGCGGGTTTGCAGGGCTGGGCCAAGACGACTCGGCAGCGACACCTGCACCACCGGAATGTCGGCTCGCGGATACATCAGAGACAATGGCACCCAAACACCATGATCGAACGGGCGCTGGTTATCGAGCTGTGCCGGCAAGCCATCAGCCTTGAGTAATTCGGCGACCTGCGCCGCGAGTTCCGGCTGGCCGGGTGCGGGGTATTGCACCGCGAACAGCGCGGCGGGGAATCCGCCGAAGTCGTGCCAGGTTTCCGGTTGCTCAGCGCTGCCGACGCGCAGGTCCTGGCTTTCCCAGTGTGCGGAAACGATCACGATGGCCTTGGGTTTCGGCAGCTCGCTGGCCAGGCGTGCCAGCGCCGGGCCACTGGCACCGGGCTCCAGCGCCAGCATGGGTGAACCGTGAGAGATAAACAGGCTGGGGAACATGAGTAACGTCCTGAGCGTTAAGATAGGAGCATCTTCAGTCAGATCATTGATCTAAATCTAATATAAGTTTTAGGGCATATAGATCGAATTATCAGGGGGATTTATGCAGCCGGAGTTTTGGCAAAAGCGTTGGGAGCTCAATCAGATCGGTTTCCATCAGTCAGAGGTTAATCCTTATTTACAGCAATACTGGCCGCAATTGAATCTGACGAAGGGCTCGCAGGTGCTGGTGCCGCTCTGTGGGAAAAGTCTTGATCTCATGTGGCTGGCCGGTCAGGGGCATCGGGTGTTGGGTGTCGAGTTATCGGAAAAAGCCGTGGAGGAGTTTTTTCGCGAGCAGCAACTCACACCGCAGATCACCGAACAGGGTGCGTTCAAGGTCTACCAGGCGGGGCCCTTGGCAGTGTGGTGCGGAGATTTTTTCGGGCTGACCGCAGACGATGTGACAGATTGTGTGGCCGTCTATGATCGGGCGGCGCTGATTGCCTTGCCACCGCTCATGCGCGAGCAATACGCAGCGCACCTGAGCCGGATTTTGCCGTCAGCCTGTGAAGGCTTGTTGATTACGATGGACTACGACCAGGCGCAGATGGACGGGCCGCCCTTTGCCGTGACGGATGAAAACGTGCAGGCGTTGCTGGGCGGTCGCTGGCAGCTTGATTTCTGTGAGGTGCGGGACATTCTGGGGGAGAGCTGGAAGTTCCTCCAGGCGGGCGTTACGCGCCTTGAAGAGCGGGTATATAGATTGATGGCTCGCTAAACAGCAAAAGCATCGGCATAAAAAAGGGGCGATCAGATCGCCCCTTTAGTATCACTGCAGAACCACTCAGCCGCGACGACGCAAGGCGTCGATCCGCTCTTCCAGTGGCGGGTGGCTCATGAACATGCGAGCGAACCCTTGTTTGATGCCACCGTTGATGCCGAAGGCATTCAGGGTGTCCGGCATGTGCACCGGCAGACCCTGTTCCGAGCGCAAGCGCTGCAGGGCGCCGATCATGGCGCTGGTGCCGGCCAATTGGGCGCCGGCTGCGTCTGCACGGAATTCGCGTTTGCGCGAGAACCACATGACAATCGCGCTGGCCAGGAAACCGAGTACCAGCTCGGCGAAGATGGTCGCGACATAATAGGCAATGCCTTGGCCTTCTTCGTTTTTGAAGATCACCTTGTCGACGAAATTACCGATGATCCGCGCGAAGAACATCACGAAGGTGTTCACCACACCCTGAATCAGTGCCAGCGTCACCATGTCGCCATTGGCCACGTGACCGATTTCGTGGGCCAGGACGGCTTTCACTTCATCGGGCGAGAAACGCTCGAGCAAGCCCTGGCTGACCGCGACCAGCGCGTCGTTCTTGTTCCAGCCGGTGGCGAAGGCGTTGGCCTCGTAGGCCGGGAAAATCCCGACTTCAGGCATCTTGATTCCGGCTTCACGAGACAGTTGCTCGACGGTTTGCAGCAGCCATTGTTCATGGCGAGTGCGCGGCTGGCTGATGATTTGGGTGCTGGTGCTCATCTTCGCCATCCACTTGGAGATGAACAGTGAGAACAGCGAGCCGGCGAAACCAAAGACCGCACAGAAAATCAGCAGCTGATTGAGGTTGAGATCAACCCCGTTGGCCGCCATGAACCCGTTGAAGCCGAAAAGGCTCAGGGTGATGCTGGCAATCAGCACGACCGCCAGGTTAGTGGCCAAAAACAGCAGGATGCGCATCATGGTTGTAGAAATCTCCTCGTGCTAAATATGTAGCGTACAGCGGGGTATATAAGGTGCCGCACCAGGCTATTCAACCGGGTGACTATTTCAAACTGTGTCCTACAGCTGGATTCTAGATGCTTGCAGGGCATTTCCGACGTCACCTGAAGAGATATTTGGCTGGATTTTGCTTTCACAAGTCCCGCCTCTATTGGGCGTAACCGGCAGTCGCGTAAATCCGCCAGCACTCAAGGCGCTGTCGCAGTCGAAGAGTGGAGATGTGTTGCTGAATTAATCGCCGAGGGCTTTTAGGCTCTGTACGACAACTGCCTGCGCGTCGACCAGGCTGCGTTAAAAACAGGCTCGGAATGCTCATTTAGGGGCCTAAACTCCGCTTCCTCGCCTGTTTTTGCCTTGCCTGATCGCCGCTCGGCGAGTTTTCGTACAGACCCTAGAAGCCCTCGGCGTCATCGCGCTTACTGGCGATAGGACTTGAGGAAGTTGCCGATCCGACCGATAGCCATGTCCAGGTCGTCCACCCGCGGCAGGGTCACGACACGGAAGTGGTCCGGCCATGGCCAGTTGAAGGCCGTGCCCTGGACCACCAGCAGTTTTTCCGAGAGCAGCAGGTCGAGGACGAACTTTTCATCGTTGTGGATCGGGCAGACTTTAGGGTCGATCCGCGGGAACGCGTAGAGCGCGCCCATCGGTTTGACGCAACTGACGCCCGGGATGTCGTTGAGCAGTTCCCAGGTGCGGTTGCGCTGTTCCAGCAGGCGACCTTGCGGCAGCACCAGATCATTGATGCTCTGATAACCGCCCAGTGCGGTCTGGATTGCATGCTGGCTTGGCACGTTGGCGCACAGGCGCATGTTGGCCAGCATATCGATGCCTTCGATGTAGCTTTGGGCGTGATGCTTGGGGCCGGAAATGGCGATCCAGCCGGAGCGGAAACCGGCAACCCGATAGGACTTGGACAGGCCGTTGAAGGTCAGGCACAGCAGGTCCGGCGCCAGGGACGCGGTGCAGATGTGCACGGCATCGTCGTACAGAATCTTGTCGTAGATCTCGTCGGAGAACACCACCAGGTTGTGCTGGCGAGCCAGTTCCAGCATGCCCAGCAGGACTTCCTTGGAGTACACCGCACCGGTCGGGTTGTTCGGGTTGATGATGACCAACGCCTTGGTGTTCGGGGTGATCTTGGCCTTGATGTCGGCCAGGTCCGGCCACCAGTTGGCTTGTTCGTCGCACAGGTAGTGCACCGGATTACCGCCTGCCAGGCTGACCGCAGCGGTCCACAGCGGATAGTCGGGGGCCGGGACCAGCACTTCGTCGCCGTTGTTGAGCAGCGCCTGCATCGACATCACGATCAGCTCGGAAACGCCGTTGCCCAGGTAGATGTCTTCGATGCCGACACCTTCTACCTGTTTCTGCTGGTAATACTGCATGACGGCCTTGCGCGCACTGAACAGGCCTTTGGAGTCGCTGTAGCCCTGGGCGGTCGGCAGGTTGCGGATCACGTCCTGGAGGATTTCATCGGGCGCTTCGAAACCAAAAGGCGCCGGGTTGCCAATGTTCAGCTTGAGGATGCGATGGCCTTCCTCTTCCAGGCGCTTGGCGTGCTTGAGCACTGGGCCGCGAATGTCGTAGCAGACGTTGGCGAGCTTGTTCGATTTGCTGACCTGCATGGCGATGTGTTCCCGAAAATGAACGATCCAGACGCTGTTTGAACTACCGTACTGGGAATCCTGCGTTTTCACACGGGCCTGGTGCCTGGGGTCACCGCACCAAAATCCGTTTGAATGCGGGTAACGCGGCTGCCAGACTGGCGTTTAACGAGGCGCAATCATACGTGCCGCCTGATCCGTGGAAAAGATACAGATCAGGCTTTTTCAGATGCAGAGGTATGACAATGGAAAAGTTGGAAAAAACCCTGGAAGAATGGCGCGCGATGCTCGACCCGGAGCAGTACAACGTTTGTCGTCTGAAGGGCACCGAACGGCCGTTCTCGGGCAAGTACAACGGCACCAGGACCGATGGTGTCTATCACTGCATCTGCTGCGACGAACCGCTGTTCGACTCAAACGCCAAGTTCGATTCAGGCTGTGGCTGGCCGAGCTTCTATGAGCCGATCGGCGAGGGCGCCATGGTCGAGATTCGCGATATCAGCCACGGCATGATTCGTACCGAAGTGGTCTGCGCCAAGTGCGACGCGCACCTGGGGCATGTATTCCCGGATGGCCCGCCACCGACCGGCTTGCGTTACTGCATCAACTCGGTGTGCCTGGACCTGGTGCCGCGCGAATAATGTGAGTCCTGACCTGCGGCAGCTCCTTGTCGGCAGGTTATTGATTTATTAAATTGCACACAATCTAATTGCTCGCTATGTTTAAGCCTTTCTCATCTTCCACCGGAGCACGCGTGATGACCGAGAACCTGCTGAGTATTCCCTGCACCACCATCAAAGGTGAGCAAAAGACCCTGGCCGATTACGCCGGCAAGGCGGTATTGGTGGTCAACACCGCCAGTAAATGCGGCTTTACCCCGCAGTACAAAGGACTGGAGGAGTTGTGGCGGACTTATAAGGATCAAGGCCTGGTGGTGCTCGGTTTTCCGTGCAACCAGTTCGGTAAACAGGAGCCGGGCAATGAAGGGGCGATTTCCGAGTTCTGCGAACTGAACTTCGGCGTGAGTTTTCCGTTGTTCAAAAAGATTGAGGTCAATGGTAGCAACGCCCACCCACTGTTTGTTCAGCTGAAAAAACGTGCGCCCGGTCTACTGGGTTCCCAGGGCATCAAGTGGAATTTCACCAAGTTCCTGATCGGCCAGGATGGCAAGCTGGTCAAGCGTTTCGGGCCGGCGACCAAACCACAGGACCTGACCCGCGAAATTGAAGCCCTGCTCAAATGAACGATGTGTCAGCCGATTCGCTACTGCTCGACAGTCAGCTCTGCTTCAAATTGTACGCCGCGTCCCGAGCGGTGATCCGCGGCTATAAGCCAATGCTCGATCAACTGGGCCTGACGTATCCGCAATATCTGGTGATGCTGGTGCTATGGGAGTGGCAACAAAGTGCGCCCGGGCAGCCAACCGTCAAAGCCCTTGGCGAGCGATTGTCGCTGGATTCCGGGACGCTCACGCCGTTGCTCAAGCGACTTGAGCAGTTACACCTGGTCCAGCGCCAGCGCTCGGCGCGCGATGAGCGAGAAGTGCACTTGAGCCTGTCGCCGGCCGGGGTTGCCCTGCGCGAGCAGGTCGGGCCGCTCAAGGCCCGTCTGTTGTGCGACAGCGGTGTCGATCTTGGGCGCTTGGGTGAATTGCGCGACGGTCTTGATCAACTGCTGGGGCAGATCAGGGCGCTATCGTAGCCGGCACCCACTGCTCAAGCAGGGCGGCCAGTTCCTCGCGACGGAACGGTTTCGCCAGATAATCGCTCATGCCTGCCGCGCGGCAGCGTTCACGCTCCTCGGGCATGGCGTTGGCGGTCAGGGCAACGATCGGCAGATCCGGCCAGCGTCCACTGTGACGGATCTGGCGGCTGGCCTCGTAGCCGTCCATCACCGGCATGTTGCAGTCCATCAGCACCATATCAAACTGCTTGAGCTCCAGCTGGTCGAGCGCTTCGGCGCCGTGGGAGGCAACCACCACCTTGCAACCCAACTTGCTGAGCATGCCTTTGGCCACGAGCTGATTGACCGGGTTGTCTTCCACCAGCAGGATTCTCGCCCGCCGCTGGGGCATGAGGCTTGACTCTTGAGCATCGGTGACGAGAGCGACTTCGTCGGCCTGCAAGGTGCGTCGTAGTGTCTGGTAGAGCGCGTTGCGGGCCAGTGGGCGGGCTTGTTGTTGCAGGGGGGCGAGGGCAGCCGCTTCTTCACTGGGCATGAAACTGCCATAGGCAGTCACCAGCAGAATCGGCGCGGTCATGCCCGGACGTAATCCGAACAGGCATTCCGGGCAGTCGGTGATCAGCACATCGGGCGATAACCCGATCAAGGAGTCGTCGATGGTGCGCTGCTGGTATTCCAGCCCCCAACCGGGCAACAGATTACCTAACAGTTCGGACAGGCCGCTGCTGGCGGCGGTGATCGCCAATACCTTGCCTTGCAGGGACGCGGGAACGATTGCCGGGGTGTGGGCCGGCAACGGCAGATCAGCGCAGAACTGGCTGCCGAAACCGGGCTCCGAGTTGATACCGAGTCGGCCTTGCATGGCTTCGCACAGGTTGAAGGTCAGGGCCAGCCCCAGCCCGGTACCTCCGAACTGACGAGTGATGCCGGCACCTGCCTGGGTAAATGGCTGGAAGATTTTGAGCTGATCATCCTGTGCGATGCCGATACCCGTGTCGCAGACTTCGATTCTGACGCCGTCTTCGTGGGTGCTCAGGCGCACGTCCACCCGTCCAAAACGGGTAAATTTAAGGGCGTTGGAGAGCAGGTTGCTGACAATCTGCCGCACTCGCATCGGGTCGCCAAGTACCTGCGACGGGAACTGCGGATCAATCAGACACGTCAGTTCGACGCTGGGCGCGGCGTTCTGTGACAGCAGGTTGGCGGTGTCTTCGATCAGTGAGCCGAGGTCGAACGGAATACGCTCCAGCTCAAGCTGGCCGGCGTCGAACTTCGACAGGTCGAGAATATCGTTGAGCAGCTCCACGAGCACTTTGCCGGAGTCGTGGGCAATCGACAGTTGCTGGCGTTGTTCGGCATTCAGCGGGCTGTCCAGCGAGAGGGCGATCATCCCCAGCAAACCATTGAGTGGCGTACGGATTTCATGGCTCATGTTGGCCAGAAACACGGAGCGTGCCTGGGCCATGTCCAGCGCGGTCTGGCGCGCGATTTCCAGTTCTTCGTTCGATACCGTCAATCGGCTATTGATCGCTTTCAGTTCACCGGTACGCGCCGAGACGATGTTCTCCAGTTGCCCGAGGTAGTCGGTCAGGCGGTTTTCGGCATTGCGGCGTTGCTGGATTTCAGTGGTCATGCTTGCGAATTGCTGGTTGGCCACCGTGACCAGAACGCCGATCTCATCGTTTTCGTGTGCCACAGGGCACTCCAGCGGTGCCTGTTCGGCACTGCGTGGGTCGCGTTTGCTGAGTTCGCGAATCACCCGCACCAGCGGTTTGGTGAGCATCACGTAGAACAGCGCCAGCAAAATCCCGGTCAGTATCAGGCTGCGGACAAAACCGTTGATCAGAGTGACTTCGGCCCGGCGCAGAAAACGGCTGCCAAACGTGTAGGTATCAATATCCAGTTGCAAGGTGCCGAGGGACTCATCGGGCAGGTGGTTGAGGAACAGGCGGTCCTTGAACTGTCGATTGGCGCCGAACAGAAAGTCGCTGATTACCCGATAGTTGCCGTTTTGCGTGTCCGGGCGTTTGACGCTGGCGAGGATCGTATTGTTGTTATCGCTCAGTTGCGCACTGATCACTGCGGGCGAGCGCAGCAGGCCGAGGGTCAGTTCCTGGGCCAGTTCGGCATCGATGTTGTAGGCGATCCGCGAGGCCGGGTTATGGCTGATTTCCAGCAGCGAGTGTATTTCCCGGTTGATGGAGGCGTCTTCGCTGGCATAATCGATGCCTATTTGCACCAGACTGAGCAAGGTTCCCAGAATGAAACCGACCAGCACTGTAAGCCTGGCTTGCTTGTAAGACAGGCGGTTGGTGAACTTGATATCCATGGTGTGCTGAACCACTTTCGTTTCCCTTCTGGGCGAAGCATAGCCGATCATCAGTGTATTTCGGCATGACTGGCGGGTAAGCCATTATTGCGATAATCCCGGCATTACGCGCTGCACTTGGTTTTCTGTCGCCCATCATTACTGTGAACGTGCCTGAGGAGAAGTCGTGGATTCCCGATTGAATGCATTTCTTGAACGCGCCGATGCGGTTCTGGCTCGTATCGAGCCGTTACTGCCCGCACAACGCACGGCCATCGACTGKACGCAGTGCCTGGCGGCACGCTGGCAGCGCGAGGGGCGCAGCGGATTTCTGTTGCCGCTTGAGGTCAGCCTGGACATGCGTCTGTCCGACCTGATCGGGGTCGACAAGCAGTTGGAGCAGTTGGGGCGAAACACCCGGCAGTTTCTCGACGGCATGCCTGCCAACCACGCGCTGCTGTGGGGTTCGCGCGGCACCGGTAAATCGTCGCTGGTACGGGCCTTGCTGGCCGAGCACGCCAAGAGCGGTTTGCGTCTGATCGAGATCGAGCGCGATCACCTGGCAGACCTGCCACGCGTTGTCGAGCAAGTCGCCAGGCTGCCCCAGCGCTTTGTGCTGTTTTGCGATGATCTGTCGTTCGAGGCCGGTGAGGGCGATTACCGGGTACTCAAAAGTGTGCTCGATGGTTCGCTGGAACAGGCACCGGATAACGTACTGCTGTACGCCACCTCCAACCGTCGCCACCTGGTTCCGGAAAAAGAAAGCGATAACGAAAACTGGAAAATGGTCGACGGCGAGCTTCATCCCAACGAGGCGGTCGAAGACAAGATCGCGCTGTCGGATCGATTTGGCCTATGGCTGTCGTTTTATCCTTTTACTCAGGAGCACTTCCTCAATGTGGTCGAGCATTGGGTGGGAGCATTGGCGAGCAAGGCCGGCCTTGAGTGGAAGCGTGACGAAGAACTCGAGATTCTTGCGGTTCGCTGGGCTACCGGACGCGGTAATCGCAACGGCCGTTGCGCGTATCAATTTGCCCGGTATTGGGTCGGACTGAAGTTGTTGGAGCACAAGGCATGATCGATTTGCAGAAGAGCGGCGCAGGACTTGAGGGCTATGGTCTGCTCTGCGCGCAGTTGGAGTCGCTGCTGGCGGATGAGCGCGACTTTATCGCCAACGCCGCGCAGTTTTCGGCGTTCTTGTTCAATCAGCTCGATGACCTGAATTGGGCCGGGTTTTACCTCAATCGCAACGAGGAACTGGTGCTCGGACCGTTCCAGGGGCAAATCGCCTGTGTGCGCATTCCGTTCGGTCGTGGCGTTTGCGGCGCAGCGGCGGCGACCCTTCACACTCAACGGGTTGAAGATGTGCATGCGTTCGCCGGGCATATTGCCTGCGACAGTGCCTCGAACAGTGAACTGGTGGTGCCGCTGGTCAAGGACGGCCGGTTGATTGGTGTGCTGGATCTGGACAGTCCTTTGCTGGCGCGTTTCACCGTTGATGATCAGGCCGGCATTGAGCGGTTGGCGGAGATTTTCCTGCGTTTGACTGAATGCTGATCACACCCGTAGCCCCGCTGCCGAAGGCGGCTGCTACGGGTTGCTTCGGGGTAGGTTTTACACGCTGGAGTGCTGATGGATCTGTCGTTGTAGCGCCTGCTCCAACTCAAGCATGGCGTGCTCTATGCCTTTGCAGCGGGCCTCGAGCTGGTCCGGACAGAAGTTTTCATGACATACGCGCTCAAGCGCTTCGCAACCGTCGATAAGCCTTGAGGCCTGAACAATACGGGCCGCCCCTTTGATTTTGTGCGCCATGTCGATGAAGGCTTGCGGCCCGCTTGCAGGCGGCAGCGCGAGGAGTTCCTGGCGGTCGAGGCGATTGCTGTTGAACAGTTCGGCGAGCAAACGCTGAACCAGTTGCGGATCGCCGCCGGTGAGTAACCGCAAGCCGTCCAGGTGAAAGGCTTGATTTTCGATGATCGGCTTGAGTGCTTCCAGTCGTTGGCCCAGCGTCGTCAGGCTGATGGGTTTGAACAGGCAATCGTTCATGCCGGCTTGTCGGCATCGGTGTTTTTCCTCCGGTTGAGCATTGGCGGTGAAGCCAAGCACCGTGCAGGGCGGGCGCTGCTCATCGTGTTCGATCTGGCGGATGGCCCGGGTGAGTTCGTAGCCATTCATCACCGGCATGTTGCAGTCTGCAATCACCAGGTCGAAATGACCTTCTTTCCATGCCTGGAAACCTGTTTCACCGTTGTTGGCCGTGACGGATCGATGCCCCAGAAAACCGAGTTGCTGGCACATGAGCAATCGATTCGCGGGGTGGTCGTCGACCACCAGCACGTCCAGGGTGACCGAGGCGTTCGCGATGACCGGTTGCGGGGTGTCCAGCACCACGGTGTCTGGCAGCGCGGCCATCGGCAATGAAATCCGGACTTGAGTGCCGACCCCGGGCGAACTGGTCAGTTGCACGCAGCCGCCCATCATTTCGCACAGGTTGCGACTGATCACCAATCCCAATCCAGCACCGCTTCTGGCCAAATGCCCGGTGTTATCGGCCTGAGTGAAAGGCTCGAACAAGCGTCGCTGGTCGTCTTCGCTGATGCCGATTCCGCTGTCATTGACCCACAACTCCATCAGGAGATGGTCGGGCTCCGGGGCTGGTTGAAGATTGACCTTGATCCCCACCTGGCCGTGCTCGGTAAACTTGATGGCATTACTGATCAGGTTGGACAGTATCTGTTTGAAGCGCAGGGGGTCTATCAATACATCGGGCTGTTCAGCGCTGGTGGGGAACTCCAGCACCAGAGCGAGATTTTTTTGCCGGGCCAGTCCATCGAAGACCCGCACGACCGATTCAATCGTCTCGCCAAGGTTCACCCGCTCTGGGGCCAGGCTTAAATGGCCAGACTCGATTCGGGCAATATCGAGTATGTCGCCAATCAACGCCAGCATGTCCTTGGCTGAGCTATGGGCCACTTCGATGGCCGGCCGATCCAGGTGGCCCTGATCGGCCCGTTTCAATGTCAGTTCGAGCATGCCGATCACTGCATTCATCGGTGTGCGAATTTCATGACTCATGGTGGCCAGGAAGGTGCTCTTGGCGCGATTGGCCTTGTCCGCCTGTTCCTTGGCTGACCTGAGTTCATCAAAAAGCTGCCGTCGTTCGCTGATGTCGATCCAGCCTCCGATGATTCCCTGGACCTCACCCGTCGAGTCTCGATAGGGAAGAATCCAGTGATAGATCGTCAGCCTTTTCCGGCCTATGTGCAGGGGGCGGTCGAGAATCAACGGGACACCTTCAGCCACCACTCGCTGGTAGTCGGCCAGGTATTCCCTCGCCTCGAACTCGTTGCTCATGGCGCCCTGCATGAGGCTTTTGCCAATCACGTCCTCGCGTTTGGCACAAAAGGCCTCCAGATAGCTGTCGTTACAACTTTGCAGCAGTCCTTCACGGTCCCGTACGTAAATGGGGTGAGGCGTACCGTTGACCAGCGTGCGCATGAATTCGAACTGGTCGTTGAGTGCGCGCTCTGCTCTTTGGCGTTGCTTGATCTGCCTGCGCATGTGGGCATTCCAGGCCAGCGAAATCAGTAACAAAAGACCGCTGCCAATGACCAGTTGATAGAACAGGCGATGGTAGTTACGCCAGGTGCTATTGGCGGTTCCCGTGTAGCCGCGCCAGCGGCTGTTGATTATTCCCAGTTCGTCCGGCGCAATGCTGAGCAGGGCTTTGTCGAGGATGGAGTGCAGTTCCGTAGCACCGCGCGCGGTTGCCAGTGAAAACGTGGCTTGCTGCGTCCCGACAGTCGCGCTGATTTGCAATGCGTCCTCGAACACTTGCGATGAAATGAAGTAGTTGGCAATCACCAATGAGTTGACTGCGCCCTCGACCTGTCCTTTGGCGAGTAACTCCACCGCGCTGAAACTGTCAGGCGTTTCAACCAGCTGGATCGTCGGGTATGCGTGGTGCAGGTAGTCGAGGAGCGGATTGCCTTGAGTGATGGCAAGGCTCTTTCCATTCAATTGCTCAAGACTGATTGGGCTGGAGGTGCTCTTTCGGGTCAGTAGTACAAATGAATTTTCCAGATAGGGACGGGTGAAGCTCAGTTGCGCCTCGCGCTCGGCGCTGGGAATCATCGCGGCGATCAGGTCGGCCTGGTTCCCTTTGACCTGGCTGATCATCTCGCTGTCACTTTGGCTGCGGTGAATCTCGAAGCGTAAACCGGTTCGAAGCCTGATCAGTTCGAGCAAGTCGGCGGTGATTCCCCGAAAGCTCTCGTCGGCGTCAAAGAATGTCAGTGGGGCGAAGGTATCGTTGACGACCACGCGAACGACAGGGTGCTGCGCAAGCCAGCGTTCCTCGCGGTTGGTCAGTTGCAGTTTGTGGTCGGTCAGAAGGATGTCGCTGCCCGCGCTCCAGCGTTTGGCAATATTTTCCCGCTCGCCCGCAGGCACTTCCTTGAGTACTGCGTTGATGATTGCCAGCAGGTCTGGATTGTCCTTGCTGACCGCGAAGCTGAAACCATAAGCCTCATGTTTGCCGAAGTTGGCCATCCGTACATTTTTTAGGTAGCCCTTGTTGATCATGAAATGGGTGGAAATGGTATCGCCAAGGAATACATCTGCCTGGTCGAAGGCGACGGCATTGATCGCATTCTGGTAGGACGGGTAAGAGGTGATGATGGCCTTGGGATATTGCGCCTTTACCTCTTCCAGCGGCAGATAGTGATAGACCATGCTTAATCGCATGTCGGCGAGACCTTCGGTCAATGATCGGTTTTCGGCGTTCCGGGTGACCAGAACCGGTTGATCTATGGCGTAGGGGGCAGACAGGACGATGCTGGAGCGTCGTCCTTCAAAGCTGTTGGCCGTTCCGAGCAGGTCGACGTCGCCGTTTTCGAGTGCTTCGATGGCGGCCTCTCGGGAGAGGTAACGACGGACCTTGATCGGCAGGCCCAGGGATTGTGCAAGAACCCCTGCGTAATCAGCGGTGAAACCCTCATAGTCGTGACCGCTGATCGTTAAATCGAAAGGAGGGTAGTCAGGCGCGGAGGTCCCCAGGATCAGTTCGCGCTTGTTTTGCAGCCACAATCGTTGTGATTTATCCAGTTGGACGTCCATGTAGCCTGCCGTTGAGCGACTGAGCAGCGCGAAATTTCCGACTCCGCTGTCTGCTCCTGACACAGAGGTGCTCAGACATAAACCTGCACTCAAATACAATAAATAGTCCTTTAAACACCTGGGCATCCGGTCTCTCACACTAGCGCGTTACGTTTTGCCATCTCGATAAGTTCTACCAGGGATTTGGCCTTGAGTTTTTGCATGAGTCTTTTTTTGTAGGTGCTGACGGTCTTGTTACTGAGGAACATGCCCTTGGCGATTTCCTTGTTGGTACGACCCTGGGCGAACAGTTGCAGGACCATCAGTTCGCGATCGTTGACGGACTTGAACAAGTCCAGTTCAGCGCAGAGCGCTACATCCCCGCGAACCGGGTTCAAGGCCTGGCTGGGGAAGTAGTTGTAACCGGACAGCACGGCTTTGATGGCACTGAGCAGCTCGCTGAGATCTTCCTGCTTGCAGACATAACCGGAGGCCCCGGACTGCATGCAGCGGATGGCGAACAGTGTTGGGCTCTGGGCCGTCAACACCAGTGTTTTCAGCGGGGTGCTCATTGCATTGAAACGGGAGAGAACCTCCAGTCCGTCGAGTTTGGGAATGCTGATGTCAAGAATGATCAGGTCGGGCATGCATTCGCGAACCATCTGCATCGCATCGACGCCGTTATCGGCTTCACCGACTACTTTGTAACCTTCATGTTCAAGCAACATACGAACCGCAAGGCGAATGACGGGGTGATCGTCAACAATAAAAATCGAGTTCATAATCATGTCCCATACGTGCGCAAATAAAGCGAGCACCTTAGCTCAGATAAGTGCGTTGACGCATGAACTGAGGAGGCTGTAGGTGCAATATAGGACATGTCCTACATTAAAAGAGGCAGCAGACTACGCATGAACTAGGTTTGGGAGGAAGAGCGAGAATATTAACCGGGCATGTAGGCGCGTTTATTCAGGGTCGACATGTGCTTTTGCAATACGCAGCAAATCACAGTTTTCTGATGCGTAATGGCGCTGAGGGTTTTCTGTTTGTCGTGAGGTGTCTGAGGGGGGCGTTAATTGTGTTTATTTATAAAGGTCGGGAAGGGTCAACAAGTTTATAAATTCAGATTGTTTCAGTGGCTTTGCCAAATAACCAAGTAATGGCAGTCGTTGTTCATGTGCATTTTTTTTCAAGGTGTCCAGTTCGGTTGGGTCAAGGCTGCTCAGGATGATTGCCTGTCGTATCAGGCCCTGGTGACTGGCAATGCCGATCAAATCAAGGCCGGAGAGGTCTGGCAGGCATTGATCACACAGTAGTATTTCGTAGGGGCGCTGTACTTGTATCATCGTCTGTAATGCATTTTCGGCATTATCTACGGCGGTGACCTGAGTAAAGCCGTAACTCTCAAGCAGGTATTGGGTGGCTTTCAGCTGAAAAGGATGGTCCTCCACCAGTATGATGCGCAAATCGTAGTTGAACATATAGCTTTCCATGAGGGTGGTCGAACTGCGGTAGGTGTCAGAAATAATCTTGTTGATTTAATCCGTACTGTCTTGTTTGCCGTTGCTGGAGTTCTATCGGTTGTAGGGCTTCCAATCCTGTGGTTCAGGATAGAGTGATTATTTTGTGTGTATACAGAGCAAGCGATCAGTTTGCTCTGTACAGGGTGTAGGGAGATTCTTCCGGTACTACAAAGTGTTGGGGGGATGATCAGCCGTCACGGAATATTTCGGGGCGGCTGATCGATTTATTTTTAGTGGTGACTGGAGCGTCCGGTCATTTCCAGTGCCATTTCGCTGGCATAGCTGTCGGTCATTCCGGCGATGAAGTCGATCATGCGTAAAAACGAGTTATGCAAAGGACCCTGCGGGTCGGGTGCATTATTTCCCAGCAGATCGAGTATGCGACGATTCTTGAATGAAGCCGTACGACCGCCGTGCTGTTCCAGTGCCGCCCCACAAAAGCCATTCAACAGAATTTCCAGCGTGGTGTAAGCGCCGATTTCATGCAGGGTTTTGCGCTTGTCCTGGAAGATTTTTTTACGCGCCATGTCCTTGGCATTCAACACACAGCGCTTGGCGGGCCCATGCATGTGTTCCACCAGATCGCCGTGAAGGGTGCCGGCCAATAGCGCGTCCTGTTGCTCGACGAATGCCCGTGCCGCAGCGTTGGTCAGGTGCTCGATGGCTTTGCCGCGCAGAATCGCCAGTTTGCGGCGACGCGAGTCATCAGGGCCGAGTTGACGGTAGGTTTCCGGAAGATCATCACCGACCAGGCCGAGCAACAGGGACTCCACCTCGGCATATTCCAGAAGCTCCATCTCCAGGCCGTCTTCAAGGTCGATCAAGGCGTAGCAGATGTCGTCGGCGGCTTCCATCAGGTAGACCAGAGGATGTCGGGCCCAGCGCTGCTCCTCGAGTTGAGGCAGGCCGAGTTTCTGGGCGATCTGCTCCAGCAGGGGGAGTTCGCTCTGATAGCAGCCGAACTTGTGTTTTTTGTAACCCAGCGAATCGGCATGGCGCGCGGTCCACGGGTATTTCAGATAAGTGCCCAGTGTTGCGTAAGTCAGCCGTGTACCGCCGTCAAACTGGTGGTATTCCAGCTGGGTCAGGACCCGGAAGCCTTGGGCATTGCCTTCGAAGTTGAGGAAATCGTTGCGTTCGACTTCGCTCATGGCGTCCAGCCAGCCTTTGCCCGCGGCTTGTTGGAACCAGTAGCGGATGGCGTCTTCACCCGAGTGGCCAAAGGGTGGGTTGCCAATGTCGTGGGCCAGGCACGCTGACTGCACTACCATGCCCAGATCGCTAGGCTCGCACCAGTCGGGCAGGGCGCTGCGGATGGTTTCTCCGACGCGCATGCCCAATGAGCGCCCCACGCAACTGACTTCCAGTGAGTGGGTCAGGCGCGTGTGGATATGGTCATTGCTGGATACCGGGTGAACCTGGGTCTTGCGCCCAAGACGGCGGAAGGCGCCGGAGAAAATGACCCGGTCGTGGTCTTTATGGAAAGGGCTGCGACCGAGCTCTTCCGGGCTGTGTAGCGGTTTTCCGAGGCGTTCACGATTAAGCAGGGTATGCCAATCCAAGGCAGGTTCTCCGTCAGGAGGCTGATTGGGGTCTGTTGATCTACGGGTCTTTGCGCGAGGAGCCTCGCAGCACCAGCTTGATCAGCGGCAACAGGCTGGTGCCTAGCTGGACTAACCGAGTGACACCGCTGATGCCACCGCCCTTGGCGCCCTTGGCGGTGAGGAAGCCCAGCAAGGTTACGGCGGCGATGCCCCAGAGTGGCGCGTGCTTGATGCCCAGCCCCTCTTGAAAACTGTGCGTCATCCCACGTACGCGGTGCAAGGGTTCCAACAACTGCCGGGATTCGTGGCGAATTTCCTGGCGATGCATTTCCATGCGCAGGCGTATCAATGCCTTGCGCATCTCTTGTCGGGAACTGTTTTTGGGGATTTCAGGCAGGTTCATGGCAGCAGGCGCTCCCTGTCGTTCGCCAGCTCTTGAAGGGTGGCATTGAACGGTGAAGTTTCATCGAAGATCGCCGCTTTCAAGCGCATGCCACAAAAGAGTGCCGCGAGCGCATAGAAAACGCACAGGCCGATGATCCCTGCCAGGCGATAAGTGTCCCACAGCAGAATCAACACCAGCGCCGAAAGCCCGATCAACAGCAGTAAAGCGAAAACCAGTGCCAGCCCTGCGAACAGCAACAGGCTTACGGTGCGGGCTTTTTGCTCCTGCAATTCGATGCCGAACAACTCGACATGGCTGTGCAGCAACCCGAGAAAAGCGGCACCCAGGCGTTGCGATGAAGACCCCGTACCTGTTTCGGACGAGCCGGATTCACCGATAGCCATATCAGCGCCGCGTCGTCAGCAGGCCAATCAAAAAGCCTACGCCGGCCGCAATGCCAACCGCTTGCCAAGGGTTGGCCTGAACATAGTCTTCGGTGGCGGTGACAGCTTCCTGGCCGCGTTGGCGCAAGGAGTCTTCGGTCAGTTTCAGGGTTTCGCGAGCCCGCTGCAGGCTTTCGTGAATCTGGCTACGCAACTCATCGGCTTGATCACCAGCCAGTGTCGCCGTGTGTTCCAGCAACCGTTCGGTGTCGCTGACCAATGTTTGAAAATCTTCCCTGAGGATTTCTTGAGCAGTCTTTTCCGTTTTTCTGACCATGATGATCTCCATTATTGGTGTGTGAAATGTTCGAGTATGAGCCTTGTTCGAAGGTTCAGTGCTAGGGGGCGTTCTCAATTTGTTTCCCCACCGTGTTGAGAACATCCCTTAAAGCCTGGTACAGCTTTTGCTATGTCGTGGTGCGTCAGCCAGTGCTGTTGTACTGAAACTGGGCATGCTTCGTGAAAACCTTAACCTAAATAATAGAAACTCGCGCAAACACCCGAGCAACGATCGACCTCAATGAGTTTTTTGCGCCAAAACGGTTCGCCGGAATAAGGATGAATGCCAAGTCTGGTGTCAACTTGGTGCGTAAATTGGCTCGACGAACCGCTTTGGTGCTTTTGCGACTTTAAGGTCTGCCAACTCCATGGAAAATTTGCAAAGTGCTGTGGACAGCCTGGTCCATAGCTCCAATACGCTGTTCATTCTGATCGGCGCTGTCATGGTTCTGGCCATGCACGCCGGTTTCGCTTTTCTGGAAGTCGGCACGGTTCGGCAAAAAAACCAGGTCAACGCGTTATCGAAGATCCTCAGTGACTTTGCCATTTCAACGCTGGCTTATTTCTTTATAGGCTACTGGATTTCCTACGGTGTCACTTTCATGCAACCGGCCGCGGTAATCAGCGCTGATCACGGTTATGGGCTGGTGAAATTTTTCTTCCTGCTGACCTTTGCTGCCGCCATTCCGGCAATCATTTCCGGGGGGATTGCCGAGCGCGCCCGATTCGTTCCGCAGTTGTGTGCGACGGCATTGATCGTGGCGTTCATTTATCCGTTTTTTGAAGGTGTTGTCTGGAACGGAAACTTCGGTCTGCAAGCCTGGCTGTTAGCTCGCTTTGGTGCCGGCTTCCATGATTTTGCCGGTTCTGTGGTAGTGCATGCCATGGGCGGTTGGCTGGCATTGGCGGCAGTATTGCTGCTCGGTCCGCGCAATGGTCGGTATAGAGACGGGCGCCTGGTGGCGTTTGCGCCGTCGAGCATTCCGTTTCTGGCATTGGGTTCGTGGATTCTCATTGTCGGCTGGTTCGGCTTTAACGTGATGAGCGCGCAAACCCTGCAAGGCGTCAGCGGTCTGGTGGCGGTCAACTCGTTGATGGCGATGGTCGGTGGCACGGTAGCCGCGTTGATTGTCGGTCGTAACGATCCGGGGTTCCTGCACAACGGTCCACTGGCAGGGCTGGTGGCAATCTGTGCCGGCTCCGACCTGATGCATCCGGTTGGCGCACTGGTGACCGGAGCCATTGCCGGGGCCTTGTTTGTCTGGTGTTTCATTGCGGCGCAAAGCCAATGGAAGATCGACGATGTGCTCGGTGTTTGGCCGTTGCATGGTCTTTGTGGCGTTTGGGGCGGGGTTGCCTGCGGGATTTTCGGTCAGAGCGCCTTGGGCGGGCTCGGTGGCGTCAGCCTGATCAGCCAGGTGATCGGCACTGCACTCGGGGTGGCCGTGGCACTGATCGGAGGCTTTGCGGTGTATGGCACGATCAACAAGCTGTTGCATGGGCTGCGGCTGAGCCAGGAAGAGGAGTATTACGGTGCGGATCTGTCGATCCACAAGATCGGTGCCGTCAGCCTGGATTGATTGCCTTCAGCTAAATGGTCGGGCACGCGCAGGAAATTTTCCGGTTCTGCGCGAGCAACCCGACCACACTTCATTATCCCGCCAACAGCCGAGCTTCACAGGCTTCGATGGCAGACAAGGTGCCTGACATCAACACCCGATCGCCCGCCAGCAAACAGGTGGCGCCCTCAACTATCAAATCAGCGCCATTGCGCTGAATGGCTTGCAGGTCCACCCCCAACTCCTCGAGTGCCAGCTCATTCAAGGGCCGGCCGCATGCATGGGCATCCATTGTCAGGTTGACGGCATACATCAATATTTTTGGCTGCCCACGACTGTCCAGCAGGTTGCTCTGCGCTCCGTGATAGAAACCGTGCAGCAGGCGATAGCGCCCATGTCGCACTTCGTCGACACGCTCCTGGACCTGCGGATGGGGCAAACCCAGCATCAGCAACGCGTGGGAAGCGAGCGTCAGACTCGATTCCAGCAGTTCCGGGACAACCTCGTTGGCTCCGGCCGCCTTCAGTTCGGCCAACTGGCTGTCGTCACGGGTTCGAACCAGTATCGGGACCTGCGCGTTTACCCGGCGTGCTGACTTGAGCACGGTCATGGCTATATCGGTCTTGTCCACAGCGATCACCAACAGTCGTGCGCGTTCAAGTCCTACGGCACCCAGCAGTTCCACACGCCGGGAATCGCCATAGTGCACACAGCTTTCACCTGCCGCGGCTTGATGAACACGAACCGGGTCATCGTCCAGTGCAACGAAGGGTTGACCTTCGCGGCGCAGAAAACGCCCGATGGACTGACCCACCCGGCCGTAGCCGCAAATCACTACATGCCCGCGCAGCTCGGCGTTCAATGCAGCGATCTGATCGAGTTGCGCTTCCTTATCGGGTTT
Source organism: Pseudomonas sp. 05N36 (assembly GCF_056397385.1). NCBI lineage: Bacteria > Pseudomonadati > Pseudomonadota > Gammaproteobacteria > Pseudomonadales > Pseudomonadaceae > Pseudomonas > Pseudomonas sp. 05N36. The sequence goes on along the minus strand of NZ_JBFTNH010000002.1, from coordinate 41,363 downwards.
GCGGTGCAAGCGTGCGGCAATGCCCGGTGCTGCGCGCAGCAACAGTGGTGTCAGCAGCATCGAGCAGAATGTTGCAGCCAGTAACAGACCGCTGAGCTCGGCCGGCATCAGTTTGTTCTGTTGCATCTGTGCCATCAGCGCGAAGCAGAATTCACCGCCTTGCGCCAATGCCAGGCCGCTGCGCCAGGCGGTTTCGCCGTCGCTGCCGCGCCATTTGACCAGTGCCGCGACCACGCTGCCCTTGATCAGCAGCAACCCCAATGTCAGGCCGAGAATCAACAGGCCATGGCTGGCGAACAGCTGCAGGTCGATCAGCATGCCGATACTGACGAAAAACAGCCCGAGCAGAATGTCGCGGAACGGGCGAATATCGGCTTCGATCTGATGTCGGTAATGGCTCTCGCCCAGCAACATGCCGGCAAGGAAGGCACCTAGGGCGGGGGAGAGTCCGAGCAGATGAGTCAGCCACGCTGTCAGCAATACGATGACCAGGGCCAGCAGGACGAACAGCTCGGCGGAGCGCGAGGCGGCGACTTCGTGGAACAGACGTGGCAGTAACCAGCGACTGGTCAGCAACAGACCGACAAACAACAGCAGGGTTTTACCCAGTGTGATCGGCAGCGCCCAGTACCAGCTTTGATCGCTGCTGCCAGCGAACACCGGGACCAGCGTCAGCAACAGCACCGCAACGACATCCTGAAACAACAGCACGCCAATCGCATTCTGGCCGTGACGGCTGAAGATCTCGCCGAGGCTGCTCAACTCCTTGCTGACAATCGCCGTGGACGAAAGCGCCAGACCGGCGCCGAGCAGCATGGCCGGGGTGGCGGGCATGCCGAGCAACATCAGCAAGCCGCCCAGCAGTACCCCCGAGCACAGCACTTGCAGGCTGCCGAGACCAAATACCACACGCCGCAGCGCAAACATTTTCGACAGGGAAAACTCCAGCCCCAGGGAGAACAGCAGAAAGACTACGCCCAACTCGGCGAGATCAGGTAGATCCTGATTGTCATTCACCCAGCCGAATGCGCGGGGCCCAACCAGCAGTCCGACGCACAGGTAGCCCAGCACGGGAGGCAGCTGAAGACGCCGAAACAGGGCAATCACCACTAATGACGAGGCGAGGATGATCAACAAATTGGCAAACACGACATGCTCCGTTTCGATGCCGGGACATTCCCAGCGTAGAGGCAAAAAAAGCCGCGAGCATCGCGCAGTTGGAGCCGAGGCCGAATGATTTACATCAGGGTTTTACCGGGCAGCTAAAATTGGCTGTTGTCACTGGGATCCCGTTGCTCGACGACTTTTCATCCCGGGCCTAGAATAGTCACCCAATCCTCGTTGGTCTGTTTGTCATGACTCCTGAATGCCAGTTGTTCGGCACCCTTGGTTGCCATCTCTGTGAACTCGCAGAAGCAGAGCTGATGCCGCTGGTCGAGCATGGGTTGTTGGTGGAACTGGTCGACATTGCCGACAGTGAAGCGTTGTTCGAAGCCTACGGTTTACGCATTCCGGTGCTGCGCCGTGTTGATACAGGGGCCGAGTTGGGTTGGCCCTTCGACGCCGAACAGGTCGTGGCATTCCTGCGCTAAACCCCTTCTCGTTTTCAGCGACAGCCGTTCCGCCTGTCGTGCTCCTCAGGTAATGCGTTGGCGTAACCCCGATTATTCGTTTACTGTATGTGCATACAGTTATTCGCGTTAGAGGGAAGTGCATGGTCAATGTCGAACAATTGAAAGCCAGCGTGAATCGCATGTCGGCTGATGTGGTCCATGAGGCAGTACTGGAGTTGCGCCTGGATGGCCTGGTTACGGAAGGGAAAACGCCATTCAACAAATTGCACTTCAACACGTGCTTCGCTGAAATCGAAGCCTTGTTTCAGCGCGCGGGTTACCACCGTCAACTGGATGTCGTGGGTTATCAAGGGTTGTTGTATGCGCTTTATGATCCCGGCCGCTGGGAGGCTGTCGATGTATTGCGCTGGCTGAAGGAATTTACCGAAGCGGCGGCGCAGCGAGCGTCGCTGACCGCGTGATAATCATGAGGGCGACATCGCCCGGGTCCTTGTTGGATAATGCACGCCTGCATCAGGGCCAGAGCTTTCGTATGTCCACCTCATCTTTTTCCGCCGCACAGAACCAGGCCAGCACGCTGTACCTGCCGCCTGGCGCCTGGTTGACCGTTCTCGACTGTCTGTGCGAGCACTTCAGCGCCATAGGTCGCGAACAATGGCTGGACAGGATTGCCCGTGGCCGCGTGCTGGATGGCCAGGGTCATGCGATTACCGTTGATCTGCCTTACAAGGAAGGGCTGCGGATTCACTATTTCCGGGAAGTTCCTGACGAGAAAACGATCCCGGTGCTCGAGACGATTCTGTATGCCGACGAGCATCTGGTAGTCGCGGACAAACCACACTTTCTGCCGGTTACTCCAGCAGGCGAGTACGTCGAGCAGACGCTGCTGCGGCGTTTGATCCGTCGCCTGGATAACCCGCACCTGGTGCCGTTGCACCGTATAGACCGACACACGGCTGGGCTGGTGCTTTTTTCGGCCAACCCCCAGAGTCGCTCGGCTTATCAGTCATTGTTTCCGACTCGACAGATCGAAAAACGCTACGAGGCAATTGCTCGCGCCTTGCCTGAATTGTCGTTTCCGCTGGTGCACAAGAGCCGCCTGGTCGATGGCGAACCCTTCTTTCGGATGCAAGAGGGGCCCGGTGCGAGCAATACCGAGACGGCAATTGAAGTCATGGAGAAGAATGCCGATCTCTGGCGTTATGCGTTGTATCCGGTGACTGGCAAAAAGCACCAGTTAAGGGTCCACATGACGGCGTTGGGGGCGAGTATCTGCAATGACCCGTTTTATCCCGACGCATTGAAAGATGTTGAAGATGATTACGCCAATCCGTTGAAACTGCTGGCCAAAGGGTTGCGTTTTATCGATCCGGTGACCGGGCTGGAGCGAAGCTTTGAGAGCGAAATCACCCTGCAGTGGTGATTCCCCTACGGTGGTGATGGCACTGCTTAAGCACGGCATTCAGTGAGTGGCTTGGGCTAAGTGAGGTCTGCTTTTGCCAGAGATGACAAAGCCCGCACATTGGCGGGCTTTTTATGTACCTGGCTGTCGCCGTGAGGCTTACAGGTCTTTAACGGTACGAATCTGATCTTTGTTGATGCGGGTGTGCTTGCCATCCAGTTGCTCGAATTCGTAAAAACCCGATTTGGAATCAAATTGTGGTGTGTCGACCGACTGGATCTCGCGACCGTCATTCAATGTGATCACCGCGGGCGATGAGCAACCGGCGAGGGTAGCGAGGCCCAGTGCGAGCATGAGAGTGGCGAGGGTCCGATGAGTCATGTGTTTTCTCCGAATATGAATTCTTTTGAGTACTGGGCTCAGACGTATGCCTGGCGTGCAAGTTCCTTGGTTGGCCTCATTCTGGCACGTTGCTGTGCAGGCTTAACAGCTCAGGTGTATTCAGGTTGGCCAGGCGTCGATCGTTTTCGGGGCATTGCAGTGCGACGGCACCCAGGTTGCGCATGATGCGTCCGGGGCTGCGTTCACCCTCGTTCCAGGCGTTTTCAAACTCGCCTGCCAGTGCTACGGGGATAATGCACAGCAACGGTTCCCAATGCTCGCCCTGGCGTAGCATCAAGGGTTTGTCCGGCTGTTGGCAGGCGGCTTCTCGCATGGCCGTGAGCAGTTCGGCGTCAATGCGCGGCACGTCGCAGGGCAGTACCATCAAATGGGGATGTCGCGCGACCGCCAACCCGGCGCGAATCCCGGCCAATGGGCCCGGGAAGTCGCTATTGTCGTCATGCACCAACTGGTCGGCATAAAGCGCGTATTTTTCCAGGTTGCGGTTGCAGGAAATGATCAGGTCATCACTCAAACCGCGAGTCTGGTGGTGCAGATGTGCAATCAAAGGCTGGCCTTGCCACACCAGTAGCCCCTTGTCCTGACCGCCCATGCGCTGGCCACGTCCCCCCGCCAGAAGCAGGATGGAGCAGGGCGGCAACTGGAAGTTCGAGGTCATGCAGCATCTCCATCGGTGCGGTGAAAAAATGAGGCGCTGTGATATAACACCGGGCTGTTTCTCCTACAACTGGACGAGCCTATGAAAGCCAAGGCTGATGTACCTTTCGCTCCGCTGAACATTGCGGTGCTGACTGTCAGTGATACCCGCACGCTGGAAACCGATACCTCGGGTCAGGTCTTCGTTGACCGCCTCAGTGCCGCCGGGCATAACCTGGCCGCACGTATTCTGCTTAAAGATGACCTCTACAAAATTCGTGCGCAAGTCGCGACCTGGATCGCTGACGATGTCGTGCAAGTGGTGCTGATTACTGGCGGTACGGGTTTTACCGGTCGTGACAGTACACCGGAAGCGGTCAGTTGCCTGCTGGATAAGCAGGTTGACGGGTTTGGTGAGTTGTTTCGGCAGATCTCGGTGGCGGACATCGGCACCTCGACGGTGCAATCGCGTGCATTGGCAGGGTTGGCCAATGGCACGCTGGTCTGCTGTCTGCCGGGCTCCACCAATGCGGTGCGAACCGGTTGGGACGGGATTCTCGCGGAGCAACTGGATTCGCGGCATCGTCCGTGCAACTTCGTCGCTCACTTGAAACAGGCGGCACCCTGTGAATCCCGTGGGTAAGCCGGGCAAGACCGGCAGCTTGATGCCCGTCGAAGTGGCGTTGGCACGCTTGCTGGAAATGGCTGAGGCATCGCCAATCCTTGAGCGCGAACGATTGCCGTTGGCCGCGACCCAGGGCCGTGTTCTTGCCGAAGACCTGGTATCGACCCTTGATCTGCCGCCGTGGCCCAACAGCGCCATGGATGGTTATGCCTTGCGCCTGGCCGATTGGACTGGCGAGCCGCTGGTGGTCAGCCAGAGGGTCTTTGCCGGGCAAGCTCCAGAGCCATTGGCACCGGGTACATGTGCTCGGATCTTCACCGGTGCCCCGGTGCCAGTGGGGGCAGATTGCGTTGAAATGCAGGAAAACGCCGAGGTCCAGGCGGACCAACGGGTACGTTTTACCGAGCAGATGCGCGCAGGGCAAAACATTCGCCCACAAGGTCAGGAAACCACGGTGGGTGAGCAGGTATTGACCGCCGGTACGCGCCTGGGTCCCATCGAACAAGGTTTGGCCGCGTCACTGGGGTGTGCAGAGCTTGAAGTCGTGCGCAAGGTACGGGTTGCGGTGCTGTCCACCGGGGACGAGTTGGTTGAGCCCGGGCAAGCCCTCGGCCCGGGGCAGATCTATAACAGCAATCGGGTATTGCTGTGCAGCTGGTTGCAGCGTTTAGGCTGCGAAGTGATCGATGCGGGGATTCTGCCGGACGATTTGCAGGTCACTCGCAATCGGCTCGCTGAACTGGGCGATGTCGACCTGATCCTTTCTACGGGCGGTGTATCGGTAGGCGAGGCGGATTTCCTGGGTATTGCGCTGCGCGAAGAGGGCGAACTGGCCTTGTGGAAGTTGGCCATCAAGCCAGGGAAACCACTGACGTTCGGGCATTTTCGAGGCGTGCCGGTGATTGGGCTGCCTGGCAATCCTGCGTCGACACTGGTGACCTTCGCCTTGTTGGCACGCCCTTATCTGTTACGCCGTCAAGGCGTGAGAGAGGTTCGGCCGCTGCAGTTTCAGGTTCCGGCAGGATTCGTCTGGTCCAAGGCCGGTAATCGCCGGGAATACCTGCGCGGTCGTCTGGAGCATGGGCGGGCAATTATCTACAAGAATCAGAGCTCGGGTGTGTTGCGCAGTGCCGCTTGGGCCGAAGGGCTGGTTGAAGTGCTGGAAGAGCGCACCTTGGTTGAAGGTGACTGGGTGAACTTCATCCCGCTGAGTGAAGTGCTGGGCTAGATCGTTGCACACTACAGCCTCACCAGCGCCAGGCCCGACGTGGATCACGTCGGGCCTGGCGTTTCGTGGTGCGGGTTACGCGTTAAGCAGCATCACGAGTTGATCGAAGCGACTGTTGGCGATCCAGCCGAGCAGGCTGATGATCACCGCCGCAGCGCCTGCCGAGTAGGCAAGCCTGTGTTTGATGGACTTGACGTTGTTTCGGACCTCTTCCATATCTCTGCGGATGTACTTGAGGTGGGTCTCCAGCTCTACAACGCGCGGTTCCATGTCGCTCCCTCCAGGTGTGTTGACGGTGCAATTGCATTCAGTCGGGTGAGCGATGTGGCCGGTGTTTGGAGGCGCCCCCCGGTTCGCTGGAAATCGGAAGTCATGGCTTTGCATTAAGTGCATGGCTCCCTGCCTGATAGACCCTGGTCATATTGCGTGCACATCCTTGTGTGTTTTTTGCTGTTGCCTGATAACTGCAGTCACAAGGTGTACCAATACCAAATGACCGTCAATTGGGCATATTCATCATGACTTGTAAGAAAAAAGTCGGCATGTAGGACTCTTCTGAGTGCCTGAGGGATAGGCACTGCAGGGCGTTGCATCTGGCCTAATCGTCGAGACTGATGATTTGTTCGCGCACGGCAAACAGTACCAGGCCCGCGACATCGAAGATCTGCAAGCGCTTCATGATCTGAGAGCGGTGGGTTTCCACCGTTTTGATGCTCAGGCCCAAGCCATTGGCAATCTCGCGAGTGGATTTGCCACGCACGATCAAGCGCAGAATCTCTAGCTGACGAGCCGTCAGGTTATGTGTGTCGACGGGTTCTGGCTGGCCTTTCTGGGCACGCACCAGCGCCTGGTTGATCACCGTGTGAGCGATGGCCGGGCTCAGGTAGCGTTCGTTGTTGCGCAAGGCTTCAAGCGCGTGTTCCAGCTCTGTGGAGGTGGTGTCCTTGAGCAGATAGCCGTGAGCGCCTGACTCCAGGGCTTGCATGATCAGCGTCGGGTCGGTGTGCATCGAGAGGATCAGCACTTTACTTTGTGGGCGCACGGCCTTGAGTCTTTGCAGAGCCTCAAGCCCGCCGGTTTCCTTCATGGATATATCCAGCAGGATGATGTCGGGGCTCAGCTTCTCGACCATTTCGAGCAGTTGTGCACCATCATTGGCTTCACCAATGACGGCGTAACCGGGAATATCCAGAACCAGCGCACGTACGCCGGCTCTGATCAGCGAGTGGTCATCCACCAGAAGCAAGTTACAAGTCAATGTTGAACCTTATTCGTACTGGCTCGTTCGAGCGCACGGGGTGCCCAGGGGAAAAGTGCTTCGATCTGCGTACCCTTGCCGGGCTCGCTGATGACACTCAGGGTGCCGCCCAGTTGTTCGACCCGCTCCGACATGCCGGCCATTCCGCGTTGCCCTTCACGTCCAGGATGGGTGGCAGGAGAAAAGCCCTGTCCATCATCGCTGATAAACAGCGCCAGTCCTTGGGGCAGACGTTGCAGGCGAATCAGCAGGTTATTGGCTTGGGCATGGCGCAGCATATTGGTGACGGCTTCCTGAGAAATCCGAAACGCCGCCACCGCCATTTCTTCCGGAATACCGGTCAGGCGCTGCTGGCATTCAAGGCTCCAGTTCACGGCAGTATTGGCCAGCGTCTTGAGCAGATGCGCACGCAAACTGGCTTCAAGGCCAAGGCTGGTGAGTTGTCTTGGATTGAGAATGGCCGAGACATCACGAACTTTGTTCAGGGTTTCTTCCAGCGTGTCGCAGAGCAGGGTGCAATGGCTTTGCAGTTCTTCGGGCTGACGTCGCTTGAGCCATTCACTTTGCAGCTTTGCCGCCGTCAGCAATTGGCCGATATCGTCGTGGAGTTCACGGCTGAGCCGATGGCGTTCGTTTTCCTGTACTTCCAGCAAACGATCGGCCAGTTCCTGAGGCTGGAACCTGATCGATTTACGCGAAGTGCGATGCTGCACCCAGACGCTGGTGGCCGCTGCAAGATTCAATATCAGCAGTGCGACTGGAAATTGGCTGGACAGGCAGTAAACCAGCAGGTTACCGACCGCTGAGCACAGGCACAGCAGCAGAGTGAACTGACGAATGCTTTTTCGGGAGGGTGGCCAAGAGGCGACTGACTTGAGGCTGGCGTACATAGCGGATGGAGCCAATGAAGGTTCGCTGCGGGCAGACCGGCCATGGTGGCTGACAGGCCTCTGTATGAAAAACGCTGGTAATTGAATAGTGGGGTTCAAGTTAGCGCAGTCTGATTGTCAAAATCGAATGTTGCACTGTGCAAGGGGATAGGCCCGCCTGAAGTCAGAGTGCCATAGCGTAGAACCAACTAATTGGGCCGCATAATACCACTTAACATACCGTTGGTCGCGTTCGCTATATATGCCCAGATGGTCAGGAATTTTGCCGTTGCTGAACATCTGCTCCGCGTTGGCGGTCATGGGCTGGTGACTGAGCGTCCAGCGTGAGTCATTACGTACTCATCAGTTTGCAGCGCTCTGGATGGGTAGCTCAGGAGGTTGGAAGTCGGCAACTAATGCTTGGGTTATTAACTTGATTCTGTCGTTAAAAGATATGAAGAATTCAATTGCGACGCGAAGCGTTGTTGCTGAAAGTGTTAAAAACTATCAAACGATGCCATGCATTATTTGATGCGGGTCAGGCATGTCTTGCCGAAAGCATGGCGCAAGCGAGTGGCGTGGAGGGTAATGCCAGGCGCGTCGGGGGACGGCCAATTTCCATTGCGAAGGCTTCGATCAATGATATCTGTTCGGCGTCATCGAGGCTGAGTTGGCCGGTAGTCACGTCGACCAGTTCAAGTTGCCAGGCCATCAATGTGAAGCACTCTTTCAAGGCGCGCAGTGCCTGGTCGTTCAGATCGATTTGATTGCGTGCGCCGTTGAGCAAGGCGTGAATGCACATCGAGAACTCGGATACCGCCCGCAGTGCCAATGCATCGGCCCGGTTGGCCAGGGTGAACAGTGTGTTCAGCATGCAGTCGATGGCGTCCTGATCATTGCTGATCAGTTGCAGGTGGCTCAGGCATTCCTCGGATTTGGCCAGCAGGGTTTCTGCCTCGATCAGGAATTCGGGCAGTCGCTGAGTCCAGTTTTTACGATCGTTCAGCATGCTTTTCTCCACGACATCAAGTCAGGTGATGCAATAAGCCGTATGGCGAACGGGCGTAAGGTACTGCCGGACCACGACCGGAATCTGTAGGGCAGTTCTGATTTTTTGCTGCTGACGATGAACGGTCTGCTTGTGTTCGACGCGAATACCCCGATGGAGCGAGGCTGATTGACAGCGTAGCGAGATGCCGAACTCATTGGCCGTGAGGTATGAACGGCGTAACCCGGCGGGCTGAAAAAAGAGCTCGGCGACGGTACTTCGATCACGAACAAAAGCCTGACTCCATTCATGCAGTGAGAATGGCGTCACATTAATGGCTATTGGATATCGCGAATATCAGGCTGATCCCGATTGCGGCTAGGGGATTCCCTTATGCGGCGGAACTTGACACGCAAAGAGGGGGCGCGCGCAGGGCTGTGCGGTGGATGAAATAGCCGCTTCAGTAGAGCATGATGTTAATGTGACATCAATTCCTTTGCGTGGCATTTTGTTTGCGGGTCAAGATTGCGTGAGATCCGCCGATAACTTTCTTTAGTGAATTCATCAGAAAAGCCCAGGAGTCATCAATGGCCAGCATTCTCGACACAGTAGATCAACGCACGCAGCTGGTGGGTGAGAATCGCCTGGAAATTCTCATGTTTCGCCTGGCCGGTCGGCAGTTGTTTGCCATCAACGTCTTCAAGGTGCAGGAAGTCCTGCAATTGCCAAAACTGACCTTGATGCCGCAGCGTCACCCGTTTGTCTGTGGTGTGGTCAATCTGCGTGGCCAGACGTTGCCGGTGATCGACCTGTCCCAGGCCATCGGTATGCGGCCGCTGGTGCCGGGGCCCAACAGCACCATCATCGTGACCGAGTACAACCGCTCGGTGCAGGCCTTCCTGGTCGGTGGCGTCGATCGCATCGTCAACATGAACTGGGAAGCCATTCTGCCGCCGCCAACCAGTGCCGGCCGCCAGCATTACCTGACGGCCATCAGCAAGGTCGATGACCAACTGGTGGAGATCATCGACGTCGAAAAAGTACTCGCCGAGATTGTGCCTTACAACGCCAAGGTTTCGCGTGACAAGCTCGAAGACCCGGTGCTGGAGCGCGCCCGCGGTCGTGAAGTGCTGCTGGTGGACGACTCCAACGTAGCCCTGTCCCAGTTGCGCGATACCCTGGGTCAGCTCGGGGTGAAAATGCACATCGCCAGAGACGGTCTGAAGGCACTGAACATGCTCAAGGCCTGGGCTGATACGGGTGTGTCCATGACCGACAAACTGCTGATGATCTTCACCGACGCGGAAATGCCCGAGATGGATGGTTACCGCCTGACCACCGAGATTCGCAACGATCCACGCTTGCGCGGCTTGTACGTCGTCCTGCATACCTCGCTGTCCGGCAGCTTCAACGACTCGATGGTGAAGAAGGTCGGTTGTGACAATTTCCTCTCTAAATTCCAGCCAGACAAACTGGTCGACGTGGTGCGCCAGCGCCTGATGCTCGACGCAGTCCCGGCCTGACAGAGCATCGCGGGCAGGCAGGGTGCCTGCCTGCGATGTGCTTCTTTGATTCGTCTGCCTGCTCGTATATCGTGGGGCTTTTGCCCACCAGGGAGCTGGCCATGTTGCGTCTGAGCGCGCTTTACCGTTATCCACTCAAGTCCGGCAAGGGCGAAACCCTGCAACAGGCCAGCCTGGATAAACTGGGGCTGGAGGGGGATCGACGCTGGATGCTGGTGGACGAGGCCAGCGGACGTTTCCTGACACAACGTGCGGAATCGGGCATGAGCCAGTTGTCGGCGTTGTGGAATACCTCCGGTGGCCTGACGCTCAGTGCGCCCGGTCACTCGTCGATCGATATTGCCCTGCCTGCCAGCGACGCAGAACTGCGTGGCGTGACCATCTGGCGCGATACCCTTCGGGTTCCCGATGCGGGGGATGCTGCCGGTGCCTGGGTCAGTGAATTCATTGGCAAACCTACCCGATTGGTGCAGGTGCCCGAGGCGCTGGCCCGCACCACTCAGGCCGGCTACGGCAAGGAGGACGATAAAGTCGCCTTTGCCGACGGTTTTCCGCTGTTGTTGATTGGTCAGGCTTCGCTTGAGGACTTGTCGCAACGGGTTGGCCGTCCACTGGATATGTTGCGTTTTCGACCGAATCTGGTGATCGAGGGCAGCGAGGCATTTGCCGAGGACGGCTGGAAGCGCATTCGCATTGGCGATGTCGAGTTTCGTGTGGTCAAGCCGTGTTCACGCTGCATCCTCACCACCATCGACCCGCAAACCGGTGAGCGCAGCGACGACCGCGAACCCCTGGCTACGCTGCAGAAATACCGTGCGCAAGAGGAAGGCGCGATGTTTGGCCAGAACCTGGTCAACGATGGCAATGGCCGACTCGAAGTCGGCATGCCGGTAGAAATCCTCGAATGACGCTGTAATGCCCGAATGAAAAATGCCCGTGTCTTTCGACACGGGCATTTCTTTATCGCAGTGAAACGCTTAGCCGCGGTATTCGCACAGGTAAGCGGTGTCGACGGCGACTTTCAGCTGGAACTTGCTGTTGGCCGGTACGTTGAACTGGCTGCCGGCGGCGAAGGTTTCCCAGTCACTGCTGTCAGGCAGTTTGACGGTCAGGGCCCCGGAAACCACGTGCATGATCTCACGCTGGCTGGTGCCGAATTCGTATTCGCCCGGTGCCATGACGCCGATGGTGGCCGGACCTTCGGCAGTGCCGAAGGCAATCGACTTGACGGTGCCGTCGAAGTACTCGTTGACTTTAAACATGGGCGATTCCTCGAAATGGGCTAAAAAGGCTGGCCAGTATGCACAAGGCCTTTTCGTCCGTCACCTGTTGCCCTCAAGGATCAGACTGGAAGAATCAGCGGTAACAACCGCGCAGTATTACGTGCATCTTCCAGCGCCCGGTGCTGTTGACCGGTAAATTGCATACCCGCCAATTGCAGGGCGCCATTGAGCCCCAGCGGCCGCTCCAGTCGGCGGGCCTTGGCAAAGCGCTGCTTCAGATTCATGTGGGGGACCCGGCTCAGGGCACTGTCGAGTTGCAGGCGTTGCCATTCCTGAAGCAGTTGTTTGCGGTCGTAATCGCCCCAACTGGCCCAGCCTTCGAGGCGCGTGTGATGTTGGCCGAGCCAGCGCTCGAACAGCGGCCAGACCTCGGTCAGCGGCTGGGCAGCGTCAATGTTGGCTTGGGTGATGTGGGTCAGCTCGCGACAGAAAGGGGTCAGCAACGGTCGTCGCAGTGGGCGAACGAAGCGCTGGAAGTAGTCCAGTTCGCGGCCTTCGCGATTGACCAGGGTGGCGCCGATTTCGATGATTTCCATCTCGGTTACCGGCCAGCCACCGTCATCAGTTGTCGCTTCGAGATCAATTACCAGCCAATGAGGCATCGCAGGTTTCCTGGTGTCCGCGTCCTGATGAGGCTGAGCGTAGCCAAATGCGGCAGATCCGCCTAGCGGCTTATTCAACCTCCAACAAAATCTGACGATTTTTTACCTGATCGCCAGGGCTGACCTGCAACCGTTTGATCACACCGTCGATGCCGGCCTTGAGCGGGTGTTCCATTTTCATTGCCTCCAGTACCAGCAACAATTGCCCCTTGCTCACCGATGAGCCTTCACTGACCAGTACGTCGACAATCGCACCATCCATCGGGGCTTTCAGCGTACCGGTGCCGGTGTCGACCTGACTACTGACGGGCGCCAATGTCTGGTCTTGCAGCAGCAAGCTGCCGGGGCGAGTGAACAACCACAATTGTCCGGCGACCAGTTGATAGGCGTAGCGGCGGCGAATGCCGTTGACTTCCAGGTTGGCCGAGCGGGCGTTGATATCGAGCAGTTTCAGTTGCAGCGTTTCCCCGGCGACTTGAATGCTCAGTTGCCCGTCGGGCAGGGCCGTCACTTCGGTTGACCAGCGATCACTATTAAGGCCGATCTGTTGCAACAGCGGCGCGTTGGCGTTGTTGCGCCAACCGGCAAGTCCTGGCGGATGAGCGCCAGCGGACTGTTGATAGAACAGCGCCGTGGCGATAGCCAACTCTTCGGTCGTGGGCGCGTGCGGATGAAGGCTGGGGTGATCGGCGAAGTGTTGCGCGATGAATCCGGTATTGAAGTCCCCGGCGATGAACTGCGGATGCTCCAGCAAACCGGCAAGCAGACGCTGATTGGTCTGCAAACCCAGCAAGGCACTGTCCTGGACTGCCCGCAGCAACTTGCGCCGAGCCTCTTCGCGGGTGGCACCGTAGGCGATGATTTTGCCGAGCAGCGGGTCGTAAAACGGACTGACCTGCTGGCCCTCAAGCAGGCCGTGGTCAATTCGCACCCCGTCCGCGAGGGCCGGCTCCCAGCGCATAATGCGCCCGGTCTGGGGCAAGAAACCCTGCGCCGGATCTTCGGCGTAAAGACGTACCTCCATCGCGTGGCCCTTGAGTTCGACCTGTTCCTGGCGCAGCGCAAGTGGCAACCTGGCTGCGACATCCAGTTGCCAGGCCACCAGGTCCAGGCCGGTAATCATCTCGGTCACCGGGTGCTCGACCTGCAAGCGGGTGTTCATCTCCAGGAAATAGAACTGCCCTTGTGCATCGAGCAAGAACTCCACGGTGCCGGCGCCGACGTAATTCACCGCGCGTCCGGCCTTCAGCGCCGCCTCGCCCATGGCCTGGCGCAGTTCGGTTGTCATCACCGGGCACGGCGCTTCTTCGATGACTTTTTGATGGCGACGCTGGATCGAGCAGTCGCGCTCGCCGAGGTAGATCAGGTTGCCATGCTGGTCACCGAACAGCTGAATCTCGACATGGCGCGGTTCGATCAGCGCTTGTTCGAGAATCAACTCGTCGCTGCCAAACGCGTGCAGGGCTTCGGAGCGTGCGGTGCGGATCTGCGCAAGCAAATCATCCGCACTGTGCACCAGGCGCATGCCGCGCCCACCGCCGCCGGCGCTGGCCTTGATCATCAGCGGATAGCCGATGCGTTGGGCTTCGCGGCTGAGGGTGGCGTCATCCTGTTCCAGCCCTTGGTAACCGCCGATGCACGGCACGCCAGCGGCGAGCATGGCGATTTTCGACTGGCGTTTACTGCCCATCAGTTCGATGGCCGCAGGACTTGGACCGATAAAAGTGATGCCGGCCTGGGCACAGGCGGTGGCGAATTCAGCGTTTTCCGAGAGGAAACCGTAGCCGGGATGGATCGCGTCCGCGCCGCAACGCAATGCAGCGTCGATGATCGCCGCACTGTTCAGGTAGGACTGGGCAACGGCAGCGGGGCCGATGTTGAACGCTTCATCGGCCATGTGCACGTGCAGGGCGTCGGCGTCGGCGTCGCTGAACACCGCCACCGTGCGATAACCCAGCGCCTGGGCGGTACGCTGGATGCGACAGGCGATTTCACCGCGGTTGGCGATGAGGATTTTGCGCAGGGTGGGCATGGGGCTGTTCCTTTTGTTGTGTGTTGCCTGTCGGGCCGTCATCGCGAGCAGGCTCGCTCCCATAGGGGAATGTATTTCCAATGTGGGAGCGAGCCTGCTCGCGATGCTTTCAAGGCGCCCAACCCGGTTTGCGTTTCTGTACGAAGGCCATCGTCCCTTCGACACCTTCCGCCCCGGTCACGGCTTCACTGAACCACTCGGCCGCCTGGTCGAGCAACGGCCCGAGCGGCTGTTCGGTGCTGGCCAGCAACAAGGCCTTGGTCGCGGCATTGGCGCCAGGCGCGCAACACAGAACATGGGCAAGCACCGCATCCAGACGTTCAGCCAGGGCTTGTGCATCGTGTTCGACAAAATGCACCAGCCCCAGACGTCGCGCTTCATGCCCGTCAAAACGCGCGGCGGTCAGTGTCAGGCGTCGTGCCTGAGTGAGACCGATACGCTGGACCACAAACGGTGCGATTTGCGCGGGCAGCAGGCCGAGGCTGGTTTCCGGCAAGCCGAACTGGGCATTGTGATCGGTCAGTGCAATGTCGCTGATACACACCAGGCCGAAGCCGCCTCCGAGCACTGCACCCTGCAGCACGGTGATCAGCACTTGCGGCGCGTGCTGGGCTTCTTCGAGCAGGGCGCCAAACGCGCGGTTCAACTCACGGTAGGCCTGCTGACCTTGAGCGCGGGCATTGGTCATGTCTTTCAAATCGCCGCCGGCAGAAAAATGCCCGCCGGCACCGCCGAGCACCAACGCGCGAATGTCCCGGTCATCGCGCACCGCCGCAAGTACTGCGCGCAATTCGGCGACCATCTGCAAGCTCATGGCGTTGCGGCAGTCTGGCCGGTTCAAGGTGATGTGCAGAACGCCGTTGTGCAGTTCCAGCAGCAGGGTCTGGCAAACGGGCAAGGTGGTCATTTTTTCTTCCCGGGCAGGATGCCCATCAATTTGCAGATGATCCCCAGCATGATCTCGTCGGCGCCGCCGCCGATCGACACCAGGCGCACATCGCGGTAGGCGCGGGCCACCGGGTTGTCCCACATATAGCCCATGCCGCCCCAGTATTGCAGGCAACTGTCGCTGACTTCCCGGCCCAGTCGCCCGGCCTTGAGTTTGGCCATGGACGCCAGGCGCGTGACGTCCTGGCCTTTGACGTATTGCTCGGTGGCCTGATAGACCAGCGCCCGCAGGCATTCGATTTCGGTTGCAAGCTCGGCGAGGCGAAAGTGAATCACCTGATTGTCGATCAGTGCCGTGCCAAAGGTCTTGCGCTCCTTGCAATACTCGATGGTGCTGTCGATGCAGTATTCCAGGCCCTTGATCATGTTCGCCGCACCGAACAGGCGTTCCTCCTGGAACTGCAGCATTTGCATCATGAAGCCTGCGCCTTCGTGGCCGATGCGGTTGCGTTGCGGCACGCGCACGTTGTCGAAAAATACCTGGGCGGTTTCCGAGCTGCGCATGCCGAGTTTGTCCAGAGGCGAACTGAGGCTGATGCCGGGGCTGTTCATCGGCACCATGATCAACGACTTGTTGATGTGCGCCTTGTCGTCCGAGGTGTTGGCCAGCAGGCAGATGAAGTCGGCGCTTGGGGAGTTGGTGATCCACATTTTGCTGCCGTTGATCACGTAGTCGCCGCCGTCCTTGCGCGCGGTGGTTTTCAGCCCGGCAACATCAGAGCCGGCACCAACTTCCGAGACGCCGATGCAGCCGACTTGTTCACCGGTGATCGCCGGGCGGAGGAATTCTTCACGCAGCTCATCGGAGCCGAAACGGGCGAGGGCCGGGGTGCACATGTCGGTCTGCACGCCAATCGCCATCGGAATCCCGCCGCAATGAATGGTCCCGAACTCTTCAGCGGCGACAATCGAATAGCTGTAGTCCAGGCCCATGCCTCCGAATTTTTCCGGTTTGGAAATCCCCAGCAGACCGAGTGCGCCGGCCTTGCGGAAAATCTCGTGGATCGGAAAGCGTCCGGCCTTTTCCCATTCATCGACGTACGGGTTGATTTCGCGGTCGACAAAATTGCGTACGGTACGGCGCAGTTCTTCGTGTTCCTGGGTGAAGATCATTTTTATTGTTCTCCCTAAACCTGGTGGTGATCAGAGCCTCAAAAACGTGCGATACCAAAACTGTTCGGTTGCAGCTGGCGAACCTCGGCTTCGTGGCAGATATCCAGCAGATAGCCAAGCAAGGTGCGCGTATCGCGTGGATCAATCAGCCCGTCATCCCACAGGTTGGCGCTGCCGTAGAGTGCGGTGGACTGGCTGTCGAGTTTTTGCGCGGTGACCTGTTCCAGCGTGTCGAGCATTTTCGGGTCCGGGGCCAAACCGTCCTTGGCCTGCCTGGCCTCGGTGACAATGCGCAGCACCTTGCCGGCCTGGGCGCCGCCCATCACGGCGGTGCGGCTGTTGGGCCAGGCGAAGATGAAACGCGGGTCGAGCCCGCGGCCGCACATTGCATAGTTGCCGGCACCGTAAGAGCCGCCGACCACGATGGTCAGCTTCGGCACCCGCGCATTGGCGACTGCCTGAATCATCTTCGCGCCGTGTTTGATCACCCCTTGCTGTTCCGACTCGGTGCCGACCATGAAACCGGTGGTGTTATGAAAAAACAGCAACGGTGTCTGGCTCTGGTCGCAGAGCTGGATGAACTGCGCGGCCTTGCTGGCACCTTGCGGAGTGATCGGGCCGTTGTTGCCGATAAAACCGCAGGGCCGCCCCTGGATCTTCAAATGGCCGCACACCGTTTGCTGATCGAACTCGCCCTTGAACTCGAGAAAGCGCGAGCCATCGGCGATGCGCGCAATGATCTCGCGCACGTCATAGGGCTTTTTCGGATCGTCGGGAATCAGCCCCAGCAGTTCGTCGATGGGGTAGAGCGGCTCGTCCCAGTGTTCGGTGCTGCGTGGCGCTAACTGCGCATTCCACGGCAACAGGCTGACGATTTCGCGTACCAGGCGCACACCGTCGGCATCGTTCTCGGCCAGGTACTCGGCAGTGCCGGCGATTTGCGCGTGCATCTCGGCGCCGCCGAGTGCTTCATCGGTGGCGACTTCGCCGGTAGCGGCCTTGAGCAGCGGGGGGCCGGCGAGAAACAGCTTGGCCTTGCCGCGCACCACCACCACGTAATCCGAGAGTCCTGGCTGATACGCGCCGCCAGCGGTGGCCGAACCGTGCACCACGGTAATTTGCGGCAAGCCCATGGCCGACATCCGCGCCTGATTGGCGAAACTGCGCGCGCCCTCGACGAAAATCTCCGCGGCGTAATTAAGGTTGGCGCCGCCGCTCTCGGCGAGGGTGATTACCGGCAGTTTGTTTTCCATGGCGATCTGTTGCAGCCGCAGGGACTTCTTCAGGCCGCTGGGGGAAATGGTGCCGCCCTTGATCGCGCTGTTGTTGGCGACCACCAGCACCCGCACACCGGACACGTAGCCAATCCCGGCGATCAACCCGCCACCGGCCTGGCTGCCGTCCTTGTCGTCGTGCAGTTTGTAGCCGGCCAGGCTCGCCAGCTCGAGAAACGGTGCACCGGGGTCCAGCAGCAAATTCAGCCGTTCGCGAGGCAGGAGTTGCCCACGTTTGTCGAATTTCGGTTTCGCTTCGGCAGCCTTGCTCAGCAGGTTGCGTTCCAACTGGCGGATCTGCTCGATGCTGCTCAACAGCGCTTCGCGGTTCTGGGCAAACTGCGGGCTGTGGATGTCGAGTTGCGATTCAATCTGCGGCATGGCTCAGTCCTCGCCCTTGAGTACGTCGGGTAAGCCCGCGCGGTGAAAGCCATTGAAGGATTCACTGTGCTGCGCCTTGTGCAGTGGCCAGGCGCGACCGCCGAGGCTCGCCGCACCGTCGATCCGCAGTGTGCTGCCACTGATAAAGGCCGCCGCCGGACTCAGCAGGAAAACGATCGCCGCGCTGACTTCCGATTCGCTGCCAATCCGCTTGAGCGGCACGTGTTCGCGCAGGGTCGGGATCAGCGCCTTGAATGCACCTTCGTAGGTGTCCATGCCGCTGGAGGCAATCCAGCCGGGCGCGACCGCATTGACCCGCACCCCGGCGTAACCCCATTCGACCGCAGCGGTCTTGGTGACGTTGTCCATTCCCGAACGTGCCGCGCCCGAATGGCCCATGCCGGGCATGCCGCCCCACATGTCGGCGAGCATGTTGACGATGCTGCCACCGTGCTTGCACATCGACTGATTGAACACTTCGCGGGCCATCAGGAACCCGCCCACCAGATTGGTCCGCAGCACGGTTTCGAAACCTTTCTGATTGATCGAGGCCAAGAGCGCCGGGTATTGACCGCCAGCATTGTTGACCAGGCCGTGAATCGGCCCGTGGTCCTTGATCAGTTGCCCGACCAATTGCGTAACCGCGTCCTCRTCGCGGATATCGCAGGCCTGCCAATCCGCCTTGCCACCGTCCTCGGTGATTTCTGCCGCGACCTTTTGCAGCTTCTCGGGTTTGCGCCCGACCAACAGCACATGCGCGCCGAGGGCCGCCAGTTCGTGGGCGGTACAACGGCCGATGCCACTGCCGCCGCCGGTGATAATAATCGTCTGGCCGGCAAACAGATCGGCTTTGAATATCGAATCGAAGGCCACGGCAACCGTCCTCTACTTGACTTGGTCAGCGATGCCTTGCGGCACCGGAATCTGGATTTCCAATAGCTGCTGGGCGAACGCCTTGCCTTGCGGGTCGATTCGCAAACTGGCCACGCCACCGCCACCGAGGGCGTTTTCCAGGAGAAAGTTCAGGCTGTGGGTGCCGGGCAAATACCAGCGCTCGACACGTCCGTGGATCGGGTCAAGCACGTGACTCATCCAGTCCACGATCACCTCAGGTGTCAGCGCTTCGGCGATCCACGGCAGGTATTCCGGGACGCGGGCCATGACGCCGATGTTGCTGTGATTGCCCTTGTCGCCGGAGCGCGCCACCGCAAGTTTCACCAACGCCACACTGGCGTCGGCTCGCCCATGGGGTTTGGGCGGATCAAAGGGCAGCGGCAGGTCGGCAACGTCAAGATGATCGAGGGCGGGCAGGGTGCAGGGATGGCGTTGGCCTTGCAGGTCGATTTCCAGTGCACAGGTACTTTTGTCGATCAGGAACGAGAACAGACGGATCAACGGGTATACGCTCGGCCGGCCGCCGACGATTCCGGTCAATCCCGGCGCCATACCGGTGGCGGCTTGAGCGATTTCCCGGGAAAACAGGATCAGCGCTTGTTTGTCCGGGTGCCGCACCGCCAGTTTGATCACCACTTCGCGGCTGTCCTGGCGCTGGCCATGTGGACCATAGGTCGCTTCGCTGCCGAGCAGCTCGATGTTCACTTCGCTGTAGGGCGCCCAGCCGCGTTGGCTGAACATTTCCGAGGTCTTGGCAATGATCGCCTGGCTCACCCGGCGCGCCTTGGCCACCGCGTCGATCCCGGCGATCAGGCAACTGGCGGTGCAGCGAAAACCGTCCGGCCAGGTCGCACAGACCTTGTATTGGCGGGGCGCTGGCAAGCCTTTGGCGCCGTGAACGTGTACGGCGTTGTTGCCGTGTTGCTGGAGTTTGACCAGGCTGAAATCGCAGACCACATCGGGCAGCAGATAGGCGCGAGGATTGCCGATTTCGTACAGCAGTTGCTCGCCGACGCTCAGCGGTGAGACCAAGCCGCCGGTACCTTCAGGTTTGCTGACGATGAACTGGCCGTTGGCGCTGACCTCGACGATGGGGAAACCGATGTGTTCGTAGTCGGGCACCTCTTGCCAATCGGTGAAGTTGCCGCCGGTGCACTGCGCGCCGCATTCAATGAGATGCCCGGCCAGCGCGGCCTGGGCCAGTTTGTCGTAGTCCTGCCACGACCAGCCGAACTCATGCACCAATGCCGCGCTGACCACGGCGCTGTCGACCACCCGGCCTGTGATAACGATGTCCGCACCCAGGCGTAGCGCCTCGACGATGCCGGGGGCGCCCAGGTAGGCGTTGGTCGACACGCACATCGGCGGCAGGGGTGCGCCGCTGAACATTTCCTTCACACCGCTGGTAGCCAATTGTTTGAACTGCGGTTGCAGGTCATCACCGAGCAACACAGCGATCTTCAGTGGCTCGTCGGCTTTATCGCACGCCGCTTGCAGCGCTGCTGCGCAGGCCAGTGGGTTGATCCCGCCGGCGTTGCTGATCACACGGATGTTCTGTTCGCGAAGTTGCTTGAGGAGCGGGCTGAGGACTTCGACGAAGTCGGTTGCGTAACCGGCCTGGGGATCTTTCATTCGCGCGCCGGCCAGCAGCGACATAGTGATTTCTGCCAGATAGTCGAACACCAGATAGTCCAGTTGGGCACCTTCAACCAACTGCGCAGCGGCGGTCGAGGTGTCGCCCCAGAAGGCACTGGCGCAGCCGATACGAACGGTTTTGTTCATTGCAAGCCTCCGACAGAAGTGGCTCGAGACTACCAAGCAAGCGCTTGGTTTGTAAACGCTGATTACATCTTCTTCCCAAGCGCTTGCTTGGTTGCCCCGGTCAGCTTAAATTGCCCGCGCAAACCCAGTGCATTCGTGGTGTGATCGCACAATTGATTGAGCGACTGTAGGAGAGAACGGGTGGACGAGCAAAAAGCCCTGCTGGTAATGCGCGAGTTGGTCGACAACGGGCAACTGACCGATCCCGACAGTGCTCGCGGAAAACTGCTGCAAATGGCCGCTCACCTGTTTCGCAACAAGGGCTACGAGCGCACCACGGTGCGTGACCTGGCCAGTGCGGTCGGGATTCAGTCGGGAAGCATTTTTCATCACTTCAAAAGCAAGGACGAAATCCTGCGGGCGGTGATGGAGGAAACCATTCGCTACAACACCGCCTTGATGCGCGCCTCCCTGGCGCAAGCGACCAACGTGCGCGAGCGGGTGCTGGCGCTGATCCGCTGTGAGTTGCAGTCGATCATGGGCGGCAGCGGCGAAGCGATGGCGGTGCTGGTCTACGAATGGCGTTCGCTTTCGCAAGAAGGTCAGACCCAGGTGCTGGCGCTGCGCGATATCTATGAGCAGATCTGGCTGCAAGTGCTGGGTGAAGCGAAAGACGCCGGTTTTATTCGTGGCGACGTGTTTATCACCCGACGTTTTCTAACTGGCGCGCTGTCCTGGACTACCACCTGGTTTCGGGCGGATGGCAGCATGAGCCTCGATCAATTGGCCGACGAAGCCTTGATTCTGGTGTTGGAAGAAAAGTGACCGTTTCGCAAAAACTGATTAAATAGCCATCACCAAGTTGTCGAAGCGGATAAAACCGCCTAGTTTGGTTGTGTCGATATATTTTTAGAGGTGGGCTCGTTTTGATGTCTTCGCCAGTTCGGAAGGCTTTACGGATTTCGCTGATGGCGCTGGGTGCGCTGTCCGTACTGCCGGCTTCGGCCGCGCAAGTGGTGCAGGTGGGCGCCGCGCATTTTCCTCCCTATACCGTTCGGCCGGAAAATGGCGACGATACCGGACTGCTGCCGCAGTTGGTCGAGGCGCTGAACAAGATGCAAACCGACTATGAGTTCAAACTCGTGCCGACCTCCCTGCAACGTCGATTCGGTGATTTCCAGGATGGCCGGACTGACATGGCGATCTTCGAAAACCCGGAGTGGGGTTGGAAGGATATCCCGCACAGCACCGTCGACATGGGGCTGGAAGATGCTGAAATCTTTGTCGCACAGAGCAAGCCGGAGCGTCAGCAGAGTTACTTCGCCGATTTGAAAGGCAAGCGTCTGGCGCTGTACAGCGGTTATCACTATGAATTCGCCAATTTCAATAACGACCCGCAATTTCTCAAGAATACTTACAACGCGACGCTCACGACTTCCCACGACAGCAATATTCTAATGATCCTTCGTGATCGTGCCGACATCGCACTGGTCACTCGTTCGTACCTCTACGATTACCTGCTGCGCAATGAAAAGGTCGGGCCGCAGTTGCTGGTATCCCAGCGCATCGATCAGGTTTATCACCATTACGCGCTGTTACGTCCACAAGCGCCGATCAGCGCAGAAACCTTCGGCAAGTTGCTGCAGGGGTTGCGGGACAACGGGCAGATGTTGAAAATTTTCGATCCGTACAAAATTGCCATCGTGCCGGTGCCGAAAAGCTGAAGTCAGGCCAACCCTTTGACCCGAAACTTGCGCTTGCTCGGTAAGGTTCAAGGCGGTATCTCCAGAACGGTCCAAAAAACTGAACCACAACACACAGGCTGCGATCTTTCAGCTGCGGGCGAAGGTATCGCTGCGCTTGCCCGAAACCTTGCGGCAATGCACCAGAGCATCTCTGATCATGAAATTCACCAGGGTCGGCGACACGCCGAGCTCCTTGGCGATGTCCTTTTGCGGCACGCCGTGCAGGCGATACATCTCGAAGGCGTAGCGGGTGCGACTCGGTAACTGGCCGAGGGCGTCAGCGATGTTTTCCAGGGTCGAGAAGTTGATGTGCGAGGTTTCTGGCGAGGCATTGTGAATGACCACGTTCAAGCCTTCTTCTTCGGTGCCCGAATACTTTTGTTCCAGCGCCTGTCTGCGGTAGTGGTCAATCGCCAGGTTGCGCACGATCTGAAACAGGTAGCTGAGCTGAGCCTTGAATGGGGAGCTGATTTGCGGTGCTGATTGCAGCCTGAAAAACGCATCCTGAACGACATCTTCAGCGCGGGATCGGCAGCCGGTAATGCGGGCAGCGATTTTGACCAGAATCAGTCGGTTATCAACGAACGCCTGGAATAAGGGTGAGTCGCACCTGCTTGTGGTTACTGGTTCCATCATGGAAATCACCTTGCTGCAAAAAGAAAGTAGGACGACCAAGGGGGGGGCGGAACCGTCCTACGCATCGAGTGACAAGCTAGGCTTAATGGTAATTATTGTCAATTGAGAATGAGTTGGAGTTGTCCTCCAGGCTGTTTTTTGCTGGTGGCCTCACGCACACAGGTCTGGAACGCGGTTTTGCAGCAGTCAGCGAACTAACTATTTCTCTACGTCATCTGTTCTCATGGGTGAATGGCTCCCGGAAACAGTGGCGGATTCGCCGCATCGCCAATACCTTGCGCATTGACTGAAGAAACTGACCGGCTCAGGCTGCCCGTGTTTTTTGATGGACCCATATCAGAAAGGAGGCAGTTGATGCCCTTCGCTACGATTGATGGACAAGCGCTTCACTACGTTGACCAAGGTACTGGCCCTGCGGTGCTGTTGGCCGGCAGTTATTTGTGGGACCAGGCCATGTGGGCACCGCAGATTGCAGCGTTGTCGCAACACTTTCGGGTGATTGCCCTGGACCTGTGGGGGCACGGGGAGTCCGGGCCGCTACCTGCGGGAATGACTTCGCTGGATGATCAGGCGCGGCAGGTGCTGGCGCTACTTGATCATCTGGATATTGATCGCGTCAGCCTGGTCGGTCTTTCGGTCGGCGGCATGTGGGGCGTGCGTCTGGCGCTGTCGGCCCCGCAGCGCCTCAACGGGCTGGTGCTGATGGACACCTATGTTGGTGTCGAGCCGGAACCGACTCGCCAGTACTACTTCTCGTTGTTCAAGCAAATCGAAGACAGTGGTGTGATCTCGCCGCAGTTACTGGATATCGTGGTACCGATTTTCTTCCGCCCGGGCATCGACCCTCAGTCGGCGCTCTATCAGGATTTCCGTGCCAGGCTGGCTGCGCTGCCGCCTGAGCGTTTGCGTGAAAGCATTGTGCCGATGGGCCGTATTACGTTTGGTCGTGATGATCTGTTGCCGCGTCTGGGCGAACTGAATCCTGAAACCACGTTGCTGATGTGCGGTGATCAGGACAAACCGCGGCCACCGTCGGAAACCAGGGAAATGGCCGAGTTGATCGGTTGTCCTTATCTGTTGGTGCCGGAGGCAGGGCACATTTCGAACCTGGAGAATCCTGAGTTTGTCACCGAGGCGCTGCTGAAGTTTCTGGCTGAGAGAACTTAGTCGATCATCCAGATGCCATCGCGAGCAGGCTCGCGATGGCGTCGGTGAGACCACCAACACTCTGACGGCAAAAAACTACTTCGGCCCAAGAATCTTCACCAGTTTTTCCGGTGACGGCGCGCCTTGCTGTTGTTGCAACTCACCCTTGTCGTCCATATAGAAGATGGCCGGAGTGGCGGACAACTCGAGCTCTTCCATCAACTTCATGTTGGCGTCGAGTTTGGCCTGGATCGCGGCGGGAATGCTTGTCAGCGCTTTCAGCGAGCTTTGCTTACCGGCCTTTTCGTGTTCCTCCAGGGCCTTGCCCGGGTCTTTGCTGGCCAACAGGGCAGCGGATTTGCCGGGGCTGTCTTCGCGGATGATCCCGACCATGATGTGCCGCAGCTGCACTTTGCCGGCCTTCACCCACGGCCGGGCCTGTTCCCAGAACATGTTGCAGTAAGGGCAGTTCGGGTCGCTGAACAGGTAGACGGTGCGCGGTGCATCCTTGCTGCCGTCGGCGATCCAGTTGCTGGCTTCCATCTTCGCCCAGACTTCCTTGGCCATTGGCGCATAGACCAGTTTTTGCAGCGGCTCGGCACTCAGGTCCTTGCCATCGGCGTCGTACAGGTTGCCGAGCAGCACATGCTGGCCATCGGGCGTCAGGTACAAGGCCATGCCGCGATTCTGATACTGCGCCGCATAACCACGCAGACCGTCAGGCGCATCGAAACTGCCKATGATTTTCGCGCCTTTTTCTTCGATCTTGCGGATCGCCGCAGGCAGTTCTTCGGCCTGCAGCATCGGGATTTGCAGCAGCGCTGCGCCCAGGGATAGCGTCAGCAGGTGGCGGAGGCGGGGCATGGCAGTTTCCTTGAGGGTGTGGCCTGTATGGCTGAAGTTGGGGAGTCGAAGTTTTCCAGGGCGCGGGCCAGGCTGGCTTCCGATAATTCACCCAGGTGGCTGCCGAGCATTCGGCCTTCGGCGCTATAGAACAGCGTAGTCGGTAGCGCCATGGAGCCGACGGCCTGACTCAGGCGACCGCCGCCATCGAACAGCACATTGGAAAGGCTCAGGCCCTGGGTCGCGAGGAAGGTACTGACGCTTTGCATGCTTTCGGCCTGATTGACGAACAGAAAGGTCAGGTCGGGCCGATGTTGCTGGGCGATCTCCAGCACCGGCATTTCACGCCGGCAAGGCGGGCACCAGGTGGCCCACAGGTTGATCACCAATGGACCGCCCTGATAATCGCTCAGTTGCACGGTTTCGCCGGCGGCATTGCGCAAGACGATGTCCGGCAGGCGCGTACCTTGTTCGTAAAGGCTCAGGGAGAAACTCGCCAGCAACCAGAACAACAGGCCGCTGCCGACACCAAAGCCCAACGGTTTGCGCAGCGCCGGTCGGCGCCAGCCCCGCAACAGTGTTGCCAGCAGCAGGGCAATCACCCCGGGCCAGGCGAGGAAACCGCCATCGCGCAGGTCGATGATCTGCCACGGGTCATTACGGTAGTGGGCCCAGTAGGACAGCACGAAACCCACTCTGGCCGCGAGCAAACCCAGCAGGAACAGGCTGAATAGCACCGACTCGGGGTTCTCGCCACCGCGCTTGGCCACCCGCCAGCCGACCAGGGTGGCCAGTGCCAGGGCACTGATCAGCAGCAGGTGGTTGAGCGCAATGGCAAAGGTGCCGAGGGTAAAGGTCAGCATCAACGAGCGTCCCGAGTCATGTTCCAGCGTTGGAGGAAACCGGCAGCATCGACCTCACCGGTGATGCGCTGGCTGCGGCGCTCGATGCCGTCGGTGCCGATCCACAACAGGCTTGGCGGCCCCGGCACTTTATAACGGCCGAGCAATTCACGGCTGGCGGCATTGTCGGCGGTCACGTCCAGACGCAGCAAGCGGACATCTTTCAGCGCGTCCACTACCTGGGGTTTGCCGAACACCTGTTTCTCCATGATCTTGCACGACACGCACCAGTCGGCGTAGTAGTCCAGCAGCACCCATTGGCCTTGGGCGCGAGCAGCGTCGAGTTCGCGTTGCAGCGCGACGGGATCCTTGACGGTGATGAAGGCGTCGTCGGCCGCGGTGCCGCCGACGCGGGTCGACGCCTGTGCACTGTAAACCTGCAACGGATTGAACAGGTCATCACTGCCACCCGCGGCACCGATCAACAGCAGGCTGCCCCACAACCCGGAAAGCAGCGCCATGCCACCGAACACATGGGCGGCGCGGCCGAATCCGCCGGTCTGGCGCCAGGCGCTGTAGGCGATGATCAACAACAGCGCGCCCCACAAGCCGATCCACAGTGATTCATCAAGCACCGGCCGCACCATCACCAGCGCGGTGCCGAGGAACAGGAAGCCGAAGATGCCTTTGAGCAAGTTCATCCAGGTGCCGGGTTTAGGCAGGAAGCGGTTACCGACGGTCACCAGCAACAACAGCGGCAAACCGATGCCGATGCCCATGGCGAACAGGATCAGCCCGCCGTGCAGTGCGTTGCCGCTTTGGGCGATGTACAGCAAGGCCCCGGCCAGGGGCGCGGTCATGCACGGGCCGACCAGCAAACCGGACAAGGCGCCGAGCACCCCGGCACCGATCAGGCTGCCGCCGCCTTGCTTGCGACTGGCGTTTTCCAGACGGTCACGCAGCGCGACTGGCAGTTGCAGTTCGAAGAAACCGAACATCGGTAATGACAACAACACAAACACCACGGCGAAACTGCCGAGTAACCAGACGTTCTGCAACAATGCCTGCAAGTTCGCACCGAGCAATGAGGCCAGCACGCCCAGCGCCGCGTACACCAGCGCCATGCTGACCACGTAGCTGCCGGCCAAAGCAAAACCGCGCTTCGGACTGGCGCCGCTGCCGACGATCAAACCGGCGAGAATCGGCAGCATCGGCAACGAGCAAGGCGCGAAAGCCAGCAACAGCCCCAGACCGAAGAACACCAACAAACTCCAGCCTAACGCGCGCTGTTGCAGACCGTTGGCCAAGGCTTGATCCGGTGCTTCACTTGCGCTGACCGCCGCTGCGCCGCCACCCAGATCAATCACCTGAGTTTGCGGCGGATAACACAAGCCGGCATCGGCACAGCCCTGAAACCCCACTTTGATCTGGCCACTGGCGCCGGCCGGGATTTTCAACTCCAGGCCCTGGCGATAAATCTGCTGATCACCAAAAAACTCGTCGCTGTGGGCTTCACCCACCGGCAGCGGCGGTTTATGCGCGTCGGGCAAACCGTCGAATTTCATCCGTTGCTGATACAGGTAGTAGCCGTCGGCGATTTGCCAGAAGAGCTGGGTTTCGCCTGACTCAAGGTGTTCGGAGGTAAAAACAAAGGCTTTGCCGACCGGCAGGAAATCCGGTTTGGTGTCGAACGGGTTCGACGCCGCCTGGGCCAGCCCTGCGATGAAAAGAAAAAACAGTAGGAACAGACGACGCATGGGTAAGCCTTATCGCGGTGCAAGTAGGGTGCACGATGATGGGTGGCGATTAACCGATGATTAACCGCACCCATGGGCAGTGCCCGCCTGGCAAGCAGCGGGTCCCGACGTACTCTCAGTTTCGCAATAGCCCTGGCCAGGACTCTTCATCGACTGCGCGCGGGCCGGTCTCGGCCCGGTTTTCGTGGATGTTGTATCTTATGTATTCATTATGGGTCAGGAAAATATAGTAATAACTGTCTGCAAAGGTTCGATCGTTTTGCGCGGCTGTAATAATTCGATCTTTGTAGTCTTGGAGTCCCGGCCAGCTTGTGTTCGTAATCGCCTCGTGTGTTAATTTGTTTTTACTAAAATCAAGGTTGATGAAGTGTCCGTCATTCATGAGGAACCGAAATAAAGGAAGGCGACCGTATAGCTGCCACCATGTGCCGGTGATAATGCGGTCAAAATAAGGGAGCAGTTGCCACCATCGCGAGTCTTGTACACGCCGTGTGCTATTGACACTGTCGGTGTCCTGATTGTATTCACAGACCATTGGGGTGTCGCCCTCGTAATAGAATAGCCATAAAATGTCTGCGTCAGTTTTGTCGGCTTCCGGGGTTGTTGACATGATGCCGGTGGTGTTGAATCCAAAGCGAAGGTTTTTAACATGTTTGTCGAAATCCCCCCAACGGCCGTTGACCGCTGTTGGGTATCCATTCGGAACTTTGTTGTCGCCAATGTTGAAGCGGGAGTAGGTGTTGGTATCCTTGAAGAAAAAGTAGATGAGGTCTTTTCCGGCGCGCCAATCGACGGCGACAAAGTTTTTTAGTGTTGGCACTTTCAGTATCCTTTAACTGTAGGGTGTTTGTTTTGATGTTTCTGTTTTAAGACTACCGTCAGATCTGGATACCGTGTTTTGTTTTTTATATGGATTTATTTCGATGTTGGAAGAGGAGTTTAGTTGTGCTGTTGAATTGATGTTTAGTTGTCGGGTGGGCCTGGCGTTGATGGCATGCACTCGACCTTCAATGCAGGGAAGGCGGGGCTGGGAATTCGTGCTTCTCTCCCGCCGCGGTCCCGGACATAATCGCGACTTAATGTCGGCTTGTTTGAATCGTGCTTTTTATGGAGTTCAGCATGCACGTACTGGTTTGCGAAGACGATGAGCTGATCGCCAGCGGCATCGTTGCCGGCCTCACGGCCCAGGGCCTGACGGTGGAGCATGTCGCCACGGCCTCGGCCGCCCGGGCGATGCTCAAAGTTGCCGAGTTCGACGTGATGGTGCTCGACCTGGGCCTGCCGGACGAAGACGGTCTGAAGCTGCTGCAGCAGTTGCGTCATCACGGCCTGGAGATTCCGGTGCTGATTCTGACCGCACGCGATTCGGTGACCGACCGCGTCGATGGCCTGCAAGCGGGCGCCGATGACTATCTGCTCAAGCCCTTTGACCTGCGTGAATTGGCTGCGCGTCTGCACACCTTGTTGCGACGGGTGGCGGGGCGCAGCGTCAATCTGATCGAGCATGGCGCCCTGACTTACGACCCGAGCAGCCGCGAAACGCTGCTTGCCGGTCAACCGGTAGACCTGTCGCGCCGCGAGCAATCGTTGTTGCAAGCCTTGCTGCACAACCGTGGCCGGGTGCTGTCGACCGAGCAACTCAAGGACAGCGTTTACGGATTCAACGATGAACTGGAAAGTAACGCCCTCAACGTTCATATCCATCACCTGCGACGTAAACTCGGCAACGGCATCGTTGAAACCGTGCGCGGGCTGGGTTATCGCCTCGGGCCGGCGGATGGCGGAGAGCAATCGAAGTGATGAGTTTGCGTTTGCGCCTGAGTCTGACCCTCGGCGCGGCCTTCGCGCTGATCTGGGCCCTGGCCGCGGCCTGGATGCTCAGCGACCTGCGCAATCAGATGATGTTTTCCCTCGACCAACGGCTGGTGGCATCCGCGCGCATGGTCGCCGGGTTGCTCGAGCAATTACCGGCACTGCCGAGCAAGGGTGATGGCACGCATTTCAGTGCCGAGCAATTGAATATTCCGGGGGGCATGGCCTGTCAGGTCAGCTCCTTGCGGGGCGAGATTCTTGCCCGCAGTCACAGCACTCCCGAGCAAACCCTGGAAGCGGAAAAGATGGGCTTCCATGACCAGATGATCGACGGTGCGCGCTGGCGCAGTTTCACCCTGGCTCGCGGTGATGTACGCATCACCACGGCCGACCGGCAAGTCGAGCGCGAAGCACTGAACATGTCGGTGCTGCTGGCCGCGTCGGTGCCGGTGGGCGTTGCGTTGCTCGGTTGCCTGTGGCTGCTCTGGCTGGGGATCGGCCAAGGCCTGGCACCGCTGAATCGCATGCGCGATGCCTTGATGCGCCGCAGCGCCGACTCCCTTGAGCCGTTGCAAATCCATCCGCTGCCGAGCGAACTGCAACCGTTGCTGGAAACCCAGAATCAGCTGTTCCAACGAATCGGCAAGGCCATCGAGCGTGAGCGACGGCTGACGGGCGATGCCGCTCATGAGCTGCGTAGCCCGTTGACGGCGATCAAGACACACCTGCAAGTGGCGCGCATGACCGAAGGCACCGCCCGCGATCAGTCCCTGGCCCGCGCCGAGGAAGGCGCCGATCGCTTGCACCGCACGCTTGAGCAATTGCTGTTGCTGGCGCGGGTTGAAGGCAGTCTGTCGTTCGACGACGGCGTGCAGTGCAGCGCCGAAGAGGTGGCTCGTTTGGCGATTCAGGACGCGGCCAGCGGTGATCGTCAGCGAATCAAACTGCACTTGCCGGCGAATTACTCACAGGCACCGGTGCAGATGCCCGCCGTGCTGTCGATTGCCGCCTTGCGCAACCTGTTGGACAACGCCTTGCGTCACACCCCGGCGGAGGCGACGGTGGAACTGAGCCTTGAAACCACGGGTAATCGCGTGCGTTTTCAAGTGCGCGACCATGGCCCTGGCATTGCCGCCGATGACCTGCAACACCTGACCCAGCGATTCTGGCGCAACGGCTCAAGCACCGGTTGCGGACTTGGGCTGGCGATTGTCCAGGCGATCGTCCAGCGCTGCGGCTGCGTGTTGCATTTCGACAGTCGTGCCGACGGCTTGCGGGTTGAACTGACAATGCCGTTGCAGTCAGCCTGACAAACACCACAGACCCCCTTGTGGGAGCGAGCCTGCTCGCGATGGCGGCGGCACATCCAGCATCAATGTGACTGACAGACCGCTATCGCGAGCAGGCTCGCTCCCACATGAGTTCGATGTCGCACATCAAATGTAACTTCTCTCCATTAGCCACCCGGCCCTTGCGGCGCTATCGTCCCTCGCAGCTTTGACTCAATGGATTGAGGTGATAGCGCTATGGATGCTTCCGTACATATTTGCAAGGCCGGGCCCGCGGATGCGGGGATTATCAGCCGGATCGTCGAGCGCTCGATCAAGGTCGGGTGCGCTGCAGATCACCGCAATGACCCGAAAGTCGTTGCGGCCTGGACCCACAACAAAACCGTTGAGCATGTACAGCCCTGGCTGGCAGATCCACGCCTGTACCTGAACCTCGCGCTGCTGGACGACAAACCGATTGGCGTGGCCATGGCCGCTGTCAGCGGTAAAGTTGCCTTTTGTTATGTTCTGCCCGAATGGTTTCGCCGGGGTGCCGGGCAGGCGTTGATCCAGGGCCTGGAAGGCTGGCTGCTCGACCAGGGCTTCACTCAGGCACGACTGAACAGCACCCGTACCGGCGAGGACTTTTTCCAGCACCTTGGGTTCCGGCAATGTGCACAAACCTTCAGCATCGCCGGGCTTACGGCGATCCCTATGGAGAAATCGCTGGCACCACCCTCATGAACATCCACCCAACGGTGTAACTCCTTGGAGCGCTGATGCGTTTCCAGAGCAGGTAAACCAGTACGTACGCGCCCTGGCCGGAATGCGCACCTGCCACCGTGCTCAGCCCCGGCGTTTCACCGCCTGCAAGGTGTAACTCAGCGGCAGGCGCCACGGGGCTTCTTTCAAACGGTATTCGCCGTGGTCATCGCAGACCATCTGACCGGGCAAGGCGTTCCAGGGAATACTTTGATGCTCCACCAGCCCGGTGATGTCCAGCCCGTGGGTCAGCAGCGCGGTGATGATTTCTCCCAGACCGTGGTTCCATGCATGCGTGACGGAGGCCTTGAGCCGTACATCGGTCTCGACATAGGTGCCTTCGTCATCCCAGACCAAAGGCTCTTCGCGCTCGAAATACGGGAACTCCACGGACAAGGCGTCTTCGCGGCCTTCGTTGATCGACCACAACATCGGGTGGCCCTCGCGGATGAACAAACGTCCACCCGGCTTGAGCAGGTCGCTGACCGTGCGCGCCCACGTGTCGATACTCGGCAGCCAGCACAAGGCGCCGATGCCGGTGTACACCAGATCGAACGAGGCGGGTGGCAATACTGAAGCCGCGTGGTAAACCTCGGATTCGACATACTCGATTAGCGCGCCGCTGCGCTCGGCCAACGCGCGTGCCTGGACGATGGCGGCCGGTGAGAAGTCGAGCCCGCTCATTTGCGCACCGAGGCGGGCCAGCGAGAGCGTGTCGGTGCCGATGTGGCATTGCAGATGCACGCCGCGAAAGCCCGAGATATCCCCCAACAACGGTACGTCGAAGCGCACGACGTCGGAGAGGTGATAGGCGTCGTCGATGAAAGTCTGAGTCCCATATTCGGTTGAGGCGGCATGCAACGGGGCGCGTTCGTCCCAGTTGGCTTTGTTCAGTTTGATGTAGTCACTCATGCTGAAGACCTGTTCCTTGTCTATCCCTAGGGTGCGTTGGGCAGACTAGCACTCGGGTCTTCAGGTTTTCTTGAGGGTTTTTGTAAGCGCGGACGGCATCGCCCGTGGCTTCACAGAGGAAGCTTTTGGGCGGGCGACGCCGCGTCCTGCGGGGGGAGGGGGTTACTGCTGTTTGAACATCTCCTTCGCCCGCGCTTCAATCTGCGCCTGAGTCAGGTTTTCCTTGCGCGACGACAGGAACCACACATGGCCGAAGGGGTCCTTCAAGGTGCCAGAGCGGTCGCCGTAGAACTGATCTTTCACTTCCGAAACCACCGTGCCACCTGCCTTGATTGCCTGGGCGTAGCTTTTGTCCACGTCCTCGACATACAGATGCAAGCCCACGGACGGTGATTTGTCGGGGTTGCTCAGCGGGCCTTGATCGCACGGTGTACCGAGCATGATGGCGCAGTCGCCAATGCGCAGTTCGGCATGGCCGATGCTGCCGTCGGGCATCGCCAGACGCATGACTTCCGTAGCGCCAAAGGCTTTCTTGTAAAAGTCGATTGCTTCGGCTGACTTCTGGATTCCCAAGTAGGGCGTGACGCTGTGATAACCCTCGGGAATGGGTTTAACGCTCATGACCGTTCTCCATATTCTTGTGGGTAGATGTTGCAAATCCTTCGCCGATTTCCGGTCGGTTCACTATAGGTCAGCCCCATCAAGGCAACCGAGTGGCCGACGGGTTGCAGCATCGCCACCGTTGCGCCATCAACGATGGACCGGCGGTTTGTTTCGATGACCCGTTCAAAAGGGCGGCAGGTCATGCATCGATCAATAGCGACTATCGAGAGCGATGATTTTTGTCGTTCAGGGGGCGGGAGTAGCCTGTGTCCATTGCCCAAGACCAGCTCGCAGGAAGCCTCCCCATGAACCATTTGCTTGCTACCTCATTGTTATTGGTTGCCTCGGTGCTCGCCGGTTGTGCCAGTCATCCTGCCCCCGAATTGCGCCCGTACACCGCCGAAGAAACCCAGGAACTGGCGATGGAAGCCCTGAATCGTCGCGGTTTGTCGTTTGATGAATACCAGGCCAAAAAAGCCGAATTGCTTGGCCAGTCGAAGAAAACTTTTGGTTTTGACCAGGATGGCGAGATGAACGCCGAGCGCGCTGTGGCTGTTCACGGCCACGCCAGCTAAGCGACTGTACTGCTCGAAGTTTCACGTAACTGTCCGTGGGTTTCACACGGGGGCTGCGATAGGGTCAACACCTGACTGACCCTGACGGACTCGCCCCATGACACTCTCGCTGGATTTACTGCTGGGTTTTGCCTTGTTCGCCCTGGTGACCTCGATCACCCCCGGCCCCAACAACACGATGTTGCTGGCCTCGGGCGTCAATTTCGGCTTCAACCGCTCCATCCCTCATATGCTCGGCATCAGCTGCGGCTTCTTCGTCCTTGTGCTCGCCGTCGGTTTTGGCCTGGGCGCGGTGTTTCAAACCTATCCTGTGCTGTACAGCGTGCTGCGCTATGTCGGAGCGGCCTATCTGCTGTACCTGGCGTGGAAAATCGCTCATTCGGGCCCTGTCCCCG
The DNA here is from genome assembly GCF_056397385.1 of Pseudomonas sp. 05N36. NCBI lineage: Bacteria > Pseudomonadati > Pseudomonadota > Gammaproteobacteria > Pseudomonadales > Pseudomonadaceae > Pseudomonas > Pseudomonas sp. 05N36. The sequence goes on along the minus strand of NZ_JBFTNH010000002.1, from coordinate 7,274 downwards.
AAGCCGAACAAGGTCACGCCATGCCCATCAGCTACTGGGGCGCGGCGGCGTTTCAGTGGGTCAACCCCAAGGCCTGGATCATGGCAATTGGTGCAATCAGCACCTACACACCGCTGCAGGGCTATTTCACCAATGTGATCGTCATCGCGGCGGTATTCGCCATCATCAACCTGCCGAGCGTCAGTGTCTGGGCGGCTTGCGGCAGCCTGTTGCGCAATGTCCTGCGTGATCGGCGCTGGTTGCGGGTGTTCAACTGGGGCATGGCCCTGCTGCTGGTCGCTTCGCTGTATCCGATGCTGCACGAAAGCTTTAGCTGACTTGCGCTTCAACCCGGTGTCCGATGCCTGTTAAGCTCGACTTCAGGAGCGTTCCTACGCACTTTGAAATGAAGTCGTACTTCTTTAACGGCATCCGATCAGGTATTGCTGATTTCCCGCAGTTTTTACACCACCTCCAGTGCGGCGCTTTCAGCGAATACACCTGATCCCGGAACAAGCTCTGCGAGTCTTTTTTATGAATAAACGTCCTTTGTATTTTGATTACGCCGCCACCACTCCGGTGGATGAGCGGGTCATTCAGGTGATGGTCGACTGTCTGGGGTTCAGCGGTAACTTCGGCAATCCGGCCTCCAGCTCCCACGCTTATGGCCAGCAGGCCAGGCGTTCGGTCGAGCAGGCGCGCCAGCAAGTCGCTGATCTGGTGGGCGCGCAAGCGCAGCAGATCGTCTGGACTTCCGGCGCCACCGAATCCAACAACCTCGCCCTCAAAGGCGTGGCCCAGGCCCGCGGCCAGTCCGGCGGGCACATCATCACCAGCCAGATCGAGCACAAGGCGATCCTCGATACCGCCAGGCAATTGCAGGATGCCGGGGTCGCCGTGACTTATCTGCTGCCGGATGCCGAAGGTCTGATCACTGCCCAAGCGGTCAGCGAGGCGTTGCGCGAAGACACCTTTCTGGTGTCGCTGATGCTGGTCAACAACGAACTCGGTACCGTCAACGACATCCCGGCCATCGGTCAGCGGGTGCGTGAGCACGGTGCGTTGTTTCATGTTGACGCGGCACAGGGCGCGGGCAAGGTAGCGATTGATCTGGCCCAATGGCCGGTGGACCTGATGTCGTTTTCCGCACACAAGATCTACGGTCCCAAGGGGATCGGTGCGCTCTACGTCGGCCCGCGTGCCCAGCAGCGCTTGCAGGCGCAGATCCATGGCGGCGGGCACGAAGGCGGTTTACGCTCCGGGACCCTGGCCACGCATCAGATCGCAGCCATGGGTGCAGCCTTTGCGCTGGCCGCAGAACACTTTGCCGAAGAGGCGGCGACTATTGCCCGCTTGCGCGAGCGCTTGCTTGGGCAACTCAGCGGTATTACCGGTCTACGCTTGAACGGCAGTCCGACCCAACGCATTCCCCATACCCTGAGCCTGACCTTCAATGAGGGTGAGTTCAATTCCCAGGCCTTGAGTGCTTCGATCGCCTTTTCGGCGACGTCGGCCTGCAACTCCGCGAGCAATGCGCCTTCCCATGTACTGCTGGCCCTGGGGCATGACGCGCGGGCAGCGGGGCGGACCATTCGCTTGAGTCTCGGGCGTTTCACCACCGAGCAGGACGTCGATCAGGCCGCACAGTTGATTAAAGCAGCAACCGCCAGTGCACCGGCGTTCTGGGCTACCGCCCAATCCTGATGCGCAGACCAAAAGTCAGCGCCCTATAACAAAATTAAAGTGGTTAGCAGGAGACATGATGAGTACGCAGCCTTTGACCCATGGAACGGTTCCTCAGCGCCTGGCGCATACCCGCGAGCTGATGAGCCGGGAGGGCATCCACGCCCTGCTGGTGCCGTCGGCCGATCCGCATTTGTCGGAGTACCTGCCGGGTTACTGGCAGGGGCGGCAATGGCTGTCGGGCTTTCATGGCTCGGTCGGCACGTTGATCGTCACCCAGGACTTCGCGGGCGTTTGGGCCGACAGTCGCTACTGGGAACAGGCGACCAAGGAACTCAAGGGCAGCGGCATCGAGTTGGTAAAACTGCAGCCTGGTCAACCCGGCCCGCTGGACTGGCTGGCCGAGCAAACTCCGGAAGGGGCTGTGGTTGCGGTCGACGGCGCAGTGATGGCCGTAGCGTCGGCACGCTCACTGAGCAGCAAGCTTGAGGAGCGGGGCGCACGGCTGCGCACCGATATCGATCTGTTGAACGAAGTCTGGAGCGATCGCCCAAGCCTGCCGAACCAACCGATCTATCAGCACTTGCCGCCGCAGGCCACCGTCAGCCGTGGCGAGAAACTCGCCAAATTGCGTGAAAGCCTGAAAGCGCGCGGTGCCGATTGGCACTTCATCGCCACCCTCGACGACATCGCCTGGCTGTTCAACCTGCGCGGCGGCGACGTGTCGTTCAACCCGGTATTCGTGTCCTTCGCCCTGATCAGCCAGCAGCAGGCAACCTTGTTTGTCGCGCTGAGCAAGGTCGATGCGCCATTGCGCGCGATCCTCGAGCAGGACGGCGTTACCCTGCGCGACTACAGCGAAGTGGCCCCGGCGCTGGCTGCCGTGCCAAATGGTGCCAGCCTGCAAGTCGACCCAGCGCGGGTGACTAGCGGTTTGCTGAATAACCTCGGCAGTGGCGTGAAGCTGATTGAAGGGCTGAACCCGACGACCCTCGCCAAGTCGCAGAAAAGTCTCGCCGATGCCGAACACATCCGTCAGGCCATGGAACAGGACGGCGCGGCGCTCTGCGAGTTCTTTACCTGGCTCGACAGCGCCCTCGGTCGTGAACGCATCACCGAGCTGACCATCGACGAACACCTGACCGCTGCCCGTACCCGTCGCCCGGGTTATGTGTCGCTGAGTTTCAACACCATTGCCGCCTTCAACGCCAACGGTGCGATGCCGCACTACCACGCGACCGAAGAAGAACACGCGGTGATCGAGGGTGATGGCTTGTTGCTGATCGACTCCGGCGGCCAGTACCTGGGCGGCACCACCGACATTACGCGGATGGTGCCGGTGGGTACGCCGACCGCCGAGCAGAAACGCGACTGTACGCGCGTCCTCAAGGGCGTGATTGCCTTGTCCCGTGCGCAGTTCCCGCGCGGCATTCTTTCGCCGTTGCTCGACGCTATCGCGCGTGCGCCGATCTGGGCAGAGAGCGTGGATTATGGTCACGGCACAGGGCATGGCGTCGGCTACTTCCTGAACGTTCACGAAGGCCCGCAAGTGATTGCCTACCAAGCCGCACCGGCGCCGCAAACCGCGATGCAGCCGGGGATGATCACCTCGATCGAGCCGGGCACTTATCGTCCAGGTCGCTGGGGCGTGCGGATCGAGAACCTGGTGTTGAACCGCGAGGCCGGCAGCAGCGAGTTTGGCGAGTTTCTCAAGTTCGAAACCCTGACCTTGTGCCCGATCGACACCCGTTGTCTGGAGCCTTCGTTGCTGACTCAGGACGAGCGCGAGTGGCTTAACGCTTACCACGCACAAGTTCGTGAACGTTTGAGTCCGTTGCTCGATGGTGCTGCACTGGCGTGGTTGAACACCCGAACCGCGGCGATCTGAGTCGCTGGTGCGCCGTCAGTCTTCGGACGGCGGCGCAAGCTCGGGTGCGTGGGCGAGTGCTTCGCTCATATAGTCGACGAACGCCTTGACCCTGGCCGACTGGCGACGATTGGCCGGGGACACTGCATGGATCGGCAACGGTTGTGCGCGATAGTCCTGCAAGATCGCGGTCACCCGACCGCCCCTCAAATCTTCGCTGAACAACCACACCGGCGACAGCGCAATGCCTAGCCCGCCCAATACCATCTCGCGTATGGCCTCCGAACTGTTGCTCTGGGCGTTGCCTTTGATCCGCACGTTGTAGCGCTGAGCGTTTTTTTCGTAGATCCACTGATTCTGGCTGCTCAGCAGGTTGAACAGCAGGCAGTTATGCTGGCTCAGTTCTTCCGGTGTGTGTGGTCGGCCACGGCGAGCCAGATAGTCGGGGYTGGCAACGGTGACTCGATGGGTGGTGCCGATCTGCCGGGCAATCAAACCACTATCGCTCAACTCGCCAATGCGTAACGTGACGTCCAGGCCTTCGCTCACCAGATCCTGATTCTGATCGCTGAGCTGTAAATCTATTTCTACGTGTGGATAGCGCTCGAGAAAATCCGGCAGTCGCGCAGCAATCTGCAATCGCCCGAAACTGACGGAGGAGCCCACTCGCAAAGGCCCGGCGACCGCTTCCCGTCCGGACTGAAAGCTGTGTTCGGCTGCGTCGACCGCCGCAAGAATCTGTCGGCATTCGTTGTAGTAACGCTGGCCTTCGTCGGTCAGCGACAGCTGGCGAGTACTGCGGGCAATCAGCTTGCCTCCAAGGTCTGTTTCCAGCGCCCGGAGGATTTTACTGATGGTCGGTTGGCTGGTCTGCAGTTCCCGAGCGACAGCAGAGAAACTGCCGCGCTCGACTACTCTTACGAAAACCGCCATTGCATTGAGTTTGTCCAAGGGTTTTCTCATTGATGCCAAATAGGCATGGTCACTATAGCTATATAGCGTCTTATCGGCATGAATTGGCGGGCGGATGATCAACGCAACTCTCCACTGACATGAGATTGCGAAATGACTGACTCACTTGAAATGCTCGCCCTGATCGTCGACTCGGCCAATGCACCGCTTCGTTTGGCCTCTATCCCTAAGCCCGTGCCTGAAGCGGGGCAGGTGTTGGTCAGAATCTTCGCCAGTGGGGTGAATCCATTGGATGGGAAAATCCGCGCCGGGGAGGCCGCTCACGCCCGTCAGCCATTACCGGCGGTGTTGGGGATGGATCTGGCGGGAATTGTCGAAGCGCTCGGTGACGGGGTCAGCGATTGGCAGGTCGGCGATCAGGTGTATGGCATGGCGACCGGGATTGGCGGTCAGCAAGGCTCACTGGCGCAATTCGCAGCTGTTGATGCGCGGTTGCTGGCGCGCAAACCGATCAATCTGAGCATGACCGAGGCGGCAGCGCTGCCGCTGGTATTGATCACCGCGTGGGAAGGCTTGCTGGATCGCGCCCGGGTTCAGACTGACCACAAGGTATTGATCCAGGGTGGTGCTGGTGGCGTCGGGCATGTGGCGGTTCAGTTGGCTCGGGCATTCGGTGCGGAGGTATTTGCCACGGGGGCGGCGAGGCATCAGGCGATTATCGAAAGTCTCGGCGCGACCTTTATCGACTACCGCCAACAATCGGTTGAACAGTACGTACAGCAACATACGGCGGGGGAGGGTTTCGATATCGTTTATGACACTGTCGGAGGCGAGACGCTGGATGCGTCGTTCAAGGCTGTGCGCACTTATCAGGGGCACGTGTTGAGCTGTCTCGGCTGGGGGCAACACAGTCTGGCGCCATTGTCGTTTCGGGCGGCGAGTTATTCGGGTGTCTTCACGTTGCTGCCTTTGCTGACCGGCAACGGTCGCGAGCGGCACGGGCAGATTCTTGGCGAGGCCGCGAAGTTGATTGAAGCAGGGTTGTTGAAGCCTTTGCTCGATCCCCGGCGGTTCACGCTGCAAACCGCCGAGGCCGCCTATGACCTGCAAGCTGCGGGTGAAGCGCAGGGCCGACTGGTTATCGAGCTCATCGGCGGTCAAGGCGCTGAATAAGGGCGCGCCTGGTTACTTGCAGATGACGATCATGCTACGGCTGGTATAGCCGGCAGGGTTGAGACCAAACGGATAGTCACCCGGGTCTTCCACGGCGTCTCCGGATTTGGCGAGCACCTTGTAGCCATTGGCCCCGCATGAGTTGGCCGCGCTGTCGTAGCATTTGTCCCAGGAAGAAGAGAGGCCTGAGCAGTTAATGTGCAGGCCTTTTTTTCCGCGCTTGACCTCAGTCCTGGAGGTCGCAGCGCAACCCGTAATGGCCAGTACAACAAGCAATACCAAAAATCGTTTCATTCCAATCCCTATTACGGTCTCGGGTCTGGCGCCCGAGTCTGGCAGCATGTGCTTTCGTTTTTATCGTTAGTGATATCCCTATCCGAAAAAGTCCATGTCTGACATTGAGTTGTGGCTAAACATGGCTCAATTGAGCGGTAAATACCAGACCTTCGTAAAAGCGCGTATCAATCTACCGCTACCAAAGGCTTGGACTCACTGCGCATGGTCATGGTCGCGCCCACGGACGCCAGAATGATGCAAGTGATTGCCATCCACTGTGCCAGGGACAAGTATTCGTGCAGAAACAGCAGCCCGGACAATGCGCCGAAAGCTGGCTCGATGCTCATCAGTGTGCCGAAGGTTCGCGCCGGCATTCGGGTGAGGGCGATCATCTCCAGGGTGTACGGAAGGGCAGTGGACAGAATGGCTACGCCAATAGCGATGGGGATCAGTGATGGTGTGAGCAAGGCGGATCCGGCATGGACGATGCCAATAGGCGCAACGAAGAGTGCTGCAATCATGACACCCAGCGCGGCGGTCTGGACGCCATTATCAGCCCCGGCTTTCTGACCGAACAGGATGTACAGCGCCCAGCACACCCCGGCGCCCAGTGCATAACCGGCGCCTATGAAGTCAATGCTCGTGTTTGCCGCGTCTGTAGGTATTAGCAGCAACAAACCGACGATAGCCAGACCGATCCACAGAAAGTCGATCGCCTTGCGTGAGGCATAAATGGCCACTGCCAGCGGGCCCGTGAACTCCAGAGCAACGGCAATTCCGAGTGGGACGGTCCTGAGCGACATATAGAAGAGGAAGTTCATGCCACCCAGCGCCATGCCGTAGACGATGACGGTGCGCAGCGACTTGGCAGTCAGCCTGGCCTTCCAGGGGCGCAGTAGCAGCAACATGATCACGCTGGCGAAAACCAGTCGCAGGGTGGTCGTCCCTTGCGCCCCGACTATCGGGAACATGCTTTTTGCCAGGGAGGCTCCAGACTGGATCGACGCCATGGCTACTAATAGCAGGCCAACCGGGAACAGAGTCGATGCAAGGCTGCGGGGCTGGTCATTCATTGCGTGGCGTCGTCCGAAGTGAGAGGCGAGAGAGTGTACGGCTGGCATATCATGCTTAGCTACTAGGTGTTGAGCAATATACTGCGCACTCTTTGTTGGCGCTTCTATATATAGCCCGTAACGAGTGCCGTTTTTCGATTTCTGATAGAAATACCAAATTAAGTGTTGACGGCAGATTCTGGAAGTCTATAATTCGCCCCACTTCCGGCGCAGTCGAAACGGAAAACTCCTTGATAAACAAAGAGTTACGCAGTTTTCGACAGCGGTTACGCTTCAGTTCATCGAAGCCTGAAGGAGTTGAAAGTTGAAAG